>JAHJQX010000044.1 GCA_018818965.1 Patescibacteria group bacterium | reverse complement strand
TGTTCCTCAGCAGTCAACAGAGCTTGAAGCATTAATAACATCACGGACTCCTTTTCCTAAAGCGACGCTGGCAACACCATATAATAAAATGCAAAATAATAACAGTCAATCTAAAAAACCAATCGTCATCCTCGGCCCCACTGCCTCCGGTAAAACCGGGCTAGCTTTGAAATTAGCCCGGAAATTTGACGGCCAAATAATCTCCGCTGATTCACGGCAAATTTATCGCGGGCTGGATATCGGAACAGATAAAATTAAACTGACACTGCTCGATAATTCTGAAAAAAAATACTACAGTGGCGCAGTTAATAATGTCCCCCACTACCTAATCGACATCATCGACCCTGACAAAGAATTTACCCTCTCTGATTATCAGCGGGCAGTTTTTAAAATTATCGAGAGCGAGCCCCAAAAGACCAACTTCCTGGTCGGTGGTACCGGCCTGTATATCTCGGCTATTGTGGATAATTTGCAAATTCCAGCAGTAGCCCCAGACAAAAAATTACGCCAGAAGCTAGAAAAAAAAAGTGAAGTGGAGCTAGTAGCAAAACTACAAAAGCTCGACCCAGTTAGCGCCCAGAAAATTGATCCACAAAATAGAAGGAGGCTGATCCGAGCCATTGAAGTTTGCCAAATAACTGGCCAACCTTTTTCGCAGCAAACAACCAAAGGTGAACCACGTGTCGAAGCCCTACAAATCGGCTTAGACGTCCCCCGCGAAATATTATACGAAAAAATTAACCAGCGGGTGGAGGAAATGATTCAAGAAGGCCTAACGGATGAAGTAAAAAGCCTGCTAGCGAAAGACTATGCCAAAGATCTCCCCGCTCTCTCCGGCATCGGCTACCAAGAAATCATCAGTCATCTGGAAAAAGAAATCAGCCTCGAAGAAGCGACTGAATTAATCAAAAAAAACACCCGCCACTACGCCAAAAAACAATTAACTTGGTTTAAACGAGACAAGAGAATCAGGTGGGTAAAAAACTATCAGGAAGCAGAGAAACTAGTCAAAAATTTTATAAGTTGGTAGGCTATTAGGGTAGGCTGGAGAAAACCGTATGTTCAAAGCATGCCCAAACAGCTTGCTCCACCAAAAAACCGCCTCGATTAGAGAACGGTTTTTTAGTATAAAACAATCACGGTTTTACGGTAACGGACTGGTTACTGTATAAGAGACCTCGATCGCACACAGTTGATGGGTAGCACCGTTATTCATATCACCATCACCAACTTGGGTACGATAACTATATTCGCTATTATCCACAGTAGCCCCGACCACGCTAGCATCCTCAGCCGTTCGCCAACCACTAGTACTCCCGCTGGTAGCAGCAGTAGCCATAGTTTCGTCAGCACCATTCTTACTTCTGATTAAACCGACATTAAATTCATCGCTGTCATCGGTATCAGAATAATTAAAAGCCAGTTTAGTCACTACAGCTCCTTGGGGCAAGTTGACTGGCGCGGTGAAAGAATCGTCCGTTGAGGAAAGACAACCACTACCTTTAGTAAATATTGCTTCTGATTCAGCTGGTATCAATTCCGAACCACCGATAGACCAATATCTAGTCTGAGCAGTACCATAAGCATAAGCAGCAGCAGTGACTGTGCCAGATAAATAAGCATCCAAAAACTGATAATCTGAGGTACCAAACGAATAAACAGCATCTGCGGTCGGTCGCAAACTGTCTGCAATTTTCAGCGGGTTATCGCCACCTTCTTCGCTACGATAAATTATACCGTCAATGCGAACATCGTCACCAAAAGTGACGGGAATAGTATCATTGCCATCTGCATCCTCTGAAGCATTAACAATAGTACCATTAAAGTAGGTTACTCCACCGGCGTCGGCAGTTGTTGAGCCAATATGAACACCTTGAGGGAAATAACCCGGATTACTCACTGTCAACGTGCCAGTGATTTCTACTGGCTCTGAATACCTGATGATTGTTGCTGGCTGCACCTGCTCCGCGGGGGCAGCTCCAGCCACAGCTACTATCGCCAACACTCCCACCAACACTCCAAGAAATCCACCAATTACCTTTTTCATTTCCATTTCACCTCCCTTCTATTTTTAAAACGATTGCGACAGATTTTATAACACCCCAGCCGAAGCCACACATACCACCGTAAACAAGCCAAAAATAAAAGCCAGCATTGTCCCCAGAATAAAAGCGTTTCTTAATCCCCGTTCCATAGCAAAAAATAATATTTAAATCATCTATATTATAACAGATAATATGGCTGTGTGTGTCAAATTATTATCCACAAAAAAAGACAATTCTCGCTTATGGAGAATTGTCTTTAACAAAAAGTGAATCGGGTGAACTAACAAGCGGCAGCAACATCACCACAGCCAGCCGTAGTGCAACGGAAATGATCACCTAATTCTAGATCAGCGGAAACACAGAAATCTTGGTCATCATTAGTACCAGTGGCGGTATTATTAGTCCAACTGTAAGCACCACCTTGCGGGTCTGTAGGCATCGTACCTAGGTACTCGCCATTGGCTACGGTTATTTGAGCCGGGATGGCAACGCTGGTTTCATAGGCAGCGCTATCATCGTAAGCCATCTCCATCGCCAGACCAATCTGACGGATGTCACTTTCTCGTTGGGCATCACGAGCCTTTTGTCGAGCCCGAGATAAAGCAACTAGAACCAAAGCAGCCAAAATACCAATAATTGCAATTACGACCAAAAGTTCCACTAAGGTAAAACCTTTGTGATCTCTTTTAAGGGTAAAAAATTTTTTCACGGATTTCACCCCCTTTCCTTTGAATGTTTATTTTTCTAAACTCTCTCTTATTCTATATTATATTCTGCGACCAAGCCAGAGATTTCATCCTCAATGCTGTCTTTTTTGGCGTTGAAGTCAGTAATAACACTGTTTAGCTTCATAAATTCAGGGTCAAGAATTTCTTTAGATTGCTTCTTTGATCTTTTATCGTATTCATCTAGAACACTGATAAACCTATTATAGCTTGAATTAAAACCAACATCATCCCAACGCTGCAAGGCGAGAATCATGTCCCCGACTGCACTTGATACTTGCTTCAAGCTTTTAACATCAGCAGCATGAATACTTTCTAACTCTTCCGGAGTTTCTGCTGTCTCAAAATCAGCGATAGCTTGGTCTAAATTAAATTTGAACTGCTGGAATTCATTGATAATCTCATTAATGTCAGTGGTATCATCCGAGAAAGAACTGGCTCGAACCAATCGATCGCCGATTTCCTGATCAGCGATAAAATATTTTTCGAATTTCTCTCTCTTGGTTAAGCCAGGAATAAGATCACTATAACAGCTCTTGAGATTTTCGTTGAGACCGTTAACATCACTCGGAACTTTAATATTTTCCACTTCGTCTTTAGCTATCTCAGTATTTTGTTTAGCCTTTGTAGTGTTCTCTAATTCTTTTTTCCATTTATCCATCTCGGTTTTTATTTCTTCTTCTGTCTCTGCGTCAGACTTATAAGATAAGTTGGCGTCCAAGGCAGCAATATCGTTTTTAACTTGCTCAAAATCTGGCTTGGTTGCTTGAACATAATCCTTGATCTGCCAAGACTTAAAGCCAAAAGCGCCAGCAAAGAACATAATAATTACGACAACGCCTCCAATTATAGATAGTCCTAAACATCCCAGCAGCAAATAAAGCCAAGTTTTTTTCTTTTTGGGAGGTTGAACAACAGCCTCACCAGTTGAAGCTTTGTCAGTGGAAGCAGCTGGGCTAGCAACTGGCTTTCCCAATTGTTCCCCGCACTTCCCGCAAAATGTCTCTCCCTGCTCAATAGGATCTTTACACTTTGGACAACTAGCCATGATTTTGTTTTTATTTATTGCTAAATTATTTACATTTTCTCGGGAGTAGTTTCCACCTCGCCATAAGGAAGGATACCTTCTTTACGTGCTTCTTTAATATCAATTACCGTCGCCTGATTTGAATTCTGCCACCAGTTCTGGTCTCCTTGATCAAGAGCATCAATCACTGAAGAATCTAACATGGTAGATTCTAGGTGGTAATAAGAAGGTGAACCAGCATAGGTTTTAACAGCTACCCAAGCATGTCCGGGAATAAAAATGATTACCGGTTCCATATCTAGACTTTCTAGAGCGGCGGCCACTGTTATGGCTAGATCTATACATAAGCCACTATTCTCCATCAGAACTTCTTCCGGCAACTTAACACTTTGAGCATTGGTGGTAGTATAGCTTTCCGTCGAGGCAACATAAGCAATATTATAATAATCTTGCATGGCCGCAAAGATTGAAGCTAGCTGGCATTCAACCATTATCTCACCGCCCAAATAACCGACCATCGCATGCTGACCGCAAAATTGTTCGTTGTATTCAGCAGCTAAACGAACCAATTCTTTTACTTCTTTATTGTCCTTGGTCACCCAACGAGCAATATATTTATAATTTTGGTATCCATCTTGAGAAACCCAAACCATGTCATTACGTGACAGTAAAGTAACATTCTTCGAGCCATCAGTGACAACTACGCCTGAGTTAACATCAGTTATTTTAACTTGAACTGGTTTCTGCTGGGCTTTATCGAGTGGTCCATAAGCACTTTTTAGAATCGGGGGTTTTATTTTTTCCTTAATTTCAGTAGTGCCCACCTCTACCTCTTTTGTGGTTTTTTCCGTGACATTGGGAATTTCTACCTCAATTTTTACTTTGGTTTTCCTATCGCTTTTCAAAGTAACAACAATAAGCTCAGTATCAGCATTATTATAAAAAGCGGTCGGGACTCTGTCAGTAACTTCGTAGCTGACTTCGACCTTAGCATCTCCCTCAAGAGTGGTAGTTTGTGCTTGATCTTGTTTACCATTATCTTTTAAAAACAGCCACCAAACACCACCGCCGATAACTGCTAAGACAAAAAGGCCGATTATAGAGACACCAACTATTCCCAATAAAACAGTTGCTAATCCTCTTTTTTTTCTCGCCGGAGAAGAAGTCGGCGGCTGAACAGACGTTGAGGTTGCCGGAGGAGCTGGGTTTACCGCTGGGCTAGTCGCCGTCAAATCAGCCCCACACTGCATACAATACTTCTCTGATTCTGGCATTCTTTGGTTACACTTAGGACAATTTTTCATGGGTTTTTGTTTTAATTACCGCGAGAATTATTATCGGTTAAAAGCTACCTCAAAATTCTTGTCATCAATAACGTGAGCTAAAGCATCTTCCTTTTTGACTTTTTTCTCTTTAACTAGCCGGGCTAAAGACGTATCCAAAGGAATCATACCTTCTTCTACACTAGTTTGAATTACATTATTCATTTGATAAACTTTGCCCTCACGAATGATGTTACGCACCGAGGGGACTGACTTTAGAATTTCAGCTGCCACTACCCGTCCCCCGCCAATTTGGGGCAACAGTCTTTGTGAGACTATCCCGATGAGAGCGGAGGCCACTTGAGAGCGGACTTGCCCCTGCTGGTGAGCGGGGAAAACATCAATCAGACGATCAATTGTTTGGGTCGCATTATTAGTGTGGAGGGTGGAAATAACTAAGTGGCCAGTTTCCGCCAAAGTAAGCGCCGTAGAAATTGTTTCCAGATCACGCAATTCACCGACAAACACAACGTCTGGGTCTTGCCGCAAGGAAGAACGTAAAGCCTTGGCAAATGTAACTGTGTCACGGGCAACCTCTCGTTGGTCAATTAAACATTTATCTTGTTCAAAAACATATTCAATCGGATCTTCAATAGTGATAATGTGATCGGTTCGATTATGATTAATCCAATCAATCATAGCAGCGATAGAAGTTGACTTACCATGGCCGGCTGGCCCCACGGCCAAAAAAAGTCCCTGCTGGCTCTTGGCAAACTCACCTAGAATCTCCGGAAGACCAAGTTCGGCGAATGTTTTCACCTTGCCCGGTATCAAACGCAAGGCAGCAGCGTAAGTATCTTGTTGGAAATAAGCGTTAACGCGAAAACGGTGCTGGCCTTCAAGCGAATAAGCGAAGTCTACTTCTCGTTCTTTAATAATCTTTTCTTGCTGCTGCTCCGCTAACAAATCTAGAGTTAGAACCTCGGCCTGCTTTTCGTCAAGAGCCTTAGCTCCCTCTGCCACCGGTTGTAAGATATCATCGATACGCAAAGTGGGTGGCCTGCCAACTGATATATGCAAGTCTGATGCGTTTTGTCTGACTGTCTCTTTTAGGAGATCAATGATTTTATAATCCACAGTTTTGGGTAAATTTTCCCAATATAAACAAAACCTTTACTTGGCTGAACGCAGGGTTTTCTGGTAATTAAACATAGTTGCTACTTTGTTTTTGTCTTGGGTGATATTGAAAATTTTATCAGCTCGCGTCTATTATAGCATGAAATGAGACTCGAGTCAAAGCTTTTTAGTTTGGTTGCAAAGCGTTAAATCTCCAGCGAGATTGTGTTATAATTCAGAATATAACTTTTGGCAATGAAAATTGTCTTTCTCGACACTACAACTATCGGTGATAAAATATCGCTGGACTCCATCGCCCGGGAAGGTGATCTCAAAATATATAAGGTAACTTCACCGACAGAGATAGCTGCCCGGATAAAGGAAGCTGACGTGGTACTCACTAACAAAGTAGCAATCAACATCGGTGCTCAGGAGCTAACTCAAGTAAAAAAGCTTAAATTGATTTGCGTAGTCGCTACCGGTTATAATAATGTTGACTTACAAGCGGCCAAGCAGAAAAATATTGTGGTGACTAATGTAGCAGGCTATTCCACTGACGCCGTAGCTCAGACAGTATTCGCCTATATTTTAAACTTCTATAATTTAGTACCAAAATACGACCAGGCGGTGAAAAAAGGAGAGTGGAGTAAGTCACACATCTTCGCCCTGCTTAAATACAATATCACTGAACTAGCAGGTAAAACTCTCGGGATTATCGGTTATGGGATCATCGGCCAGCGGGTAGCGAAAATTGCTCGATCTTTTGGTGTAAAAGTGATTACAACGTCACGGTCAGAAACCAAATACAATGAAGGCTTCCGTGTCGAACTACCAGAACTTCTAGCCCAAAGTGACGTCATAACTATTCACACTCCTCTAACGCCAGAGACAGAAAACTTGATCGGTGCATCAGAGTTGGAGATGATGAAACCAGAAGCGATTTTAATCAACGCTGCTCGGGGAGGAATCGTTAATGAAGATGATCTTTATCAAGCCCTCAAACAGAAAAAAATAAAAGCGGCCGCTCTTGATGTCATGGCCGAAGAGCCACCACGCCAGGGAAGTAAGTTATTTGAATTAGATAATATCATTATTACTCCGCACATCGCCTGGGCCACTCGGGAGAGTCGACAAAGACTAATTGAAGGAGTAGCAGAGAATATTAGAAAATTTAAGGCGGGAAAAGCGGCAGAGATAGATTTGTGCCGTCAAATAAAAAACTAGTATTTCTTGGGGGCAGGTTTAGATTCACTATCATTATCATCGGAGGTATTACTATCATCTTCACTATCATACCAGCCATTATCACTATAATAACTTTCATTCTCGGTAGCATATTCTTCAAGCCACTGCTGATAATCAAAGGAGCCAAGATCTTTTTTTTGCCAGTAATAATAACCATAGCCAGCAACACCCAAAAGCACCGCTAGAAAAAACAAAGCGGCACACCCGCAGCAAAAAACAAATTTCATCCCACCTGACATTCCCTTCTTAGTGGCCGGGGTAATGGGTGGCGGCGCTTGCGGTGACACTGGCGGTTGAGACTGTGATTGGGGTTGAGATTGAGATTCCATTAATGATTAGTTAGTTTACTTTTGGCATAATTATAGTATAAGTAGGATAGTTTGATAATATAATGCAAAATCCTTTTACTCAGTTAGCAAAACATGAGCGGTAATAAAAAATGAAAAACCTAGCCTCTATCTTATTTCTGGTAGGCGCAAATTGTCTGCCTCTGGGCGGAGTTCTATTTTTAGGTTGGGATATACCCACTGTTCTCTTTGTCTACTGGCTGGAAAGTATGATCATCTGGTTATTTAGTGCCATCAAACTTTTTATGGCGGGCTATAAATCGGGCGTTATGATATACGGAGCGATGATGTTTACCATCACCTACCCGATTCTGCTCTATGTTTTTTTCTTGGTAATAAGAGCTACCGTCATGATGATGTCAGGTGATACAATCACCGCTGCCAATAATCCATATAGTTCCTCCGTCATCGATCAAGTTATATACTTATTCACCAACTTTAGCGGTTCGATCATCTTCTCTGTTATTTCCCTACTGACTAGCCATACCTATTCATTCTGCACTAATTTCCTCAAAAAGAAAGAATACAAATCTGATAGACACCAAACCTTCAGTGATTTAATATATGCCCCTTATAAGCGAGTGGTGACTATGTATGTTACTCTGCTGGGCGGATCAATTTTGGTAGTGGTATTTTCTGCTCCCCAGGCATTTATTGCTGTATTAGTAATTATGAAAACACTAGCCGATATACTAGCCCATATGGTTGAGCATGGTATGATTAATAGAGCCAGATTGGCTCGATCTTCGTGGTTAGTTATTTTCGGAGCGCCAAAACATTAACTATAATAATAATGATTACAACTTCCATCATATTTCTAGTCATCCTTGTCCTTTTATCTTCCTTCTTCTCCGGTGCTGAAATCGCTCTGTCTTCTTTGAATCCAATTAAAGTTAAAACGCTAGTCAAACAACGCAAAAAGGGAGCTAAAACGTTAGCTCGCCTCAAAGAACGATCAGAGCGGACGATTATTACGATTTTAATCGGCAATAATGTTGTGAATATCGCCTCTGCTTCCCTGGCCACCTACATTGCTACGGAAAAATTTGGCTCGAAGGGACTGGGAATCGCCACTGGCGTAATGACTTTAATTATTCTTGTTTTTGGTGAAATTACTCCCAAAACACTGGCCACCGCCAATGCTGAACGGATTTCTTTATTGATCGCCAGACCTATCCTAATTCTCAGCTATATATTTTATCCGCTGATTGTAATTTTTGATACCTTTGCTAGTTTAATCGGCCGGTTATTTAAGACGCGCAAGCGCAAGGGAATCTCGGAGACAGAAATTAAAACCATGCTGGAATTTGGCGTGGAAGAAAATGTAATCGATGAGGAAGAAAAAGATATTATGCACCAAGCAATCAAGTTTAGTGATATCAAGGCGGAAGAAACCATGACTCCCCTGAAAAATATTTTTATGTTGCCTGAGGATACTACCGTCCAAGATGCTCTCGAACCTATGCTAGCTAGTGGTTTTTCCCGCGCCCCAATTTACGAAGGCAGGGACAAAAACATCACTGGGATTGCCCTTCTCAAAGACGTAATGCATTATATAAACGAGGGAGAAAAAGACATACCGCTGAGTGAAATAGAAATTGACCCCATCCTCGTGCCCGCTGAGATGGGGATTGACGACGTTTTTAAAGCCTTCAAGGCTCAGCAAAAACACATCGCTCTGGTAAAAGGAGGGGGGGAAAAGCAAATTTTGGGTCTGGTGACGATGGAAGATTTGTTAGAAGAGTTGATGGGTGAAATCACGGACGAAAGTGATATTACCCCTAATACTATTATCAGAACCAGTGAAAATACAATTGCGGTCCATGGCGACACTCTGGTGGCAGAAATTAACAGTTTTTTCCAAATTTCTTTACCTCTGAAAAAAAAGAGTTTACGCCTCTACGAATTAATTAAAAATAATTTTCCTCAGTACGAGCAAGGCGCACGGTTGGCGATGGGCAATCTCACTTTCATCCTCGATAAAGTTGACAACGACAAGATTTTAAAAGTGCGCATCAGAAAGAAGTAATTATTCGACTAAACTTTCCCCCGTCATCTCTATCGGCTGGGGTTGGCCAAGAATTTTTAAGCTAGTCGGGGCAATGTCTTGAAGCTCGCCGGCTGTTTTTTTGAGGTTATGATATTTGTTACTGACGACAATAAACGGCACGGGATTGATAGTATGGCTAGTCATGGGTTGACCCGATTGCTGATCGAGTACTTCCTCGGCGTTGCCGTGATCGGCAGTAATAATGATGTGATAATCTTTGGTTAAGCCAGCCTGGGTAATCTGGCCAAGGGCTTGATCGATGGTTTCCACTCCCTTTTTGACCGCCTTGATTTTAGCAGTGTGACCGATCATGTCACCGTTGCAAAGATTAGCAAAGATTACTTCGTGAGTACCGGCTTTAATGTCCTGGACAATTTCGCGGGCGATGTCAGGAGTACGCATCTGGGGTCTTTCGTCATGGGTAGCAATATCTGAATAAGAATCTAACATCATTCGGTCTTCCCCTTCTAGCGCCTTCATTTTTTTGCAATTCAAAAAATAAGTGAGATGATTAAATTTCTCTGTTTCGGTGACACGCAGTTGTCTCAACCCCGCTCGGGAAATTACTTCCCCCAAAGTATTTTCCACCTTCTCCGGAGGGAAAGCTACCCGACAGTTAAATTCTTTCCGATATTGTGACATTGTCACGTAGTCTAAATTGGCAATATCTGACTCGAGAAACTTCTGAGACAGCTGGATTGCCCGATCCGATCGAAAATTAACAAATATAACAGCATCATTGGAACTAACACAGCCTTCTTCACCCGGCTCCATTTCTATAACAGAGGGCTTAATAAACTCGTCCGTTTCCTGACGATCGTAGGCATCCTCGATAGCCTGCAAAACGGAAGGATATTTACGGCCTTCCCCCTTGGTAATAGCAGCGAAGGCAGCTTCGGTACGTTCTAGATTACTATCCCGATCCATCGCCCAGTAACGTCCGGTAACGGAAGCAATTCTGCCCAACCCAAGTTTATCCATAAAATCTTGCAGTTCGCGCACATATTTGAGAGCGCTTTTAGGTGGTGTATCTCGCCCATCAGTAAATACGTGCACCGCTACTCTCGGCACTCCTACTCTTTTGGCCAGAGATAATAAAGCATAAAAATGCTCCTGATGTGAGTGGACACCACCGCTACTAACCAGACCTTGTAAATGGAGACAACTTTGTTGTTTTTTCACGTGCTCCAGCGCTTTCATAATCGCCTCATTGCTGGCCATATTATCTTTCTTGATGGCTTGATCGATCTTTACTAGATCCTGAAAAACTACCCGACCCGCCCCAATAACCATGTGGTTAACTTCCGAAGTGCCCATTTGTCCTTCCGGTAAGCCAACTGACGTACCAGCTGCTTCCAAAACCGCGTGCGGATAATCCCGCCAAAGTCGGTCATAATTAGGAGTGTGAGCCTGAGCAATCGCGTTATGATCCTTTTCTTCTCGATAGCCCCAACCATCAAGGATTAATAAAACTATCTTTTCTTGTTTAGTCATTTACATTTTTAAATATTGCTTTTAGCATAATGTTTCTGTTAATAAATTCAATACCATTGAAAAATCCGTTCGGGTATGCTAATCTCAGACTTACTGGCCCTCGTGGTGAAATGGATATCACTACTGGCTTCGGACCAGTCATTGGGGGTTCGAATCCCTCCGAGGGCAAATTAAATATACAAAACGTAACCAGTCATTGGGGGGGTTCTCACCCCGTGACCCCTACGGGTCACCACTCGCAGGGTGGCGGGTGACCTCCGAGGGCAAAAAAGGTGTAAATTATCATTACAAATCTATGTTTACCGACAAAATGAAATTTCGCTTTGGTCTCATTTTTATTGCCATCTTTTTATCAGTAATGGCTCTTTTCCTTTACTTGGGTTGGCGGCACGGCCAAAAAATAGAGGCAAACGAAACTACCAGCATCCGAGAGGATCTGGAAATCATGACCGGTCAGTTGGTACAGTAACATTTTAATCTAATCAAAGGGGGGCCCGTAGCTCAGCTGGTAGAGCATTTCCATGGCATGGAAGAGGTCAGGAGTTCGAATCTCCTCGGGTCCACCAAGTATATACCTTTATAATAGATGGAACTGAAAAATTAGACTTGTTTTATTACTCATAAAAAATCTTCGCAAAAACAAAGGATACATGCCCGCCTTCCCTAATATCATAGAAGAAAAAAAACTCCATCAACAAGGCTACAAAAATATTGCCGGTATCGATGAAGCTGGCTGTGGCTGTTGGGCCGGTCCGCTCGTCTGCGGAGTGGTCGTTTTATCGCCTGATTTTGCCAATTCAGATATAAAAGACTCCAAACTCCTCTCCAGCCAGAAAAGAGAAGAATTATATGCTATAATACAGGCTGAAGTTGCTGCTTGGAGTGCTGGACAAGCTTCGGCAACCGAGATAGACGCTTTGGGGCTTACCAAAGCCAAGAGCAAGGCAGTCGAGCGAGCCTTAGACAGTTTACCTCTAACGCCAGATTATCTACTTTGTGATGGTAATATCAGTGTGAGTGATAAAATACCCGCAACCAATCACATTAAAGGCGACCGAAATATTTTGTCTATCGCTTGTGCTTCCATCATCGCTAAAGTCACCCGCGATCGGATCATCGCTAAACTCGGCCAACAATATCCGGAATACAATTTCGCCCGACATAAAGGTTACGGAACAAAAGAACACCAAGAAGCTCTGCAAAAACACGGCGTCTGTGCCATCCACCGCAAATCATACAAGCCAATCGCCGCTATCATTAAAACACCTAATTTATAACCTCTAAAACCATGTCTATCGATCCCCCCAGTCCAGTACCTAATTTCGTTGACCCCCATAAAATCTTGGCTGAGCTCGAACTAACTGAGGGAGAAAGTGTCGCTGACCTCGGTTGCGGTAGTGGCTTTCTCGCTTTTGAGGCAGCTAAGCTGGTAGGTGAAAGTGGCCAAGTCTACGCTGTTGATATACAGAAAACAGTTCTCTCCGCTGTCCAAAGTAAAATCAATCTCCAAGGTACACGTAATATAAAAACAGTCTGGGCTGACGTAGAAGTGCTTGGCAGCACTAAAATAAAAAACGATTCGATCGATACCGTTCTGCTCGCTTCGATATTTTATCAGACCAAAAAACATGGGCAGATTTTAGCTGAAGCCAAAAGAATCGCTAAAACTGGCGGTAAAATAGTAATTATCGATTGGGAACAAACAAACATCCCGATGGGACCAGATGTTAAATTAAGAGTCCTCAAAGATGAGATCCGTAAAAAAGCGGAGGCAATCGATTTAAAATTTACTAACGAGGTTGAAGTAGATTCCTACCACTATGGTTTAGTATTTGTAAAATAAATAACAGAGCTAATGGCTAAGAATATACTTCTCAAAAGTAAATATAAATCATCCGACTGGGCTAATCGGCCAGTTATCGCAAAATCGCTATTCCGCGAATATGACCTGCGCAATCCGATCAAGCCAATGCTCAAAGGAGGCAAAGAAGTCCCCGCTAGCATCAACGCTGAGGGTTTTCGTGTTCTCGGTCAGGCTTATGGTACCTATGCTCAAAAAAAGCTAGAACAAAAAAAGATCGTGGTCGCCAATGATTATCGCTCCTATTCCCGCGGCCTGACTTACGCCTTCATCACTGGAGTGCTAGCTACTGGCATTGATGTAGTTGATATCGGCACCCAACTGACACCAGTGTTATACTTTGCTCAATACCACTTAGATCTACCCGGTGGAGCTATGATAACAGCCAGTCATAACGACAATGGCTGGTCTGGCTTAAAAATCGCCAAGGGTTTGTCGCAAACATTTGGACCCGATGACATTATCGAATATAAAGATTTAGTTTATGGCGAAAAGTTTGCTACGGGTGCTGGTAATTACCAACGAGAAGATGGTCTACGCGATGATTACATCAAAGATATAGTAGACAAATTAAAGCCCACTTTAGGTAACAGAAAATTAAAAATAGTAATCTCAGGTGGTAACGGTGGGGGCGGAATCTTCCTCGAAAAAGTACTCACTGACCTCGGCTTCACTATCATTCCTGTCAATAATGATCCTGACTGGGATTTCCCCCATTTTAATCCCAACCCAGAGCATCTGGAATTCCTGCGTAGCCTGGGCAAAAAAGTTAAAGCCGAGCAAGCCGACCTTGGCTTGAGTATTGATGGTGATGGTGACCGTCTGGGAGTAGTCAACAATAAAGGTGAAGAAGTATTCTCTGACCGCATCGGCTTGTTCATCGCTAGGTATTTAGTTGAAGATACACAGCGGGCTAAACAAAATATTATTATCGACGTTAAATCAACTGGCGCTTACCAACAAGATTCTATCTTAAAAAAACAGCAAACAAATGTTATCTTCTGTAAAACTGGCCATTCCTACGTCAAAACAGCTACTCAAGAAAATGATGCTTTGGCCGGCTTCGAAAAAAGTGGTCACTTTTTCTTGCGTGACAAATACGGTCGTGGCTACGATGACGGAGTATTGTCTGCTGCCTGGGTGGCGACCATCCTCTCGCACTCGGACAAATCCTTGGCTGATTTATTAGCGGAACAACCCAAATCATACCAGTCCCCTACCTTGGAACCAGCCGTTAATAACGACAAGGAAAAATACGAAATAGTTGATCAAGTCATTAAATACTTTCAGGGTCTACAAAAAGATAAGAAAAAATTTGCCGGACTAGCCATTACAGAATTAATAACTGTTAATGGCATCCGCTTTATGCTAGAAGGCGGCGCTTGGGGTTTAGTCCGCGCCTCAAGTAATCAACCTAACCTAGTCATTACCTGCGAATCTTTCAACACTAGACGTGAAATGTACGATATTATGGAAGCGACCCAAGAGCACCTCGCTAGTTATAACATCGGCGAGTACGATCAAGAGATGCCGCCTTACGAAGACAAAAAATAGCAAATTTAGATTGCCTTGTCTGTATCACCCAAACATGCTATAATGCAAAGACCTGAGAAGCATACGACTCTTTAGCAATTAAAGGGTCACCCAATGTTAAAACAAAAACAAAAACAATTTAAGAAGATTCTGGCTTGTTTAGCAGCAATAACCCTGGTTGCCTGGCCTTTTGGTGTGTCTGCCACAATCCTAGCAGATAGTTTTATTCACCCGCTTAAAAACTACGTAGTTTGCTCTGATCTTGGTGATGACCGGGGTGGAATTTACCACTTAGGAGAAGATGCCGCTGCCCCAGCGGGAACAGCCGTTTATGCTGCTGGTAATGGCTACATCAAACATATTGGTGAACATACTAGATTTGGTACTGTTATTTTAATTGAACATGATATTGGCGGCGGAGAGAAAGTTGTTTCTCTCTACGGTCATCTTCGTATTCGTGATGTAGCTGTAAAAGAAGACCAATTTGTTAGTAAAGGACAGGTCATCGGCTACTTGGGCACCGTCGATGAGAATGGTGGTTGGGGCGAACATGTCCATTTTGGTATTCGCAAGGGAGCCTATGTGGACGTCAATGAGCAGTGGGTTTACTGGGGTTTGAGTCGGTCGGCCGATGAAATTAATAATTGGCACGACCCATCTGATTTTATTAATAGTTATGGCGTCGTTAGTTACGACCCTGATGACCTGGGTGAAATCATTACTGGAGCCGGCATTGGTGGCCGTGCTCACATTAGAACATTCGCCGCAACTGGCCAGGCTATAAAGGGGGCAGATTTCTATGCTTTAGGTTTTAATTTTACCGGTGGAGTTGATGTCGCAGTTGGTGATATCGATCAAGATGGTACTTTAGAGATCATAGCGGGAGCTGGGTCAGGAGATAAACCATACGTGAAGGTCTTTGATAAAAATACTCAGGTTCTCGAACAAACCTTCCTGGCCTACGGGGAAGATTTCACTGGTGGAGTCCGCGTTGCCGTTGGTAATATTAACAGCGATTCATACCAAGAAATTATCACCGGTGCTGGTCCCGGCGGAAGTGCTCATGTGCGTGCTTTTACTAAAGACGGAACAGTAATCCATTCTAAACTATTCCCTTTTGGTCATAGTCAGCCCTCAGGAGCTGATGTAACGACCGGCGATACTGATGGTGATGGCATTGATGAAATTATTGTCGGCGCTGGGCCAGGAGGAGAATCGAAGGTGAGGATATATAAAGGCAACGGTGAATTGATCGCGACGGAAATTTGCCCTTTCGCAGCTGATTTCCGGGGGGGCGTGCGCGTGGCCGCGGGTGATGTTGACGGTGATAGCGTTGATGAAATTATCATTGGAGCTGGGCCAGGTGGAGGACCACACGTACGAATATTTGAGCCTGATGGGACACCACGACCGCTTAACATGTTCCCCTTTCACAATAATTTTCGCGGAGGAGTTGACGTAGCTTCATATGATCAAAAT
>JAHJQX010000043.1 GCA_018818965.1 Patescibacteria group bacterium | reverse complement strand
CTTTACTGATTGCTGCCAGAGATTTAAACACTTAAATGGCAAAACCTCACTAGAGAAGACATTAAAAAGAAACCTTAAGCTATCCAATATCTCCCTCAAAAAAGCACCCAAAACTGAACGGTAGCGGATTCTGCTGCATGAAACCGAGCAGGTTCGCGGCGGACTTAACAAGCAAAGACCTTGGGTATCGGTTACTCAAAAACATCATCTTTGTAAGTTCTGATTTTCTCACGAAACGATGTCCGGCCAACAAGTCGTCTCTTGAGATTTCCTTTCTTTGCAGAATCGCTCTGACTTTTTTCGCCGGGTCAAAAAAGTATTCGACCAAGACAGGGAAAGCCAGATTAAACATACTTTCATCCAAAACGGTTTCTACGTCCCGAAATACTTTATAGGCTTGCCCCTTGGCTTCGTTGAAGTTGATCGTTCCATCATGCAGACGATGAATTATACCAACCAGTCTTTGAACAGCGCTGATTCCGTCCATGATCTACTCCTCCTTCGGTTGTAAAGAACAACTTTCTTAATAACAACAATATAATAAATAGGCTAAAGTTGTCAATTACGTAAGCCTAAATGCAGGTCTAAAAACAGATGGCTTTGTAAAATTAATCTCAAGATATGATAAAATAGTAAATAATACCCATATACTGTCCCATTTGTGCCATTTAACCCCCGACCGAGGTGCCTCGGCATAGAGGATCGCAAAAGTCCCAGAGAAGCCCTACAATGCCAGATATAATCTGGTTCTAGACCGAGGATGCCAGCCAATTTGACGTGTGGATAAACAATACGCAAAACGCGTATTTTGTTTTATAATGAAGGTGAATATAAACAAATAACAAAACAAATGAAAAAATCACTTCTCCTGATGCTAGCCGGATTAGTGGTCCTAACCGTCTTTGCTTTCGGCTTGCCCAGTCAAACCAAAGCTTCTGGTCCAGCTTCCGAACATCTCAAGGGATACATACTCTTACAAGTAGAGAGTCATGGCGAAGCTTGGTATATAGATCCGACTGATAGTTTACGTTATTACCTGGCTCGTCCCACAGATGCCTTCAATATCATGCGCTTATTAGGTTTGGGAGCTACTCACGCTGATATTGAGAGAATTCCCTCCAATCTACATAACGATAGTGATCTTTTATTTGCCAATATGCATTCCGGGGAAATATTACTTGATGTTCAACGTAACGGCGAAGCTTGGTATATATACCCAGGGGATTTGTGGGGCTATTATCTTGATCGTCCAGCGACTGCCTTTCAGGTTATGCGTAATACTGGCCTGGGGGCAACTGATAGTAACGTGATGAATATTACCCCCAATGTATCGATCTCTGGTGTTCATTATGATGGCACTGGCTCAGCCGAGCCTGATGAATTTGTCCAGTTGGTTAATAATGGCCGGATGGTGCAGGATGTTGGCCAGTGGACAATAGAAGATGGCGACGGGCATGAATTCGAATTTCCGGGCGGATACACTATTCAGCCGGGCGGCTTTGTCAGGATATTTACCAACACGGGCGATCTTTCCTTTAATAGCAGCCAAGCTATTTGGAATAATGACGGTGATACTTGCTTCTTGTATGGTTCAACGGGCTCGCTGGTTGATATGTATGCGTACAGCTTTTAATTAGAGGTTAAGTTTGAGTAGAAGACAATTTTGCCCAACCCCCAACAACGAAGTCTCAAAATAATTATCCAAGTCAAAAAAAGTTTGAACTTTTTCTAACTCGTCTGGTTTTAGGTGCATAAAAAATTTACAACAACGTGCGATAAGTAAGATCATGGCTAAACATTCCAATAAAATTAAAGCCGTAGTTTTTGATATGGATGGAGTGCTAATAGATACAAACGGCTTATACTATCAAGCGTTTAGCAGGGTATTAAAAAACAAATATAATATTGGGATTGACGTCAATGAATTTTCTCAGCAACTGGGCAAGAAAAGTGAAGAAGTGATGGAATATTATTTTCAGAAATACCATCTTCTCGGCGATCCTTTTAAATTGAACCAAGAGAAAAGAGAATATTATCGCAAAATATTTCTCGAAGAGATAAAACCAAAAAGTGGTGGTAAAGTGACAGTAAGGAAGCTAAAAAGAGAATTTAAACTAGCTTTAGCTTCTAGCTCAAGTAAATATTCTATTAATGCGGCTCTGGGGAAATATTCTCTTAAATCGTATTTTGATGTAGTAGTATCTGGTCAAGAAGTTAGGCATGGTAAGCCTAGTCCGGATGTCTATGTGGAAGCCGCCAGGAGACTCAAAGTAGCCACTAATAATTGCGTGGCGATAGAAGATGCAGCCAACGGTGTTGAATCAGCCAAAAATGCTGGCATGTATTGTATAGCTGTGCCCGATAAGTTTACTATCAGCCATGACTTTTCCCGAGCAGATTTAGTGGTTGATAAATTGAGCAGAATATCTGTTGAAACAATAAAAAACATTTCCTAAAAAATATATTAGTAGCCGAAATTACTATGACCAGTGAAAGCTTATTCTTCACCCTGATCTAAACAACGAAGTCTCAAGGTGTCATTGTTGATTGATAAGGTTAATTTTTTTCTCTCTCGTCAGATGTTTTATCTCCGCTTCACGTTTCAGGGCTACTCTTTTATTCCGACATTTTTCGCCGTAAACCATTTTCACAACATTTCGAGCGCGAGTATATTTACTTCCTTTTCCCTCCTGGTGTTCCCGAAGACGCCGTTCAATGTTTGTTGTTATCCCTGTGTACAACGTATTATCGCCACACAGTAAGATATATACCGTATACATGGTTATTTTATGTGTCTAAATATTTTATCGCTAATCATAGTGTAGCATGATAGTTCGAAAATCAGACGACAATTCCTATTTTTAGTGTTTGAGCAGTCTCGATCAAAAATTCTCCTTCCTAATTTATATGACATGTATACAAGTAATATGCAAAATACGTGTTTTGTTCTATAATTACCAAGGTGTTTAAATTCATTAGATTATTACTGATACTATTTTAAAAAATGAAAACGGAACTAGAAATTCAAGCTAAAATTAAAGAGATCGAGGAGACTTTAGAAGAAGTCGATGAAGAATTGGCAGATGCTTTGGAAGAAGAGGATACCGATGAATTTTCCGAAAAAGGAGCTGAAATTGAGGCTCAGTTTGAAGCCAAAAAAGATATTATTCAAGAGGAGATTGATTTGTTAAAATGGGTGTTAGAGTAGCCGATAGTTTTTTTAAAAGTTCCCGTTGATTTTAAAGTCTTTTTCTAAAAAATATTAAAATAAATAAAGAGAAAAAATGAGAACATTAGTTAAAGTCTTGGGAGTGCCAGTGGTAGTTTTGAGCATGCTAGCAATCACGGGCGTGGCTTCCGCCGCCTCCACCGAAACTCTCCAGCCTGCCTCGCCGACAGGCGGGCCCGCTTCGACTATTGCCTATTCCGAGCCGGTAACGATTTCTGAAACCTTGACGGTTGCTAAGCCTGGTTATTTTCGCCAGGGAGTGCATATCGGATCAACGGAAGCTGATGTTGGTGGCGTTACTTATTTCAATGGTACCATTGTCAACGCTGCCCTAGACTCATCTGGCAATAGCACTATTCCGGTCACTTTTGGTGATGATGTTAGAATTGATGGTGAAATCTACCGCACAGAAATTGGTGGAGATAATCCTCTTAAGTTGGCTGATACTATGACACCGGCGGCTAATAATACTTATGATCTCGGCACTTCTAGTTATCAATTTAAGGATGCCTATTTTGCCGGGACGGTGAATGTTGGTGCTTTAGGTGGTTCCGGTATTGTGTCCTCGGCTAATATTACTGATGGAGCTGTAGCCACAGCCGACATCGCCAGCGGCGCTATTACTCAAACTGCCGAAAGTAGTGGTAACGTTACCGCTACGCAGTCAACCATCAAGACTGGCACCAGTTATGATGTAGCTGACACGGTCACGATTACGACCGAAACTAGCACTCTTTTTTGTATGTATAGCAACTTGGTGTCTTCTGATGCTGTTTCGCAAACTACTAATATGGCTATGTATGTTGACGGACAAGTTATTCCCCATACTTATCGTCGGGAGACGACTGATGCTGGTGAGGGTCAAGGATCTTTAGCGGCTTCTGCTTTGATTAATGTTACAGCTGGTTCACATACGATTGAGGTTCGCTGGAATACTAGTGGGGGCACTGCTACGATGTATTCTCATGCTCTGGACGTTATCGAATTAAAAAAGTAAAGGGTTTCGCTTCTTACTCACCGCCTAAATAATTAAAATAGATAAAAAACAAACCATGAAAACACACACTAAAGTCTTAGGGGTGTTAGTAGTGACCCTAGGTATGTTCGCGGTCGCCGGTGTGATTGCCGCGGCCCCAGCCGACACTTTGCAGCCGGCTCACACTATTACCTACAGCGAAGAAGTAATAGTAAACAACACTTTTAAAGCCAACTCAGCCTACATTGGCTCTACGGTCGCTGGTGTTGGTGGTGTTACCTTCTTTAATGGTAGTATTGTTAACAATTCAGTTGATGAAGATGGTGAGAGCACCATCCCGGTCACTTTTGCTGATAATGTTAGGATAGATGGCGAGATCTACCGCACAGAAGTAGGTGGAGAGAATCCTATTAAGCTGGCAGATACCATTAGACCACAGACTAACAATACTTACGATTTAGGCACCTCAGTCTATAATTTCAAAGATGGTTATTTTGCTGGTACGGTAAGTGCTGGTACGGTAAGTGCCGGCAACATTTACACTAAGACAGAAGTTGATGCTTTAGTGGCTACTGGTGGTCATGATCATGTTGGTGAGACTTGGTCGGGAAGTGTCACGAGTGGTACTGCTCCATCGGTGTTAACCCTTGCTAATACAGGCAGTGGATCTGGACTGGTTGCAGCGTCAAGTGGTAATGCTGTGGGTATCGCTGGTGGTGCCTCTGGAACCTCGGCCGCTGTCTATGGAGTGAATACTAGTTCGGGACCAGGCGTTAGTGGAATTAGCACATCTGGCTATGGCGTTTATGCTAGTAGCACTTCGGGCACTAGTCTTTATGTTGATGGTAAAGTGGGTATGAATGCTGCGGCCAATAAAGCTGTCGGAACTGGAACAATAACAGCCGGTGATCAAAATGTAGTGATTTCAAATACCACTGTTACGGCCAATAGCATTATTCTTTTGACGATTGGACATGCTGATAGTGCTGCTGGGGTAATAAATCAAGCTTCAGGTATTCGAGTTAGCGATGTGTCAGCTGGGGCAAGCTTTACCGTGGCTACGCTAAATGGCATTGCCCAGGGGGATAATGATATTCCATTTAGCTATCTCATTATTAATTAGTAAGATCGTTTGGGCGAAAATGAGAGAGCCACTCTGACTATCAGTTGGAGTGGCTTTCGCTTTTTATTTTACAGCGACATCTAAAACACCAGCAGACACCAGGGTTGTAAGCGCGGTTGCAACAGATAATGTTGTCAGATTTTATCCATATGATGAAAATGGAGCAGAAGCAGATGCTGATATTATGTTTGTTGTATATTAGTATTTGGATCGAGATAGAAAAAAGACAGGATGTAATGCCTGTCTTTTGTTTTATAAACAAACAAAGGCCTTCCGAACTACAAGACTTTAGCCGGCGGTGGCGGAGGGAGAGCGGGGAGTTACAGCCAAGATTTACGGAAGTAAATTTGCCGACTCAATTACTTTAAATTTATCGCTTTTTGTTTCCTTTTCTGCTAAAATTCCTGCATTATGAGTAAAAGTAATCTTCAATACATCCGTAACTTCTCGATCGTGGCTCACATTGATCACGGTAAGTCGACTTTAGCTGACCGTCTTTTAGAATTAACCGAAACTGTTTCTAGGCGAGATATGAAAGAGCAAGTACTCGATCAGATGGATCTCGAACGGGAAAAGGGGATTACGATCAAGTTACAGCCAGTGACGATGAAGCATGGAGAATACACTTTAAATCTCATTGATACTCCTGG
Source organism: Patescibacteria group bacterium (assembly GCA_018818965.1). Lineage (GTDB taxonomy): Bacteria > Patescibacteriota > JABMPQ01 > JABMPQ01 > JABMPQ01 > JABMPQ01. Next base: position 52,997 of record JAHJQX010000043.1, on the reverse strand, counting down.
TCACGTTGACTTCTCCTATGAAGTTTCACGCTCTCTAGCTGCCTGTGAGGGGGCTCTCTTACTCATCGACGCTACTCAGGGCATTCAGGCGCAAACGCTAGCCAATCTATATATGGCCATCGAACATGACCTGGAAATCATCCCCGTAGTCAATAAAATCGATATGCCCAACGCTGAGATTGACAAAACAGTAGCGGAGATTGTTGATATTCTCGGCTGTCAGCCAGAGGAAATATTAAAAGTGAGTGCTAAAGAGGGCACCAATGTTGAACAAATTCTTGAAGCAATAATTACTAGAATCCCGCCACCGCAATCGAAAAGTGATCAGTTTCAGTCCCTTATTTTTGATTCTTACTATGACGATTTTCGGGGAGTAATCGCTTGTATTCGCGTTTTTGGTGGCAGTGTGAAAAAGGGTGACCGAGTAAAATATGTGTTCAGTGGTAAAGAAGCAGAGGTGTTGGATCTAGGAATTTACACTCCCGGCTTGAAATCTGGCGAACAGCTAACAAGCGGCGAAGTCGGCTATATTATTACTGGCTTGAAAGAAGTGGCTAATTGTCAGGTCGGTGACACAATTGCCGAGCCAAAGGTTACCACTCAATTACCCGGCTACAAAGAAATGAAGCCAGTCGTTTTTGCTAGTTTTTATCCGACCGACGCCACCGACTACCCAAAACTGCGAGAAGGATTAGAAAAATTAAAACTCAACGACGCTGCTTTAACCTATGAACCAGAAAGTTCCTCGGCTCTCGGGCGGGGGTTTCGTTGTGGCTTTCTTGGGCTGCTTCATCTAGAAATTATCCAGGAGCGATTGAAGCGGGAGTATGACTTAGCTCTAGTTATTACCGCTCCCTCAGTGGCTTACCAAATAATTACGTCAACCGACCAGAAAAAGACTATCTACACGCCCAGCGAGTTGCCGGAAGCTAATCAAATTAAAGAAATCAGGGAGCCATGGGTGAAAGTTGATTTAGTTATGCCGAACGAATACATTGGCGATGTGATGGAGCTGATGCCGCATTATCGGGGCGAATACCAAACAACTGAATATATCACTGCCGAAGGCGAGCAAGCGCGGGTTATTTTACACTACGAAGCGCCTCTAGCTTCTTTAATCATGGATTTCTACGATAAACTCAAAAGTGTTAGTTCTGGTTATGCTTCGATGAGCTACGAAATGACCGGTTATCGGGTATCTGACCTAGTCAAGCTTGATATTTTAGTGGCAGGGGATTTAGTTGAATCGCTGTCCCGTATTATTCCTAAAGATAGTGTTAATCGAGAAGGCAAAAAGGCCGTCACCACTCTCAAAGACGTGATTCCTCCCCAGAATTTCCAGATTACTTTGCAAGCGGCGGTTGGAGGTAATATATTAGCGCGAGAGAATATAAAAGCTCTACGCAAAGACGTAACGGCAAAGCTTTATGGAGGAGACGTAACTCGTAAACGAAAGTTACTAGAAAAACAAAAGAAGGGGAAGAAAAAGATGAAAGATATGGGTAAAGTTTATATTCCCCAGGAAGCTTTCCTAGCAATACTGAAAAACAATAACTAGTGTGCTATAATTATTGAAACAGAGGAAAGATTAGCCAAACTAGCATGCAAAGTATCCCAATCCCCACCAGGCCAGCCATCGCAAATTTTTTCGCAGTTTTTTGTTTCATGGAAAGTGAATGTTATTATTAATTCCAATCTAGCACAACGGCATTCTAAATTCAATATTCTAGTAGATGTTTAAAGATTACTTCTCACAAGATCTTAAAGAAGGCGAGCAGGTCATTAAAATAGTTCGTAAACACGGGGCAAGTTTTCTGTGGCCAGCTTTTAAGACATTTCTAATTTTATTAATACCCTGCTTTTTCGTTTCTTGGTTATTCTCTAATTATGTTGGTCTGTTAATATTTCTTGTTTGGTTGGCCGTTGGTATCGGTTATGGTCTTAACCAGTGGATTGAATGGTATTTGGACTTATTTATTCTTACTGACAAGCGGATTATTAGAATAGATCAAAAGGGCTTGTTTAACCGCAAGGTGATAGAGTACAGTTATGATAGTGTCCAGGGAGTTACCTATGAGATTTCCGGCATGCTGGCCATGGCTTTTGGTTACGGAGATGTTAAGGTTCAGTCGAGTGAAAGCACCAAGGAAATTGCCATCAAAAAAGTACCTAATCCTAAAGAAGTGCAGGATCTTATCAATATGGTACAAACTAAGATCGCTGACGCTAAGGGGTTTAGTGCCGAAGAATTAATTGCTATGATTGCGGAAAATAAGCAGAAGAGTCAAGAAGAGGAAGAGACTGAGGAACCTAATAAAAAAGATGATGCGGCAGAAAAAGAAGACGCTGATAATCAAGAAACAGATGAATTGTTCAAAATAAAGGAAATATAAATTTATTTAATGGTTATCCAGAGAAGGAAGACAATCTGGCAGAGTAAGTCTTTTGTCAGAGCTTTAATGGCTTCTGGTTTAGTGTTGATAATTTTTACTTCTTTTGGCCTAGGCAAGGAAATTGTTCGTCGTAAAGAAATTAATCAGGAGATTGAGACCACTAAAAAAGAGATTGAGTCTCTAGAAAAGAAAAATAAGGAGTTAGCTCAGATGATTGAATATATAGAAACCGATTCTTTCAAGGAAATTCAAGCCCGGCAAAATTTGGGTTTTCAAAAGGAGGGCGAGGTAGCTGTTTCTATTGAAACCAACAGCGGAGATTACCAGCGTGATAATAGTACTACCTTTGCTTCACCACCAGCAATAGATCCCTCTAATCCCAAAAGATGGTGGCGTTATTTTTTTGCCGCTAAATAATACGAATAATAAATTACTAATCTAAATGAATCAAGAAAAAGTGGAGAAGCCAAAATCAAAGAAGAAAATTGTTATTGGCGTAGGTGTTGTAGTGGGACTGGCTATTATTTTCATAGCTGCTAATGGTCTCGGTTTGTATAAAACAGAGTGGCGCAATGGATTTAGTTCGACTGTAGCTAATTATATTCCTTATCCAGCGGCTACAGTTGATAAAAAGATCATTACTATTGAAACCTACGAGGACAATCTCAAAGCAGTTGATTTTTTCTATCAAAGTCAGATCGGTCAATCAGAACAGTACAATTATGACGAGAAGGATATCAAAAAGGAAACACTGAATATTCTGGTCGAGAATAAGATTGTTGAGCAGTTGGCTAAGCAGTATGGAGCAATCGTGACGGCGGAAGAAGTGCAGGCTGAATATAATAAAATAGCAGACCAAGTTGGAGGGGCAGATCAATTTGCCGAGAGGGTAAAGGCTATTTACGGTATTAGTACTGAGGATTTTATTACCAAATCATTACAACCCAGTTTGTTGTTGGCCAAGGTGCAGGAAAAGTATTTTGCTGATGATAATGTTGATCGTGAACGCAAGCAGCCTAATCTCGAGATTAAACAAAAGGCCAGTGATACTTTACAGCAGGTAAAAGATGGTAAAGATTTTGCTGAGCTGGCTAAAGAAAATAGTGATGATAAGTATTCAGCTGAATCAGGCGGCGATCTAGGCTATTTCAGTAGGGGTGAAATGGTACCCGAATTTGAAGCAGCTGCCTTTGCCTTGGAAAAAGGTGGGGTAAGCGATCTAGTGCAGACGCAGTATGGTTACCATATCATCAAGCTAGAAGATAAGAAAGTGACTGAAGAAGGACAGGAGCAGGTATCAGTTCGCCATATTTTATTTACCACGACTAATTCTTTTGCCGAGTGGTTTACAGAGCAGAAAAAGGCCACTCCGGTACGGATATTCATTAAAGGCTATTCATGGAACGAAGGAGAAGTGAGAGCGGAATAGGCGTTAGGTTTTAGGGACGGGTAGGAATCAGAATCTATGGTTTTCTACTTTACCGAACTTAATAAAGTATTCTTTTGGTTTTAGTTCTTGCCCAACGATTTTTTTCCATTTCTCATCAATATCGGACACCCGTTTGGTTTTTCCTTGGTGTTGGCAAAGGGGATCGACAATGCGTGATTTGACGTGTACTAGTTGGTCGTAGTCTTGTGGGTCGCTAGTAAAATATTTAGTGGGAGCATTCATTCGTTGCCACCAAGTGTTAAGTATCTCGTCTTGGGCGAGGTGCTTTTTTGTTTGGGCCAGCACGGCTTGATCGGTAGCGTAGAGGTCTCTTTCCGTAATGTATTTTTGCGCCAGAGCCCGCTTAAGAAAATTACCAACCGTAATAAACATTATCGCCGAAGGTAAGCCAGACCAGTAAACTTTATTTAGTCGCGAAAATAACTGCGCGTATTCTGAGGCCACGGCGTAGTTTTTGAATATCCAGTTGTTGTTTTTCACTGTCAGATTAGTGAGGAATTTTTGCAGTTGTGACTGGCTGAGTTCTTTGAATATCGTTCCTTCGCGCAAAAAATAGTCGATTCGATCGGCGCAGATGTCAGGAATATTATTTTCTTCCAGAGGGAAGTTTTTTTCGTCGAGGATATAGTTGACGTCAATGTTGTATTTGGCTAGGATTTTGGGAATTTCCGTCTGACGGACAAAGGCGTCGAAAACGTTATCTTGATGGCTTTGTTCTTTTTGCGAGCCAGCGGCTAGAGCATAATCGACGCAGTGGGAAAAAGCGCTGTGCGAGACATCGTGGATCAGGCCGGCGATTTGCTCTTCGAGTGAAGCGTTATATTTTCTCAGCAATAAAAACACACCCAGCGAATGCTCAAAGCGGGAGCGTTCAATATTAGGGAAATGAGGTTTCATATAGCCAGAGCAGTCGATCTCTTTGAGTCGCTGGATAGCGGGGCAGGCGGTTAGTTCCAGGATAACCGACTCCTTGATTTCGACTGAGCCGTAGATGCGGTCGTTGTATTGCATAATAATTATTAGCCACCTCTTGGGATCCCACCCTTACGGGTGGTCAGCCGTAAGTTGAGAACCTACATATTCAGTTTACCCGCCCGCCATCACCCCAGCCCATGGTCGGTCTTGAACCGGCAACCTACGCGTTACGAGTGCGTCGCTCTACCAGTTGAGCTACATGGGCTCAGGCAATGGTGGGCGGATGTCAACTGCCTGCCCCGCATACTTGTTTGCCCTGAAAACTTGCAGGGCGGGGAGCTAAGGTGGCGTGAGCGGCAGACCGGGATCGAACCGGCGATCTTCTGCTTGGGAAGCAGACGTTCTACCACTGAACTACTGCCGCAAAAAAAGGATTGAGGGAAGTCAGCCTACGGCTGATCACCTGTAAGGTGACAGGTGTACTACCACTGTACTAATCCCGCGGATTCCAAGTCATTGTAGCGTAAGCGTGGTATTTTTCCAATAAGAAGCTTCGCTTCTTGTTTGTCCATTCGGAAAAATAAAAACAAGTTTTTGTTTGGTATTCATTCGCTGCGTAAATAAAAAAAAGCCAGTTTTTCAGAGCCCGGCTAGGGGGATGAAATCTGGCGAAGGTGCTGGTTTAGAGGGTCTTGACGTACTGTCCGTAGATCTCCTGTAATCCGGGACCTATCTCCTTCAAGTCATCCACATCCAGGTAGCAGAAAGTGAGGCGGAACTCACTGTGCCCAACCGACTGGTGAACGGTTTGAGCAGTCATCCGGCAAGGAGTGTGTTCCACGCCATCGTAGCAAGGGCGGATTGGTGAGATCACCACCGTTGCCTTACGACCCCGCGAGTCCTGGAACTTGCCGTGCTTGGCGCAGAATTCGGCGAAGCTTGCCCCGTTGCCGTTCCCCTCAATCGTGACCGGGACGTAGTACGATGACTGGGGGGTGTGAACAGTGAAGCACTCCGGGTCTAGAGCAGCCAGCGATTCCAGTAGAATATCGCGGTGATGTCTGGCCTTATCTCTCAGCTCCGTCAGATGTTGCCCGAAACGTTCACTGTTGGCCAAGACTGAAGCGGCCGCCACAGCACAGGGTGTGGGGCCGGAAAGATCCCGTTGCAGTCCCATCGCCAGTTTATCTTGAAGAATACGGTTGGGAACATAAGCTGCTCCTAGGCGGAGTCCGCACTCGAGCACCTTCGACATGCCGGAGAGATGGATCCACCTCTTGCGGGTGCTGGGGTCATCGTAGTAGGTGACGGATCGGGTCGGTAGCCCCCCATAGTTGGTGTGGGGATAGGGCTCGTCAGAAATGACAATGAGCCTGTGCTCCAGAGCCAGTTCCATCATCATATCCCAGACATTCTCCGACATCACCAGCCCGTCGGGGTTGGAGTGAGGCTGCAGATAAAGGAGGCCGACCTGGTAACCATCAATGAGCTTCGCCAACTCGGGTTTTTCGGGGTAAGCCCAGTCGTTTTGGGGCAAGCGAGCCCAGTTGTAGAGGTTCATGCCCATATCCCGACAGATCCCGATCATGTTGGGATAGGTCGGTCCGAAGGCCAGACAGCCACACCCGGCATAGGTGCGGGCAATCCGCTTGAGCAGCCCGGTGATGCCCTCATCGATGAAGAGCTCTTCGGGCCTGGCCCCGGGGCAGAAGTTGGGAATCCAGGCCTCTTTCAGCGCTGGCAGCCCATCACTCTCGGAGTAGCAGAGGTCGTCTGGAGAGAGAGAGCCGAAAGCCTGGAGAAGCTCCGTGTTGAGGCTAGTGCGGAGTCGGTTATTGCCAATTTCTGCGTGGAAGGCGATGTCAAGATCGCCTCCCTCCATTGTCCTGCGGTTAGCTATCTGCCGAAAGTGACGCAGAGGTGAAGGTCGCATGACCTCCACGTGCGCCGCAAACGGCGGATACAGAATCTTTCGTTCTTTGCTATCGGTCATCGGACATTCCCTTTCGTTTGTCAATTTTTTTATTTCCTCTAGTCTGGGATCATTTTGATCCGAATGGTTTCCACAGCCTATCCCACTATCACGTCTAAGTACTGCAAAGTTATGAAGGTGCGAGCGCATATACTCGCCTAGATAGATTAAAGTTATTAATCTATCCTGGTCAGCATATTAAAATATTAAACCAATTTACTACATTTAATTTGATTTGTCAAACTGAGACAATTGAATTTTGACCGCAAACCTGCTAGAATAAAGAAAAATAAATAGCTCCACTGTTTGTTTACTTACTCGCCCATCCCGATCAGATCGGGAGCTCGCTCACTTCGTAAATAATAATCAAACTCATGCTCACTTCCGCCGACATCAAAGAACTCAACGCTATCAAAAGCTCCAACCCGCTAATTAGTCTTTACCTCAACACTGATCAGGAATTACAAAACAAAGAAAAGATTTTAACTAGCGCCAAGGATTTATTGAAAAAAGTAGCCGATACGTTACCAACTAATTTACAGCAAAAAGTTCTCGATTATCTGGATCAAGAGCTTAACCAGGAAATTAAAGGCCTCGCTTTCTTCATCGATCCGGCCGGTGAACCGTGGCGGCAATATCAGTTTCGTGTCCCCGTGCGCCAGGGAGTTTATCAGGAGGCTAACTTACACCTTACTCAGCTGGAAGAACTTCTCGATGAGTACGAGAGATATTGCACGGTCGTTCTTGATAAGGAGAAAGCCCAAATATTCACGGTCTTCTTGAGCGAGATTGAGGACATCACTGACATTTTTAACGAGTTTCCCGGCCAGCATGCCCAAGGCGGTTGGTCGCAAAAGAGATTTCAAGGTCATATTGAGGATCACGTTCAGCGGCATTTAAAAGAAATAGCTACCAAGACCTATGGTTTATTTAAGCAAGATAGTTTTGATCGTTTAATCATCGCTGGCAGTAAGGAGATCTTGCCAGATTTTAAAAAAGCTTTACATCCCGATTTACAATCCCGGTTAGCAGGAGACTTCGCGACAGAATTGTTTCAGCCAACGGAGCACTTTTTGCAAGAATCACTTAAGGTAGCGGAAAAAGTCGAGCGGGAGAAAGAGGCTGAACTAGTAAAAGAGTTGGGAGATAATCTAGGGGTAGGTAATAAAGCAGTATCGGGTGTTCGCGATACTTTACAGGCTGTCAATGATAAAAAAGTAATGAAATTAGTGCTAGCAGATGGTTTTACTCAATCCGGCTACAATTGTCCTAGTTGTGGTTTGCTGGGCTTAGAAGCGGACGAATGTGGTTGTCAGGACGAATTGGAAGAGGTGGCTGACCTGATCGATGAAATGATGCAAGCAGCCATCGCCCAGGGAGCGAGAGTGGAGTTTGTAAAAGGTAGCAAAGAATTGGAAGATTTGGGCAATGTGGGGGCGTTTTTAAGGTATTAATATTTTACATTAATTTTCGCTAAATCAACCTTGTCTTTTTTATTTGCCATTATCCCCAATCTTGTTATGTTTATTTAAGTATAATAGTTATGAAAAGGGCAGTGTTTTAAACATGGCATTTATGGAAATAATAGAACTAGAAAAATTATCGTCTGCCCGGCTGAAAAAATATCAGCAGTGGGACTGGTCTCGCGAAATACTTGATGGTTGTCCAAATTATGTGTTCACCGCCTCAGCCGCAATGACCGGCCATAGTTTACGACGCCATTTCCCCGAAATGACGTTGGTGTTAGCGTATTTTGAACGTGGCCAAATGCATTACTGTCATCCGGATTATGAGTTGGCAGCTATTGTCAAAAAAGTAATAGTCAAAACCCAAAAAAACCTGGATTACCTTGATGGTATCTATCAAGAATGGAAGAAGGCCAAGGCAGAATCGGAAAAACTATTCTATGATATAAAAACCACCAACCTAATCAGTTTATCTGATGAAAAGCTTCTGGAGCTTTATGATCAGTTTATTGAACATTTCATTGCTAACTTAGGCTCAGCGTTTTTTATCGAAGCCTTTGTGGTTAGTAAAAGGAAGGTGACAGAAGAAGGGTTTCGGAGGTTTCTGGCGCTACAAGGGAAGACAGACCTATTTAGCAAATATTATGGTCTTCTCACTTTGCCAGCTGAACCAACCTTCCTCAATCGTTTTGCTGCTGAATTAAAAAAAGCAGCCGAGTCGCCGAAAAAGCTTCAATTAATAAAAAAGATTCAGCAGAAATATTCTTGGATTCGAGCTAGCTATGGTTTTTATGAGCCAGTAGATCAGGAGTATATAGATAAAGAGCTAAAATATCTAGGCAAAAGTGGCAGTGGAGATCATTTTCGGAAACTGGTAGCTAATTTAACAGCCCGAAAGGCGCGCATAATAAAAGAGTTAAAAGTTCCGCTCGTTATCCAAAATCAGTTAAAACTAATGACCCACCTAACTTTTTGGCAAGATGAACGCAAAGAAATGTGCTCGCGCTCAGTGGAAATTTGTTCGATTTTTCTGGATGAGTTTTTTCGTCGGCTAAATATTAAGAAAAAGCATTTAAAGTGGATGTTTCCAATTGAAATAAGAGAAGTATTCACTCAGGGCATCGACTTAGATAAAATAAAGAAAAGAAGGAAGGGTTGTTTATACATCCAAAAGAATGGCAATTATGAATTGTTGGCGGGTCTGGAGAGCAAGAAAGTGATTGCTGAACTGTTCCCGGCCGATCTAGATCGGGATATTAAAGAATTATCAGGTTTAGCAGCTTCTCCTGGAAAAGTTAGAGGAGAGGTAAAAGTTCTACTAAGCTCACGCCAAGAGAGTAAAATGAACCAGGGTGATATCCTAGTAGCTGGCATGACTCGTCCGGATTATATGCCGCTGATTCGGAAAGCGGGGGCGATTGTGACTGATGAAGGCGGGATTACCTGTCACGCCGCCATTGTGGCGCGGGAGTTGGGGATACCATGCATTGTGGGCACTAAAGGGGCTACCAGCATTTTAAAAGATGGCAATGAAGTAGAGGTGGATGGGGATCGAGGGATGGTCAAAATAATAAAAAAAGCTTAACTATGTCCCACAAATATTATTTCATGCACGAACGAGGGGATTATCCGCCACTGATGATTGAAGGAGTGGCTGGTGCTTGGACGAGCTGTATCGATGAGACAGTCGGTTACAATGGCGGGCCAGCCTATTTTATTTACCAGGACGCCTGGGTACGCATTTATTGCTTGGAGAGTGTTCGGCAAAAGATCACCGATTATCTTTTTACTAAAATAGCGGCTGATAAAAACTACATCAGTGACGCCAAAAAGATTTTTGACCAGCGAATTGCGGCTATTTTAAATTTTATCGAGCAGATGAAAGTAATGGACTGGCAAAGTTACAGTCAGGCCGAGCTTATTAAAATCGGGGAGCAGTATAATTACCTCTACTATCGTGCCGTTCCCTATGGAGAGCCCCTAGCCTATTATCTCAAAGAGAAGCTGGAAGAAGTATTGGCAGAATATCTACTCAAAGAGATTAAGTTGCCAACTACTAGATATGAGACTTTATTAACACCTCTTTATCAGTCATTTCTTAGTCGGGAAGAAGAGGCATTACGGCAAATTACTCAACAAAATTTATCTCAGCCGGAATTTGACCAGAAAATAGATCAACACTGGCAGAAATATCAGTGGTTATTGTATGACTATGCCAGCGTAATTGTCGATAGGGAATATTTTGTTCAGCGCGCCCATAAATTAACCAAGGAGCCGCCAGAATTGATTGATGATCGAGAGCTAGCTAAACAAAAAACAGCTATTAGTAAAAAATACAAATTATCTACCCCCTATACCTACTATTTACGCATTTTTGAAGATCTTTTTTACCTGATGGATCGAAAAAAAGAAGTATTTACCAAATATAATTACGCGGCTATTCCCATGCGTGAGGAAATGGCCAGTCGTCTTGGTGTTAGCTTCGCGGATTTGGGCTGGTTTTTCTGGTGGGAGGTGAAAGATGCTCTAGAGAAAGGGAAGATTGATGCTAGTGTTGTCGCTAAGCGCAAAGAAAATTCGGTTATTAAAATGTATAACGGAAAAAATGAATATTTGTCGAATCGTGAAGCTAAGCGCATCAGAGAAGATATCGATCAGGATCAAGAAGTGGGGGAAAATGTTAAAGTAGTCAAAGGTACCCCGACTTCCAGCGGGAAAATTAAGGGTGTTATCTGCTATCTGAAAAGCGCCCGCGATAATAGTAAAATAAAACAGGGAGAAATATTACTGGTCAGCAATACTACCCCCGATTTCATGCCGGCAATTCAAAAAGCAGCCGCGATCGTGACCAATGAAGGTGGATTAACCTGTCATGCGGCAATTGTCAGCCGAGAACTTGGGATTCCCTGTGTGGTCGGAACAAAAATTGCTACCCAAGTTTTTGAAAGTGGTGATCAGGTGGAAGTGGATGCGGCTAAAGGAGTGATAAAAAAATTATGAGTCAGAATTTCTCAGCCTACAAAATTTGCCAACAGGCACTTCGGGAAAAGTGGTATATCCAAGGTTTTAATGGCCTGCCGATTTTTCTTAATTCCGCAGCTTACAGTGGCTTAGTGATGGGAAAAGATTTAGGTTACCAATACAATAAATATTTTTTAGATTACCACCAGGGGTATTGTGAAGTTGGTTATTTGGAAAAAGACCTGGAGTGTATTTGGCAGATAGTGAAGAGAAAGCTGGTTGATGATCCTAATTATCTGAATCAGGTCAAAAAACAATACTCTCATAAATTTGCTAACTACAATCAATTATTCCAGCAAATTAAAAGTAATCAGCTAAAGGAATTAACGGACGACGAATTAGTTAAAATATTTAAGGAATGTGCCGAAATAACCATAAAATCTGCTGGTAGCGCTCATGTTATCGAATCAGTTGGAATGGGGCTAGAGAAGGATTTTAAAAAGCAATTACAATCAGCCGCCGATTCCCCGAAAGATTTTAATGAATATTTTACCGTTCTTACGGCGCCCTCTGAGCCATCTTTCTTAGCTCGAGAAGAAGCTGAGTTGATAAAAATAGCCAAGCGGAGTTCATCGGAGCAGGCAAAAAAATTAGCCGAACACGCCGCCAAATATTTCTGGCTATCAAATAGCTATGCCAAAGTAAGAGAATTATCAGCTAAATACTTTACTCGTCGTCTCCGGTCTATCACAAATAAAAAACAGATATCTGAGGTGGCGACAAAAAAGAAAAAGGCGGTTCTGATTGACCAACTTCAACTAGATTCAGCTGCTGTCGCTAATATTGAGCTAATTGATTTTACTACTAGTTGGCAAGATGAGCGTAAAGCCAATATTTTGCAAGCAATTGGTTATCTCAAGCGGATTGTGGATGAAATCAGCCGCCGCACCAAGATCGCCAAGAAGTATTTATATTATCTGGGGGTTAGGGATATAATTAATCTCAATTCATTTTCGGATCTGAAAGCTTGGCAAACTGAGTTAAGAAAAAGATCACCGGGCGTGTTTTTCTTAATGCAGACAGAGAAAGAACATGTTTTGACCGGGCAGGAGTACTTAAAAATATCAAAATACAGAACGGAATTAGAGAAAGAGATGTCGGTGATCGAGCGAGAGCTTCACGGCTCGGTGGCCATGACTGGCACGGCGATTGGACGAGCCGTAATTTGCCGAGGACTGTCCTCGCTGGCTAAAGTAAGACCAGGTGACATTATTGTTGCTTCGATGACGAGGCCGGAATTTATGCCGGCTCTGAGAAAAGCAGCGGGGATTGTGACTGATGAGGGCGGAATTACTTGTCACGCGGCGATCGTGGCACGTGAACTAAATATTCCGACAGTAATTGGTACTAAAAAGGCAACTAAAATATTCCGGGACGGGATGAAAATAGAAGTACGAGCTAATCACGGGATAGTTAGAGAATTAAAATGAAGTACGCCAAACTAGTAAAAAATATTAAAACGAAAAATTGGTATCGTCAGGGTGGCGAACTCAGTTTTTTCTATACTTTCCGGCCGTATAAATCAATATACATATTATTGGGGTATAACAATTGCGTTAATACCCAAAAAGGTCGGGTTAATATTGCCTATTTCAATAAAGACGAGGAAACTAAAAAGGCTGAGGAGATAATAAAAAAAGCCACCCCAGGAAGAGAATATATTAATAAGAGGATCAAAAAATGGCACCACCTTAATGACCAAATGACAAAATTGCTTCAATCTAGGTATCGGCGACCGCTGTCAAGGTGGAACGATCAAGAACTAGTCGATAATCTGGAAGAAATTACTAAACTATTTTTAGATTGCTGGGTTGTTTCTCTTATAATCGAAGTATTTGATCCTGAGGGCGATAAGATATTGGCCGAGCTGATTAAGCAGGACGGAGCAAGTTTATCTAGTGAAGAGATAGCCATTTTAACTAGTCCTGATAATTTGACGGAGCAGCAGCAAGAATTTGTCGAGCGAATCCGAATAGCTCAAGAATCTGCCGCTGGGAAGGATATTAGCGGTCAGCTAGCAGAACACCAGCAAAAATACTTCTGGATTAAAAATAATTGGTATAATGTCAGGGAATTACCGGAAAAATATTTTCGGGATTTGATTGAGGATGATAAGCACTCTCTAAATAAGCGAATTAAAGAGTCAGAAAAAATCACCAAGACTTTAAATAATAGCCGAAAGGAGAAAAAAACGATTGTAGCTGATAAGAAAATTAGCCCCCAGCTGCAAAATATCTTTTATCTATTTTCCCAGATGGCCGAGTGGCGCGATGTTAGAAAAAAAAGTATTTGCATTGCCAATCACTATTTTTATCAGATTCTGAAGCAATTTAATCGGGTTAATGATATTGGGATAGAACTACTTCATTTCCTCAATTTGTGGGACATTAGAGGGTGGAAACTGCCACCTGGCATCGAAGATGAGCTAAAGAAAAGACAGGCTGGCATTGTCTATCTCTATGGTTCTAAAAAGACAGAATGGTCTTGTTTTTATGGCGAGGAAGCACAAGCACTCTATAATTTACTAGATAAATCTATTATCCAAGCGGAACTTAAAGGAATGTGTGCCAGTAGAGGGACAATAGAGGGGATAGTGAAAGTCGTGAAAACCAATAAAGATTTTTCTAAAGTGCAGCCGGGTGATATTATCGTTGCCCCCATGACCAGACCAGATTATCTACCGATTATGAAGATCGCTGGTGGGATTGTTACGGAGGAAGGGGGACTAACTTGTCACGCCGCTATCGTTGCCCGCGAACTGAAAATTCCTTGCGTAGTGGGAGTGCAAGCAGCTACCTCGGTGTTGGAAGACGGCGATAGGATAAAACTAGATGCGGAGGGAGAGGTAATAGAAAAATTATGAAAAAACTATCGAACTTTCCTACAGCCATCGTCAAAGAAGTTGGAGAGCAGTACAATAAATCCTTTGAAAGTAAAGTCTTTACTTTGTTTGCTTCTTCGGAAACGGAGGTTTTTAGGCTCGCCCAGGTAATTCCAATCCCTTACCAGTTTTGCTTCTGCTTTATCAAAGAAGATCATGCTCAATGGTTTCTGGATCAAAAAAACTTGGTAAAAGTTAAGGACTGGGTGGTAACAGAAGCTGGGCAGGGTACCGAGCACGTAATGAAAAGATATCGTAAGTGGCAGGCTGACTGGTCTGAGTACATAAGTTGTTCAGGTAAGTTAGTGGATAAAGACCTAAGCGAACTAACTGACAAAGAACTACTCCAAGATTTTAAGAAATTCTATGAGTTATATTTAGGCGCGGGTGCCGCTGCTTACTTAGCTGATTCTTTCATGTCAACTGGTGAGACGGATTGGTTGGAGGAAATGTTTCGAGAAATGTTGGCTAAGATGAAAATATCTGGCGATTGCGATGAGATTTTGCGAATTTTGCTCTCGCCCGGGTTTTTATCTTTCACGATCGAAGAAGAAAATGATTTACTGGGCTTAGCAGTGAAGTTTGCTGAACATTATAGTAACGGATTGCCGGCACTGGAAATTATTAAAAAAGAGACACCCGAATTATATCAGTTACTACAAAAGCACAGACAGAAGTATTACTGGATGAATAATAATTATTATCAGGCGGTAATTATTAATCTGGCTGATTTTTATGACAGATTGAAGCAACTTATTACCGCCAGTGGTAGTAAAAATATAGCCGAATTATATCAGAAGAAACAGCAAGCAATCAAAGAGTACCAGAAAAAACGACAAAAAATCTTGGCTAATTTAACACTAGACGATTTTCACCGCAATGTTTTACAGATTTCTGACTTATTCACTGAATGGAAAGATGTGCGTAAAAGCGGGGTTTATGTGGGGATGTCTCATTTTGAACGGTTTCTGGGTGAAATTGGACGTAGAGTAGGGATTTCGACCAAAGATATGACTTTTTTGGTGTTTGCGGAAGTGTGTGCCGCGTTATCGGGCGAACAAGAGCTAAAAGATAAAATCACCGCTCGCAGGAAACAGGTGTTCTTTGCCGTAACACCAGCCGGCTATTATATTGCCGCTGGCCAAGAAGCGAATAAGTATTTTGCGTATTTACAGCAGCAGTCTAAGGACGTTAAAAAATTAAAAGGGGTAGGCGCTGCGCCGGGCAAGGCCACAGGCGTGGTGCGAGTAGTACGGATGACGGAAGATATGAAGCAGTTTCAGGAAGGCGAAATATTGGTTACCAATCAAACCACTCCTGACTTTGTTCCCATTATGAAGAAAGCAGCTGCCATTGTGACTGAGCAAGGTGGGATTACCAGTCACGCCGCCGTGGTGTCACGAGAACTTAAAAAACCGTGCGTGATAGGTACTAAAATCGCCACTCAAGCTTTCAAAACTGGTGATAAGGTATTTGTAGATGCCAATAAGGGTCTGGCTAAGAAAATTTAGCTAAAAATATGTTGGAGAAAGCAGACTATGTAAAAATAGTACGTCGTCCTTATCCACCACTTTATGCTTCTTCAATATTTGCCGGCATTCTTAATAAGGAAAATTACCTTGGATTTATTTCTCGACCAGCTGAACTAACTCAAGCTATTCAGAGTGATTACAATTTCTATTATATTCGGCAAGAGCGGGATGAAGTGGGTGAAGCTACTCTGCGAGATTGGAACAGCGCGCAAAAAATCAAAAACGTAAATTATATTTTAGAGACCAGAGCAAAAAAATTGTTGGTGGCGACACGTGGCTCCGATGTTAAGAGATATTTACGAGCGTATGCTAGGTATGCGGTGGCTATTCTTCCAGTTCAACAGGTCGAAGAGCCGATAGAAAGGGAAATAAGCAAATTATTGTTGGAAAAAGTTGGCACTCCAAAAACCAGAACTATACTAGATAAGCTAAATATTCCTCTACGAGATAATTATTACAAGCGAGAGGAATATGATTTGGTAACTAGTGCTGATCTAGTGAGACATGTCAAAAAATATGTCTGGCTAAATTCTCGTTACGGTCAGCACCAGCCGTATCAGTTGTCCGAGGCAGAAATGAGATTGGGAATACTGGAAAAGAATTCATACCTAGAAAGAAGGGAGACTGAAAAAGAGAAAATCAAACAGACTATTACTGAGGCAAAAAAAGTTTTGGGTTCGTCAGCAGATTATCTAGTAGATTTAATGCAATTCGTTGTTTACTATCGCACCCGACGCACTGACATTCTCAATCGATCTTCTTACGAGGCTTATCCGTTGTTGAATAAATATGCGCGAGAGCAAGGACTGACATCCGAGCAGCTTTTGTATTGTCTGGCTGACGAAGTTTTAAGAGACGATATTCCTGCCAAAAATATATTGTCTGAACGCGTCAAGGGCTACGATATTTATGTCGAAAACGGGAAACTTGTCTGTGTTCACGGTCAACAAAGTAAAGAAGTCAGGAAAATATTTGCTCAAGATTTGGGGAACATTAAAAAGATAAAAGGCGTAGTAGCTTCACCAGGCTGGGCGACAGGTAGAGTAAAGGTCGTATTTACTAAAAAGGATTTGGCGGAATTTAAAAAAGGTGAAATCTTGGTTACTAGCATGACTACTCCCAACATGGTGATGATAATGCACCAAGCAGCTGCTATTATTACGGATGAAGGTGGTATCACTTGCCACGCCGCTATTATTTCGCGTGAACTGCAAAAACCCTGTATAATCAACACCAAGATTGCTACTCAGGTTTTGTGCAATGGCGAGGAGGTACAAGTGGATGCTAATAGGGGGATTGCTAGAAAATTAGAGCATGAATGATCAACAGGTAAAAAGTAAGATAAAAGCGATGAGGTGGGAAGTCTGGCTGCACCGGCCCTACGCCTTTTTGGTTACTTATTTGATGTTTGTTGGGGCTACTAGGCGGGCTTTTGCTGAGCAAGGTATAAAGGGTGAATATCCCATCGTGGCTTATGATTCTTATACCTGGTATCGCTGTCCGGAAATGATTAAAATGGCGGCCGCCGAAGCTGGCAAATATCTCCAGCAGAAAGATATTTTTACTCTGGTTACGCAATGTGAAAATTTATATCAACAAATAAAGCAAGAAACAAAGCAATTGATCCAAGCTGATCGAGCTGACGCCCTGGAGTTGTACCAAAGAGTCGTTGATCTAATTTTACCTTTCAACGTCTATATTTGGGTGGCACATGGTTGTGAGGAGTATTACATTCCCATTATTACCGAGAAAGCTAAAGAATTTGTTCCCGAACCAGAAGTGGAAAAATTTGTTGGCGATATTAGTAAGCCGACGAAGAAAACCGCGCATAATTTAATGGAGGACGATATCCGACAAGGAATGAGTCTTGAGAAGTTACACCAAGAATATGCCTGGATGAAGGCTCGAATTGAGGGAGGTTTTGCTCCTGGTTTTAGCCTGGAAGAGATGAAGAAAATCCGACGAGAAGTGTTGGCTAAGACGGCAGAAAAAATAGAGCAGCCGGATGTCCCCAAGTCGTTACGGGATCTATCAGCTGAGCTGCAAGAATTAGTGTTTTTGCGAACTTTTCGTACTGATGCTTTGTATGAATTATATCACTTGGCGCAGCCGATTTTTGCGCGGGCGGCTGAAGTTCTAGGAGTAGAGTCGATTAGAGACTGCCTTCCTGGGGATATCAAAAATGGGAAAATCGGGCAGCAGCGCAACGTGTCTCAATCCGCTATCCTAAAGTACTGTGATGACATAGTGGTGTCAGATTGCCCGGTGATTACGTCGGCAGGAAGGGAGACAGGAAAAATAAAAGGTGCTGTCGCCTGGCCAGGTAAAGCTACTGGGACAGCCAAGGTAGTAAATAATCCCCAGCAAGTAGACAAAGTAAACAAGGGAGATATTCTGGTCACTCCGATGACCATCCCAGCCTATATTGTAGCGATGAATAGAGCAGTCGCTTTTGTAACGGACGAGGGTGGCATTACTTGTCACGCCGCTATTATCGCCCGCGAGATGAAAAAACCCTGCGTGATTGGCACTAAGATCGCTACCCAAGCCTTTAAGGATGGTGACCAGATAGAAGTAGATGCCGATCGGGGAATAGTAAAAAAGCTATGAGTAAAACCAATTGGCAATACTATTTTGCTCGTAAATTTTCCGCCCACCGCTACGAGGTGGTGATGAGTATTTCTTTTTCCTCTTTCTATCAAAAACATTTTCAAGTCAAGCTAAAAAATATCCTCGTAGTACCAGCAGGCAAGAATCACGCTATTTATTTTGACCAAGCAGAATGGCCAGCTGCCCAGCAGAAAATATATCAGGTTGTCTGTCAGAATTGGCGCTCTTTTCAAAAATACCAACGTTTAATCCAATGGGCGCAGAATGAATTCTTTATGGGAACGAGAAAGATCTTCCGGCAAGTTTCCGACCAGGCCAGCAATAAATCATTACTGAGCCTTCACCAATTGGCAGTTAAGCTCAACCATAAGTTTTTTCAGCGCTCAATCTGGATTCCTTTTGTGATTGAGCCGTTTTTAGCCGTAGCAGCCGAGGAGGAAATAAAAAAGCTAGCTTCGGGAGACGAAGAAAAATTTAAGAAAATTTTCAATTTTGTTTTTTCGCCCGAGGAGAAAAATGCTATTACTAGAGAGCGGGAAAGTTTGCTGAAAGTGGCTGATTTAGTGCAAAAAGGAGGAGCTAAAGAAAAATTATTACAGAAGCACTGCCAGAATTTCCGCTGGATTCCTTGTTATGATCCTGGTGATGAACCCTGGGAAATTGATTATTTCCGGCAGGAACTAAATAAAATTATCGATTCTTCAACGGCACCAACTGAGGAGTTAAAGAAACTTAGGGATAATTTTTTTCAGCGGCGCAGCGAATTTGATAAATTTTTATTATTAACTAAACTAACTCGTCGCCAGAATAATTTGTTGAGAATGGCTCACGCTCTCTGTTTTATTAAGGATCAGCGGGATGATTTTCGTCGTCTGGGCAGTTTCTATTTACAATCCTTATACCAAGAAATCGGCCGTCGAGCGGGGCTAGATTTAAAAGAAGTGGTAAACTTATTGAATGATGAAATAGAGGAATTCCTAGTGATTGGTCAGCTGCCGGATATGAGGGAAATACGTCAGCGGCAGGATGGCTATGTACTGTGGCGTCAGAATGATCACGAAATAAAAATATTTAGTGGTCGCCGGGCGCATAAAATAGTTGAACAAGAATTAAGTTCACAGGCTGATAAAAAAGCAAGCGAATTAAAAGGGATCATCGGCAATCAAGGACGCGCTAGTGGTTCGGTACAAATAGTTATTAGCAAACACGATTTACGCAAGGTAAAGCCAGGGGACGTAATGGTGGCAATTACCACTCATCCTGATTTTGTGCCGGCGATGCGGCGGGCGGTAGCAATTGTTACTGATGAAGGTGGTATTACTTCTCACGCTGCCATTGTTAGTCGGGAAATTAACATTCCTTGTCTGGTTGGAACTAAAGAAGCCACCCGGGCGTTTCGTGATGGACAAGAGGTAGAGGTTGACGCCGACCAAGGTATTGTGCGAAAATTAACCTAGTAATTAACTAAAACCTATGACCAAACCAAAACATCTCGTGTTTTCCAAGGATATTGATAAGGCTGGCTACGAGGAAATCGTCATGCGAGCTGACAAATTTCTTACTGAGGGGATTCCGGCTGATCTAATGAAAAGAAAAGTAGCCGCTACGCTTTTCTTCCAACCTTCGACACGCACTATGACTTCAGCCCAGGTGGCCATGTTGCGATCCGGTGGTGGGTTTGTCAGTGTTACTGGTGAACAAGGGCTATCAATGGAAAAGGGTGAGAGCCTAGAGGACACAGTGCGGACGTTTTCTGGTATGTCAGATATAATTGTAATTCGTCACACTGATGAGGATTCAGCTGAGCGAGCGGCTAAGGTTTCCCGTGTACCAGTGATCAATGGTGGTAGTGGATCCAAAGAGCATGCCGTTGGGGCAGCCATGATGATGGTAAATATATTTCATTATTTGAAAAGATTAGAGGGTTTGAAAGTTGGTATTTATGGGACGCCAGAAATAAACCGATGCATAAAAGCAATAGTACCGATTATGGGGCATTTTGGTGTTGAGGTTTATGTAGATGATTTTGGTGAGTTTCCAATACCGAAAGAAGTCGAAGAACAAGCTAAGAAAAATGGCTTGAAGAAACTTGAATATGGTAAATTAGATGACTTTATTGGCGAAGTAGATTATCTTCTAGTTACTCGTGGACTACAAAAAGGGATTATTCCTGATGATATGTTTCCTAAGGAGAAGGAAGAAATGATTATGAAAAAGTATAAACCAATCACCACCGAACACATGAAAAAGCTTCGGCCTGATGCTTTTCTTGATATGCTCACTCCATTGATATTTGAGATCGAGCGTGATGTTGATCCTGACCCGCGAGCGATTTATTCGAAAAAGGAATTGTTTGTCGAGTCAATGCTGGCAGCGATGAGTTATTTGATGGGGGTGGAGGTGTAGACTATTTTTGAGAAATAAAGAGCTTCGCCATTTATTTTGCTTAGTACTCACTCACTGCGTAAATAAGGGGCTTCGCCCCTTGTTTGCTTGCTCATTTGGAAAAGCAAAAAGATTTTGCTTTTCTCTCATTCGTTTCACAAATAAAAAAAGCCCGGCGTCTCGTGAGAGTCGCGGGGCTTGGTTTTTTTCAATAGGCTGTGCGAAGCAGATCACTCAGCGGTGGCGAGGGCGAGCCAGGTGAGAACACCCTGCCCCAGCGCGTCCGGGTGAGGGGCGAAGGTGGGAGTATGGAAACTCCCTGATCCTTCCTGCTGGGCGCCGACGAAGAGTAAGGCGCCATCGACACCAGGTGTGTTGAGGTAGTGGGCGAAGTCCTCGCCCCCCAGCTCACGGCCGCCTTCGATCCAGCTTAGACCAGCAGCCTGCACTGCACCCTTGACCTTGGCCACGCACTCGGGGGTGTTGTGGAGAGCCGGGTGACCGTAGACGGAATCGCAGTGAATGTTCACGTCACTGCTATCTCGCACTCCACTCTCGATCATCCAGCGGAGGCGCTTGAAGTAGGCATCGCGATCGTCGGTCGCAAGCATCGTCCGGACACCATACCACATCTCCAGCTTGCCCGACTCCAGCTCTTTGATCACGGCTGGCTCCAGGGTAGCCGGCTGCCAGGGACCAAGGGCGACGGTGGGCAGATCGGAAAGAAACTCCATGATCTGCACCACCTCATGGTAGGGACTGGTCTGACGCTGGGGTCGGCGAACGCCGTTGACATCAGCCGTGGCGTTGTAGAGACGAGCCACGTTGCTGCAAGCCTCACACAGCTCATCGATATGGACGTTGCCGTGCACTGTCACCTCCAGCGTGGCCTCTGCCGGCATAATGTTGCTGGCCGTGCCACCCAGGAGGGAGACGATGCGAGCGCCGAAGTGCCAGTCGCTGAGGACGGAGAAGATGCGCTTGGCCACCCGCAGAGCGTTGCTGCCCTTATGCGGCATGGCCACGTGTCCGCCGGAACAGCTGATGGAGATTTGGATGAGTAGGTCGGGCTGGATTTGCTTGCTCGGCGCCTCCAGGGTGATCTTCAGCCGGTCGGAGTTACCCAGAAGGGCACCGGGGTAGGAAATGACCGTACCTACCGGGAAGTCCGAGTGCACGTGTAGGGCATAGGCCTCGCTCACGCCATCCAACACTCCTTCCTTGACCAGCCGCGCCCCACCCGATTCGGTGATCGGGTTCTCCTCGGCTCGCTGCCAGACCAGGCGCAGGGGATGCTTGATCCCAACCAGCCCTTCTGCCACCGCCCTGAGAGATCCTAGCAGCATAGCGGCATGGGCATCGTGTCCGCAGGCATGCATCCGACCGGGGTGCTGCGAGGCGAAGGACAATCCGGTAGCCTCGGTGATCGGCAGACCATCGACGTCAGCGCGCAGCAGCAGGAAGCACTGCTCGCGGCTGTACCCAGACGGGATCACATCGACGACCAGACCGCCGGTGAAATCACTGCGAGTTATCACCTTTATTCCACGCACTCTGGCCACTTCCGAGAGTTCTTCCACTCTCCTTTCAATAATTGCTAACGTCTCATTCTCCTCCCACCGCAGCTCCGGTATCCGGTGGAGCTGGTGGTAGTTATCACTAATGTATTTTGCCACTAACCGGGTGACGGCGGGCAGGTTTTCTGTGCGTTCCATGCTTTCTCCTGAGTGTCTCCCATAACGGGGTTATCTCTGTTGTTAGCATTGCCAAAACAAACCTATTGAATTGTGCAGGTACAAAAATCACAAAAACGTGATCAGCTCATATAATCATAATAAAGTCAAATTGTCAATAATATCTATTTGCGTTAAAATGGCGTAAATGACAATATTAGATAATCAAAATAATTATAAAATAACATGCAACCAGAAATAATCAAAGAAAAAATCTTACCAAAAAAGTTACAAGATCATACCGATATTTTTGGCGATATGGTTAAAGTGGTGGTTGATATTGATCAAGAAATTATGTCTATCGGCGGCGAGATGCACGCTGACGGTGAGGCTATTTTACTAGAAAATGGTTCTCAGCAAGAAAATTTATGGGGAGCTAATATTTATCCCGAAAAATCGGGAGATGATCACATTGAATATACATCTCTGATCAATATTAGACCACGAGCTGGCAACAGATCGATGGAGGTACAAGACAAAGAGATAAAAAAGAAAATAGCAGTAGTTATAAATAAATTAATACCTTAAATTATGTCAGCCATTCACCAAGAATTAGCTCAAGGCCGCTGGCAAAAAATGTCTTTTGGTCAGCAGATGGGTAATATTGCCAGTGAAATTGCTCGTGCCAAACATTGGTTAGCAAAGGGAGATAATGAACAAGAAAAAAAATCAGCTGAACGCGCCCACGAATTATTGAGCTTGACGATAGCTGATGAGTCTCGCCTTTCCTACCTAAAAGAATTAACTCGTCTGCGAACGATATTGGCTGATGCACTTGTTGGTGCTGGACAATATAATATATCCTGGCAAAATTGTGAGGATTATTGTCTGTCATTTCTACTGGCTGAATGATATTTAGTTAAAAATGTCGGAAAAGAAAATTTCCCAGGTAAAAAAAGTAATAAATTATATAATTGGCTTATTAGCTCTGACAGCTTTAGTTTTAGTGGTAATTTATGTCGTTCTTCCCTTCTTTGAAAAACCAGGTCTCCAAGTTACCAAAGACGAGCCCAAACAGCTAGTAGAACCAGCCAAAAACGGCCGGAAAAACACCACAAGCCAACCGGAAGAAAACCAGCCGTTTTCTTTTGTAATTCTCTCTGATAGCAATAGCGGAGCGGGTAATGTATCACAATCAGCCACATTCACTAATATTGTTAAAGAAATTTCCGAATCGGATGACAAGCCAGATTTTCTTATCCACGCTGGCGATATGATTGCTGGTTCCGGTTCCACTTCGCTTAGTCTAGCTGATAAAATGTGGGAAAGTTTTGGCGCGGCAATCGAGCCTCTAGAAAAAAACAACATTGCTTTCTTTCCTTCCGCTGGCAATCATGATGCTAGCTTTAATAAACTATTGCCCCAGGCCTATAGAACATTTTGGGATAAAAACAAAAACACCCAGGACATTAAAATAGATGGTTCCTATTCCTCCTACTATTCATTTGACTATCAAGGCTCGCATTTTATTGTTCTTTATTCGCCAAAGACTTATTTAGACGAAGAACAATTAAAATGGTTAGAGCAGAATATTGATAATGCTCAAGGTCAGTACGATAATATTTTTGTCATCTCACATATCCCGTTGACGGCCGTGAGTACTTATCATCCTAACGATCAGCTAACACCAGGCAGTCGTCTCAAAGAAATATTAGCGGGTAAAATCACTGCTTTCTTTGGCGCCCATCATAATTTATATTACGATTTTGAAGCGGACGACATTCGACAAATTGGAACGGGACGAGTTGGCAGTGGGGGAATATATCAGTTCAAGTCGCGATACGGAACTGGCGCGCAGAATTATAATTCGTATTTGCGGGTAGAGGTAAAGGGAAATGATTGGGAGGTAGAACAGGTAAGATCTAATTAGACCCTGAGCTAATCCAGTGGGTCGAAAGTTGGCGGAAAATTAAAGCAAAAAAGAAGTTTTATTTCTTTGACCAGTTTAGGATGTAAAATACTATGAACAGAGCAATAACTCAAAACGAAATTATTTTCCCAGAGATATTAGCTCCGCGACCCCAAACCATTCACAAAAAACAGTGCGGACAAGTTTTGGTGATCGCTGGTTCGAAGGGGATGACGGGAGCAGCTGTTTTAACTTGTCGAGCCGCCATGCGAGCGGGGGCGGGCGTTGTTACACTCGCTTTTCCCGAGACGCTGGCAAAAATATACAAAGACTTACTCCCGGAAGTGATGACTATTCCTTGCTCAGCAACCAGTGAGAGCACTTTAAGCTATGAAGCGGTGCCAATATTATTAGAAAAATCAACCAACTTTGCTGTGGTGGTGATTGGTCCGGGATTGTCAAAAAACAAAGAGACGCAAAAATTGACACGAGCATTAGTAAAGAAACTGGAAAAACCGTTAATTATAGATGCTGATGGTCTAAACGCTCTAGTCGGACAAGCTGCTAAGCTACTGACCCAACGTCGGGCAGAGACTATCATTACTCCCCACGAGGGAGAAATGGCCGGGTTGGTCAATAAGGATCTTAAAAGTGCTAGAATTATTAAAAACGATAAAGTGAAGACGGCGCGGGAATATGCGCAGAAATGGTTAGTTAATATAATACTTAAGGGAGCGGGGACAGTTATTGCTGAACCCGGCGGGGAGGTAATAATAAATGGATCAGGCGGTCCAGCCCTGGCGACTGCTGGCACGGGCGATGTTTTAACGGGAATTATTTCTGCTTTCTGGGCTCAGAATATAAAGAAACCTTTCCGGTCAGCTTGTACCGCTGTCTATTTACACGGGTTAGCCGGAGACAAGGCAGCAGCCAAGCTAGGAGAGCGATCAGTGATTGCCTCGGATGTGATTAAATGGTTACCAGCGGTGATGAAAAAGTGAAAAAACATTACCTTCCACCAAGATAATTTTTCTAAATTCACTGGCAAAAGCAGCTTGCTGAAAAAAGAGGGGATTGCTATAGTGGAAGGCAGGATAGTGTGGATCTAAATAAGTATTTATATAAATTTAAGTCATAAAAAATGCCTAGATATCTAATCGTTCTCATCATCCTCGGTGCAGCCTTAACACTGACTGGCTGTCAAAGTACCAGCTTGACTGGTCAAATCACTAGCACGATTACAAACAATCCCCGCATTGTTAGTTTTGAACCAGATCATCGAACCAAAGGAGTTGCCCTTGATGCCCCGATTAAGATCACCTTTGATCGGGAAATGGATCAGGCAACATTAAACACGCGCAATATTGGCGTGGAATATGCCGAAGATTTAGGGTACAATTTCAATCCCTTACTAAATAGTAAGTATGAGTATGACGAAAATAGTTATCTTCTAACTATCACTCCACCAGAAAATTTCCAGTCACAGCAAAAAATATTGATAACGATTCGCGAAGGGATCACCGATAAAGATGGCAATGAATTATCAGCTGGCGATTTCTATTTCACGACCGGTGAATAATCCAAACAATCTATCTCCACTAAAACAAAATGACAACAGAGGATAATAAATCAGCGGGACATAAAATTTCCCCCGCTTTTTTGGTTTTGGAAAGTATTATTTTTCTGCTGGCTCAATTTCTCGGCCTGCTGTTAGCCTGGCGTCTGTTGCAAATCGAAGAAATTAGAGCAGCGATTGAAGCCCAGTCAATTTCCGTCGTTCAATTTTTGATCTCTTTCGCCATCGGGACAATAGTAATTTTACTGCTGATAAAATTTGTCAAAAGAGACACCGTTTTTCGATTAGCTCTGCAGGCTTCTATTTTTTTGGGAGCGCTTTTATTTTTTGACGTTTGGTTGCCGACACTGGCCACAGTTCTAGTGGCTTTAGCGATAGCTCTACTTAGACAATACTTGCCAATAGTATTAGTGCACAATATTGCCATCGTACTGGCTCTAGCTGGTATCGGTGCTTATATTGGCACTGGTTTCTCTGCTTGGCAGATATTGATAATCATCGCTATCTTGTCAGTTTATGATATTATCGCTGTCTTTCGCACCAAGCACATGGTCAAAATGTTCACCAAATTAACTAACAAAGGAGCTACCTTTTCAATTATTGTTCCCAGCCGTCTCAAAAACATACTTAGTCGGTTGTCTAAGGTAAAGCTAGATGGCTCATATTCCTTTTTGGGAACAGGAGATATCGCCCTACCTTTAATGTTGGCAGTAGCGGCCTTGAAAATGGGTTGGCAATATTCCTTAGCGGTGGTAATCGGGGCTCTAGTTGGCTTGATTGTGATGCATTGGTTGCAGCTTAAACTTAAATACAACAAGCCAGTGGCGGCACTACCACCAATCGGCGGCGGTGCCATGCTAGGTTTTTTAGTGGCTCACTTAACAAACATGTTTTTATAAGACAAAAAATATTGTATAATCATTTCGTCTTTAAATTAAAATAAAAATATGACTGAAACCCAAATAAATCCATCATCTTCTCAGCCGCAAAAAAAAGGAGGCAAAGCTTGTCTAATTATTTTGATCATTGGGATGGGATTATTTTTCTCAGCTGTATTGGTAGTGGCCGGTTGGTATGGCTGGCAACAATTAGAGAGTGCCAAGGATGCACGCGGTAATTTAGAATCATCCTTTAATAATCTCAAGACAGAAATTAATAAGTTACAAGATCGCACTAGTGATTTAGAAAAGGCTGAGGAAGCCAGAAAAAAGAAAGAAGTTGAAGATGCCAAGGTAAAAAGTGAAACTGAAAAAACGACTAGCGGGGAAAGCACTGACGTTGCCAGCCAGTGTGAATTTTCCAAAACAGTTAGTCTAAAAGAAGCAACCACCTACGATATTTTTGGCACTGACATTTTTGATACGGTTGTTTGTGGATATTTAGAAACCAAAGAAGAAGAAGTTTGGGATGTAAAACAAACCAACGCCTATTTTGCCATCAAGAAATTTTACCATGATGGTTTTAAGCAAAGTATTGAGAAAGGAATAACAGAAGGCAATAGTGTGAACAACAAAAAAAACGACGGCACCTACCTATTCAATCTGGGTTGCTACCAAGATGGCAAGGTATCCGGTAGGGATTATGAAGAGGGTGTTTCGTATATTGATGCTGCTGCCCAAAATGCTCTCCAAGATTCCTCGGCCGACAAACCAGTGTCAATCATCTTATCCTTTGGCCAACATGGCGGTACTGGTTGCTCCTGCTGCAACTTAGCGCATAAAATTCGTGCTTACTAAACAAGAAGTCCACAAATAATAGTTTGACTTTTATTGGGAAAGTAGAGTACTTTAATACATATGATCGAAGTTTCCAAACTCACAAAAAAATACGGTGACAAAGCAGCCATTCAAGATGTCTCGTTTAATATTGCCCAGGGAGAGGTAGTTGGTTTTCTCGGTCCTAACGGAGCGGGCAAAACTACTACGATGAGAATTCTTACGGGCTATATTCCTCCCACTAGTGGCGAAGTAAAAATAGGGGGGTTGGATGTCTTTGCTGATTCTTTAGTCGTGCGTCAGAAATTGGGTTATCTACCCGAAAATACACCTCTTTATTTAGACATGGACGTCGAGGTGTTTCTAAAATATATTGCGGCTTTAAAAAAAGTTACCGCTGATAAACGCCAGACGCATATTAGAAAGATCATGAAAATCTGTGGTATCAGTAATGTTAGTCAATCAACTATTAAAACTTTATCTAAAGGTTATCGCCAGCGAGTGGGCATCGCCCAAGCTTTGGTCGGTAATCCAGAATATTTGATACTTGATGAGCCAACTATCGGTCTTGACCCCAAACAAATAATTGAAATTAGAGAATTAATTAAATCGTTAGCGGAAGACAAAACTATTATTCTCAGCACTCATATTTTACCAGAGGTATCAATTACTTGTACGCGTGTTATCATTATTTCGGAAGGCAAAATTGTTGCGGAAGATACCCCTAACAATTTGGAGAACAGATTATCGGGCGTCGCTAAGGTTCTACTCACGGTGAAAGGTCAGCCGGAGAAAATAAAGTTATCTTTGCAAGACATAACCGACGTGACCGAAGTAAATATTAAAAAAACCCACCCAGGCGGTTTAATTGATTTGGAAGTAGCTTCACAAAAAGAAGCTGACGTTAGAAAGGAATTAGCCCAAACAATTGTGCGTAACGATTGGGATTTATTGGAAATGCGACGAGAAGTATTAGGATTGGAAGAAATATTCTTGAAGTTAACTACCAAAGAATAAATGAGAACAATTTTCACTATTACATTAAAAGAACTGCGCTCCTATTTTATTTCCCCGATCGCCTACGTGGTGTTCGCAATGTTTTTGGTGTTGTCGGGCTACTTCTTTTCCGTGATTCTCTTAATTTCTAAGGAAGCGTCTTTCCGCGGGGCAGCCTCTAATATAATTATCACCTTATTGTTTTTGATGCCGCTGATCACAATGAAGGCTTTTTCCGAAGAGAAGAAGCTAGGCACGCTGGAAATGCTGATGACGAAACCAGTCCGGGATATTGAAGTAACTCTCGGGAAATTTTTAGCCGCAACTTTATTATTTGTTACCATGCTGGCTTCAACTCTAGCCTATATCTTTATCCTCAGTAAGTATGGCAATCCTGATATGGGGCCTATCTGGTCAGCGTACCTGGGGATTCTCTTATGTGGCATGTCATTTATTGCCCTGGGGATTTTTGCCTCGACTTTAACGGAGAATCAAATAATTGCGGCTGTGATTGGCTTTGCCCTGGTTTTAATGCTGTGGGTGTTAAATTGGATATCGGGTAATTTAAACGGAGTTGACAGTGAGTTGCTTTCCTACTTAGCGCTCTCTACTCATCTAGAAGGTTTTGTTAAGGGAGTAGTCAGTCTTAAGGATGTCATTTATTATCTGAGTTTTATCTCTTTTTGGTTGTTTGTAGCAGTGAAATCAATTGAAATAAGAAAGTGGAAATAGTATGAAAGAAGAAACAGCGAAAAAAATAAAAGAATTTTTCCGTTTCCGCTGGCTTACAAAGATTTTAGGTATGCGCCAGACCAAATATGGCAGCAACGCCTTGCTGGCCGTAGTGGCCTTATTGGGTATTTTGATATTGGTTAATTATATTGCCCGCAAAGAATCAGTCGATTGGGATTTAACCAAGAATAAAAAACATACCCTTTCTGACCAAACCATGAAGGTATTACAGGGAGTAGAAGAAGAGATAAAAATATTAGGATTTTACAAGGCGGGCAATCCCTCCCAAGAGGAAGTGGCCGACTTACTCGAGCAGTACCGTAATCAGAATAGCAATATCAAAATAGAATTCATTGACCCTGATACCAAGCCCACGGTTGCCCGCGAATATGCGATTGAACGTTACGGCACTCTAGTGTTTGTTAAAGGCGACAAACAAGAACAGTCTTTGACTACTACCGAAAGTGATATTACTTCTAGCATTCTCAAATTAACTCGTGATACTAAAAAGAAGGTCTATTTCTTAACTGGCCACCGGGAGAAAAATATTGATGGTCTGCAAGAGACTGATTACAGTGTGATGAGAAATAAGCTAGAAAAAGAAGGCTATTCAATTGAAAACTTATCAATTGTTTCCACCAGAGAAATTCCCGAGGAAACCGCTGTATTGGTCATCGCCGGTCCCCGTGATAAGATATTAGCCGAGGAACAAGAAATTATTAGTCAGTATCTTAATAATGACGGTAAATTGTTTGTCCTACTGGATCCAAAATTACCGGGAGAAAACGGGGCTGACTTAGATAAATTATTACAGGCATGGGGGGTAGAGACTAAAGAAGGAGTCGTGGTGGATCCCAAAAAGTATTTCTGGACTGATATTAGCACCCCGGTTGTTCAAGAATGGAATAGTCATCAAATTACCAATGAATTGCCAGCCGCTTTTTTCCCAGGGGTAAGATATGTCGGCCAAGCAGAAACTCACCCAGAATACACCGAAGTAACTCCGCTGGTGTCTACCTCAGAAAGCTCTTGGCTAGAAAAGAATTTGTCAGCCCAGGAGGCAGAATTAAACGAAGGAGTAGACCAGAAGGGTCCCGTTCCAATTGCTACCGTTGTTAATGGAGTGACCAGTTCAAAGAGCGAAGAGGAAGGGGATACGACGGAGGGTAAAAAAGAATCTAAAGCCAGGATAGTAGTAATTGGCGATTCTGATTTCGCCAGCAATATGTTTAGTGATGCTTTAGGTAATTTCGATTTCTTTATCAATACCGTCAACTGGTTGGCTGAAGAAGAGGAATTGATTTCTATTCGTCCCAAAGAAGAAGAACAAAGAACAATTACTTTGACGGGTGGTCAAGCTAAGCTGATATTTTATTCAACCGTGGCTGGCATGCCCTTACTGGTGATTATCATTGGCATTGGTGTTTGGCTAGACCGTCGTAAAAGAAAAAAACAATCTTAATTATCTTCCGGCCATGGCTTTAAAGAAATTTCAATCCACTTTAGTTTTAGTAGTAGTTTTTGCTGCCCTGTTAGTTTTTGTTTACTTTGTGGAAAAAGATCGCGAGGTAAAGGATGAGAAAGAGGTTGCGGAAGAAACGTATAATGTGATTGACATTGATAAAACGCAAGTAAAGGAAATAATATTTGAACAACCAGACAAGAAGACGCGCGTGATCAAAGAAGGAGAGGGGTGGAAAATTATCGAACCGATTACCTACCAAGCTCGAGCGAGTAAGATTGACGAGACACTCGATACCATCAATAAGTTGGAAGGCAACCAAAAAATAGATTCAACTGATCTGACAGAGTTTAAATTAGATAAACCAGTTGTGAAAGTGACACTCTTGATGAAAAACGACACTCAATATGAAATTCTACTGGGTGACAAAAATCCCCAGGAGTCTGGTATCTATGTTAAGACCTCAACTCAAGCGGCTGTCTATTTGGCTAATAATACTCTCATTGAAACGCAGTTAAAGCTAGACGAAGAGGTGCTGAAAGAAGATTAATACATCTCCCTAGTAAACTAAGCGTCCACAATCTATCCAGATTTATTAATTTGCTTGCTGGGCTATTTTGTTGTAATGACTACATGGAGAATAATATGAAAAATAAGCCCGAACTAAAACATCTCATCGAAGATATTGCTATTATGCCCACGATTGCCCATATCGCGGTAGACTTGTTGCGCGCTGAGATACCCTTCTTGCGGGTAATCAAAAGTTGGGACGAGAAAATTGCCAAACCTAACAAAGAAATTATTGAGGGCAAGCAAAGCTATGATGGAGTAGAATTAACTCTGTGGGGCTTTTTTGATCGTCATTGGAATGCTAATTGGAAACGAGTCAAGGCCATCAAAAAAAATAAAATACCGATGTACACCTTTCATGGTTGCTTTGAAACTTGTCCCCGTTCACTCAAGGGTTATTATTTAAATCTTTCTCTTGATAATCGCTACACCACTAAAGCTCTTAAGTCACATATTGATATCGCCGCCGGGTTGGCCTGTGGTGATAATCCGATCGTTGTTTTTCATCCCGGTACGGCCAATCGTCATATTAGTAAGGAGCGAGCGCTTGATAATATTATGTATAATCTAAGTTCTGCTTTAAGTTACGCTGAGCGCAGGGGAGTTATTTTGACCTTAGAAAATATGCCCTATGCCCTACGTGCCAAACGACAATGTACAATGTTGGATCATTATGATTTTCAATATGTTTTTCGCCGGTTACAGCATAATAATCTTAAAATCACTTTTGATTGGGGACATCTTAATACACAGATAAGAAACAGGCAGTTTATGAAAAAACATGGCTTTACTGCTGACGACGCTCTCCGCTTCGAGCACATCAACGAGTTTATTGATAAGATGAAAGATAACATTGTTCATTGTCATACTCATTACAACCGCAGTCACTTTTTGAAAATTCCCGCCGATAGCAGTGAACACAAAAGAGATTACAAAAAGATATTGCTCTATTTATTTTATTGGACCGATTTGGTAAAGTTCTTTCGTGAGGGCTATAAAAATACTCCCGATGAACATTTGCCCTATACCAGAATTACCAGTGATCACCTTCTTTTCTACAAGAAGACAATCGAGAATCTAATCAACAATACAGCCATTCGCCAGTATGGTTATATTACCCATGAGTTGCCGCCCAAGAAGATTCTTAAATATTTCACTTTTCATCGTCAGGGAGTAATGGACAATGATGAATTTATCGAAAGTCTCCGAATTTTTAAAAGCCTGTACCAAAATAACCTAGACTGATTTTTATAAGTCGCTATAATGGCTTAATTAGTAATTAATAATAAAAAATATGAGTGATAATAAAGAGACTAAGAGAGAGGTGCCGAAAACAAATTCTTTCTGGGTGCCAGTAGCTATTGTTTTAGCGGGCGCTATTGTCGCTGGAGCTGTTGTTTATAGTGGTAATATTGATAATAGCAGCAGTCCTGAATTAACTGGTTCAGCCGAAGAAGCCTTACCAGAACCTCCGTCACCGCCCGAGCCAGGTACAGAAGAGTTCGAGGTGAGTGTGGATGATGATGCCGTCAAAGGAAGTAAAGATGCTAAGGTTCAAATAGTTGAGTTTAGTGATTATGAGTGCCCGTATTGCCAGAAAAATAGCGAAACTATCAAGAAAATAGCGGAGAAATATGGTGATCAGGTGGCTATTGTATTTCGCGATTTTCCTTTGGATTTTCACGCTAATGCTCAGAAAGCAGCGGAAGCAGCCGAGTGTGCGGGTGAACAAAACATGTACTGGGAATATCATGATCAGCTATTTGCCAACCAGGAAAGCCTAGACGTAGCCAGTTTGAAAAAATATGCCAAAGAAATAAAGCTCAAAACTTCAGTCTTTGATAAGTGCCTTGACTCTGGTCAACAAGCGGAGGAAATTAAAAAAGATGTTCAGGATGGTGTAGAGATAGAGGTGACTGGTACACCGGCCACCTTCATTAATGGTCGTAAGATCGGGGGAGCTTATCCTTACGAGGCTTTCGAGAAGATTATTGAAGAGGAATTGGCTAAATAGTGAATATATAATAAAAAAAATAAACCGGTCCAAGGCTCCTAGTTGGATCGGTTTTTGTTTTGTTGCACAGATGTTAGAGATCGCTAAACTGGTCAGCGACCTCCATCAGCCAGCCGCTTGAGGGGTGATCAACTAGGACTCTCCGCCCCTGGTCATCGTGGAGATAGACCCTACCATTAGTTTTTGAAGTATCCCACCCCGAGGGCAGTGTTACCTCGTAGCGACCCCAAACTTTTTCAGGCTCCACTTCGAAGCCGTGTTTTTCCAGGAGTGGCCGAGAATCATCGCCAGTTTCATTTATGGGTGAAAGCAACAACGGCTTGGACATCTGTGCTGTCTCCTTGAAAGTACTATTACTGTTGCTGAAAGGGCAAGTATCACTGGATGATATATGTTTAGCAAAACGGTAATATTTTGCAATATAAATTAATAAATATTGGCCAATACATTTTATTGTCTTAATATTTGTGCTACAATTGTGCCAATTATGATCAAAGATCAACTCAGCCAATTCATTAAATATCTCCTCGCAAGTAATGAAATCTACGGGCCAGTGCAGAAAGGTTCCGTTCTTGAGGTTGAGAAAATCGCCCAGCCGACAGAACTAGCTCTAAATGGTCAGCTAACTCATCATTCTTGGAAAAAGGTGTTTTTGCCGGCATGTGAGAAATTATTTGATTATAAAGGTTCTAGTTTGAGTGAGGCGATTAATGACTATCCGCAGCAAGTAGCCTTTGGCCTCACCACTTTCGATCTCAAGGCCTTAAATCTATTCAACCACGTCTACGAGAAAGATCCTTATTATCAGCGGCGCAAATGTAAAACATTACTCATCGGGCAAAGTGTAGCGCCTGAGCAAGACGCGCGAACTTTTAAAGTATTTACGGAAAAACTAGAAGAAGACATTCTCGAGCACTTAGAATTTGATATCTTCTTTGAGCAGCGGGGTGATAGCTTTCGGGTGATGACCGGTTCAGAAGAAGGACAGCGAGTGTTGGCTGATTTTGGCTATGATGATTACGAACATATCCAATTTGCCGGGCCGACTAAGGAGGAAGGCCTCAGTGCGCGCACGCTAGCGATCAAGGATCAACTGAAAAATCACCACGATCCGAAGATCTGGGAAAAGCTAGGTAAGAAATGTATTGAGTGTGGCAAATGTACCGTAGCTTGCCCAACTTGCTATTGTTTTCGCCTTGATGATGAGGCGGTGCTGACAGAAGGAGAAGGTAAGCGGACGCGTTGTTGGGATTCCTGCTTTTACCGCGAGTTTTCGCAGGTAGCGGGCGGACATCAATTTTTAACTGACACCGCTCAACGGATTCACTACTGGTATTATCATAAATTTGTCCGGATTCCGGAGCAGTATGGCCTGCCAGGTTGTGTTGGTTGCGGGCGTTGTACGCGCGCTTGTCCGGTGGGGATAGAT
This sequence comes from Patescibacteria group bacterium, assembly GCA_018818965.1. Taxonomy (GTDB): domain Bacteria; phylum Patescibacteriota; class JABMPQ01; order JABMPQ01; family JABMPQ01; genus JABMPQ01. The sequence continues at coordinate 18,296 of JAHJQX010000043.1, read as the reverse complement.
ATTAATGAGACATTGGCGAAGATAGTAAATAGTGATCCAGTGGGAGCTTTATAGCTGGTGAAGGCTGGTGAGGGATCAGTATTATTCTTTTTCTTGCTGCGGAACTCGCTCCGCTGAGGCGGAGCTCAGACACCCGCAGCTGTGAAAAAGAACAACACTAATCCCTTTAGAGTAATTGACACTAGTTATGAAAAATCAATATCAAACACAAGAGGCGAAGATAATCAAAATCACTCGGGATAGTGCTGACGTGAAGCTTTTTCGATTGGAGATGGTAGGTGGCTCTGTTGGCGCGCCTGAGTTTTATCCCGGCCAGATCATGGAAATATCGCTGCCCGGCTACGGTGAAGCGCCGGTGGCCTATTGTTCATCACAGAGTCAGCGTAAATATTTTGAAATCTGTGTACGGGAGATCGGGTTGTTAACGAAGCGTTTGCATGAGCTCAAGGTAGGCGACACTATCGGCGTGCGTGGTCCCTATGGCAATGGTTTTACGACGGATGTGATAAAGAAACGGAATATGCTTATTGTGGCCGGTGGTATTGGTATGATACCTTTTCGCTCACTTTTAGAGACTGCCTGCGATAATCCGGACGAATATCCCAAAGACATTCAAGTATTTTATGGCAGTAAAAATAAAGAGGGATTGTTGTTTGAGAAAGATTATGATAAGTGGTGTCAGAAGATAGACATGCATCTGACGCTAGACGAAGGCAAGGAAGGCGAGAAAATAGAGGGCGTGTATTGTGATATTGGTCTGATCACTAAGTTATTTGAGAAAACAGAAGTCATCAAAGATGCGATCGCGATTGTCTGTGGCCCACCCGTAATGTGTAAATTTGTCGTCAATGAACTGAAGAAGCATGATTTCGCTGATGAGGATATTTATTTGTCCCTCGAACGACGGATGGAGTGTGGTGTGGGACAATGTGAGCACTGCGCAGTGGGGCCTTACTTTGTCTGCAAGGATGGTCCTATATTTAGTTGGGATAAGATTAAGGGTATCAAAGGAGCTATATAGTTGGATAAGGGTCAACATTATCCTTTTTCTGGTTGCAGAATTTTAATCCCGCCGAGGCGGGGCTCGCTCCGACAAAGTCGGGGCTCGGGCACCTGCAACTGCGAAAAAGAACAATATTAACCCTTTAATAGGTTAAAACGATATGTGTTTCGCAATACCGGTACAAATTAAAAAGCTCCTACCCGACGAGCAGGCAGAGGTCGAGCAAGGAGATAAGACGCTAGTGGTGAGCCTCAAGCTAGTGCCCAAGGCCAAGCAGGGCGACTGGCTACTTACCCAAGCTAATCTGGCGACTGAGAAGATATCGGAGGCTGAAGCCAAAGAAGTATTAGATTATTTTAATAAAGCTAAATAATATTGGCTCCCACTATTACTGCCCGCTCACTGTGAGCCTTCAGCTCCCAATGTTCGCTCGGCAGCAATAGCGGAAACCAATTAAAAATAATAATATGTCCAAAGGTATCAAATTAGCCTTCGCCACAGCTGTAATTAGTGGATTCGCTGTATTCTTCAACAAGTTTGCGGTCACCGGAAATATTGACCCGTATCAATTTACGACGCTAAAGAATGTGTTGGTGGCGGTCGTGCTTAGCTCAATTGTGTTATTGCCGCTAACTTGGCGGAAGTTGCGCGAGATTAAACGAGCCGATTGGTACAAATTATTGGCAATTGGCGTGATTGGCGGTAGTTTGCCATTTTTGTTGTTTTTTAAAGGGCTGAGTATGACTTCAGCGGCGATGGGCGGGTTTGTTCATAAGACACTGTTTATTTGGGTAAGTATAATGGCAATCGCGTTTTTGAAAGAAAAGATCAGTAAGGTGCAGTGGTTGGCTCTGGGAGTGATGCTGGTTGGTATCGGACTAGTGGTTGGCCTTAAAGCTTTTACCTTTGGTTGGGCAGAAATAATGATCCTAGGCGCGACTCTGCTGTGGTCGGTAGAAAACGTGATTGCCAAAAAGACTCTCAGCACAGTTGATCCGAAGATTGTGGCCTGGGCGCGAATGTTTTTTGGTTCCGTTATTTTGCTAATATATTTGTCTTTTACCTCGGGATTTGCTGGCATATCTACGTTAAATGGCGGCCAGTGGCTCTGGATCGGACTTAGTGTGCTGCTACTTAGTGGCTACGTGCTGGCTTGGTATCATGCCCTGGTTTATGAGAAGGCGTCAGTGGTGGCGAGCATCTTAGTGTTAGCCTTTCCGATTACAACTATTTTGGATGCAATTTATAAAGGAGTATTGCCAACACCGGACAAATGGCTAGGAATAGGACTGAGCTTGGTGGCCGTGGCTGTATTTGTGGCCTACACGTATCGATTAGAAAAGAAATCACCGAAACCCCATGTTGCCAGCCTCACCTAATAACGGCGCGGTTCTCTGTAGCCGCTACGCCTATATGCCCAATAAGCTGCAATATTGTGGCGGCGATGATAATTTGACGTTGTTTGAGTATGCGACACAGGGCGTTGAAAGTGTTCGAAATAATGGAAATGTTAGCGGGGAAAAGATTGAGGGATTAGTTCAAATACTGGAGGAGTTTGCGACGCTGTATCCTTATTTAAAGCTAATTGCCGGAGCGAATCATCTTAAAGATATTTTTGACCGCCGGGTGGCTGAAGCTTACTGGCTGGGAAATAGTTTACTGTTAGGAGTGCAAAAGAGCCAGCTGTACGAGCACCTAGTAGAGGCGCAAGAGCTGAAAAAAAAGCTCAAACCGGCATTGTTTAAGAAAGTAGTGGGCACGATTCCCGAAGGAGCCCTACCGCATCACAATTTTCACGTCATCAGTATCCCTAAGCGCACCGGCCATTATCCAGTCGAGCATACGGTGGAAACGATGGATGCCTGCAAGATTAGCTGGGGGCAGGTAAAGCAGGTAAATGACGGTAAGGTGTTGGTCAAGTATTATCCGCTAGTGCATGAGAACGGGCGGTTGGCGCTGGGTGAGGCTCAAGACAAATGGTGCCAGTGGCAGAAGAATGAGTCGAGTTTTGTGGCCGGCATTAAAATAAATGACTGGGTGACGATTCACTGGGACTGGGTCTGCGATAAGATCAGCGAGGCGCAGCGACATAATTTGCGCTACTATACAGAGTTGAGTATTAATTTGGCTAATTCATTTGTGATATAATTCCTGAGCTTGTCGAAGGATGGTTCGACAAGCTCACCATACAATATTATGAATAAAGATAAAAATAATCAGGCTGTCTGGGATAAATTGAGTAAGCAGTACTTTAACAATTTTGCCGGTAGTGATGAGATCGAACCAGAGGCAGCCGAGAATTTATATTTTGCTTGGCCAGTGATGGAAAAGTTTATTAAGGAGAATGTGAAGGATATGGACGGTCAGCGAGCGCTGGATTTTGGCTGTGGGGCGGGTGAGGTTTGTGAAAAATTAGCTGCTATGGGCCTGGCGACAACTGGCGTGGACTATTCAGAGGGTATGATTGACGCAGCGAGGAAAAATGTTGGCGACACAGTTGATTTACATCTGGGCGATAGCAAGAAAGTGCTTGAAATAGCGGCCAAAGATGGCAAATTTAATGTTATTGTATCAGTATTAGTGTTTCCGTTTATTGAAGAGATAGAGAGCGTCATGCGAGATCTGCAGCAGAGCTTAAATGAGGGCGGGCTGCTATGCTTTGCTGTGTTTAACGAAGAATGGGTGCGCCGGGCACTAGAGAATAATATCGACTACGAACAGCCGGAAGACAGTCAAGGAATAAGTAAATTAATCCTGAATTTTAGGGAAAATAGGCGGGTTGAGATATTTCATCGCAGCAAAAAGGAATATGACAATATTTTAGAAGGATTGGGCTTTGCTAGACTGCTTGAAGAATATCCGTTGTTTCCAGAGGAATTTATTAGCAAAGTGTATCCCGGCATGCCAGCAGATATCTCCGAATATATAATTTTAGGATATAAAAAGACATGAAAAATAAAATTGCCAAACCAAAAGTAGCCCTGATTGCTCTCTCCGACTGTGAAGGATGTGAATTTGCCATTCTCGATAAGGGAAAGCGTTTTTTTGAATTGACCGAGCGAGTAGAGGTGGTGGATTTTCATTTGATCGAGGAGCTGCCGGCCGAAGACAGCTATGATATTACTTTTATCGAAGGACCGCCGATTACCAAGGATAATTTTACAGATCTAAAGAAGCTACGCGAGAAGTCAAAGCTGGTCGTGGCGCTGGGAAATTGCGCGGCTGAGGGCGGGATGTTTAAGATAAAGAACTATCGTCGCGATGTTTGTAAGGCGGAGTTTGTCTATCCCGATGCTAAGGGCATTCATGACGAACTAGTGCAGCCGATCTCGGACTTTGTGAAGGTGGACTTTACTATTCCAGGGTGTCCGATCAACGCTGATGAATTTATTCGATTTACCTACGAGCTCTTGGCTGGTCGGATTCCTAAGATCCCACAGCGGCCGGTGTGCTATGAGTGTCAGATTCATGGGTTTCCGTGTCTCTTGCAGCAAGGTGAGCCGTGTCTGGGACCAGTTATATTAGGAGGATGCGAGGCCGTATGTCCAGGCGGAGGGATGATTTGCCAAGGGTGCCGCGGACCACTAGATAATCCCGATCCAGAATTTAAGAAGGTGCTGGAAAATGTGGCAACTCGTCAGCGCATTGAGGAGCTACTCGAAATATATGGGGTGAAGGAGAAGTTGGAAGGGGTACTTTTGTAGAAAAAATATAAACAATGTCAAAGGAAAAACATATCGATAAAATTAGAATGGAAGGAAAAGACAGAACGGCCGGGAACGAAGAAACGCCACCTGCGGAAAGTACGGAACTAAGAGAAGAAATTGATGTCGAGACTCGACAAACAGATAATAAAGAGCAGCGCAGGGATGCAGAAATAGAGGCTCTTCGGAATCGAGTTCAAGAAATCGGAGCTGACGATAAGGCACGGCATTCAATGGATCTTATAGGAGAGGGCGGAGAAAGTTTAGTATATGATGCTCAAGATGGTACAGTATTGAAAGTGGGAAAGCCTGGCTACCCGGTAGAATTTCTTCGCAGAAATGCTGAATTATTCGAGAGACTAAAGGAGCATATTGGCAAGTTTCTCCCCGAAACAGAATTTATTGAGGCTTTATCAGGAGACGACATACCCGATGAATTAAAAGGTAGGCCAGCTATGCGACAAACAAAGATAGAAGGAAAAGCACTCCATGAAATTACCGAAGAGGACTTGAATAATCCAAAATTACTTCGCAATCTCATAGAGCTTATGAATGGCGTACTTTCTTTTCAAGAAGCGGAAAAAGAAATAATAGATTTCTACGGCAAGGCTAGAGATTGGAAGCGTCCCGCCAATGCACTTGATTCAGCCAATATTAGAATCCAAGGTGACCAACCCTACCTTATTGATACTGGTCTTGTACCTTCAGAATTACAAACTGAGCAAGGACCAGTTAAAATTACCGTCTGGAACGCAGTTGCTGGTATAGGATGGGCCATAAAGGAACGAAGTGTTAAAAAATATTTCCAGCACATCGGGTTTGCTGCCAAAGCTCGATATGTCCAAACAGTTTATCGTATGACGTATGCTACAATATTTCGCAGTGGGATACGCTCTCTAGAAAAGAAGTTAGCAGAAATTGAGTCCGAGTAAAGTCATTTATTAGGGGGTGCTTTCGTAGGAGTTTTGATAAAAATTATTTAAAAGAAATTTAATGACTCGGTCGCAAATTCCTAGAAATTTAAAAAGAAAGATAATAGTCGAAGCTGGGCATAGATGCGCCATTCCAAGCTGTAGATTTCCAACAACGGAAATCGCACATATTGAATCGTGGACAAAAACAAAAGAACACAAATATGAAAATCTAATCGCTGTATGTCCAAACTGTCATACACGCTATGATAATGGAGAAATAGACAAGAAGTCTATGTTAATATATAAACAAAAGTTGATTTTCTTGTCTGACAGATATACAAAATTTGAATTAAATACCCTTAATTATTTAAGAGACAAAGAAAAAGTTATTGTGCGTGGGTATCTACTGGTACAGAATCTTATTGACGATGGGTTGGTTCAAAACGTAAATACAATTACTTATTTTACCTACAGCGATGGAATAAGAGAAGACACAGAATTTGTTATTATATTAACCGAGAAAGGCAAACAGTTTATAGATAATTGGATTAACAGTAAAAGCGATAAATTTGAGTATTAAATTAAGACAAACCACCCCCATGCCCTACCTAAAATACATCTCCGATAAAAATCTCTGCTCCGCTGTTGCCAGAGTAGTAGAAATAATCGAAATAGCCGAACATGATGCCGAAACTAAGCTATATAGTAATGTCCTAGACCCCTTTTCGGCTCTATTTCACGGAGTGACGCATTCAATTTCATATAAAGCCTGGGTCAGGCAAGAAAAGACTAGACAGATTCAAAAAACGATGCAAAACGCGATTGGTGATTTTCATCAAGAAATATTGGGCAACATAGTTGGCTGGAAGAATTTGGGTTTTAGCGGCGGCTTAGATGTCATCAATAAAAAAAAGAAAATCATTGCTGAGATAAAAAACAAATATAACACCACCAAAGGTAACCATAAGGTTGAGATTTATGATGCTATTAAGGAAAAAATAAAATTACCGGAATATAATGATTATGTCGGCTATTATGTGGAGGTTATACCTCGAGGGAAGAAAAAGTACGATAAGCCATTTACCCCGTCGGACAGCAAAACAGGAAAGTGCCGCCCAACTAGAAATAGAATAAGAATGATTGACGGAGTAAGTTTTTATAAATTGGCGACTGGAAGAAAGAATGCCCTACAAGAGCTGTTTGAAGTATTGCCACAAGTTATTGTTGATAAACATAAATATAAATTAAATTCGCAAGAGGCCAAAGAGTATTTTAAACTATTTGAGCTGGCTTTCTCCACAAAATAACCATTGCCTAGGCAAAGGTTATTTGATATAATGACGCTAGGTTAATTACTTAGCGTTTTTTAGATGAAAAATACCCAAAAATATTTAACTGCTGGTGAAACTGCAGCTTTACTAAGTATTTCAATTGATACGATTAGAAGGTGGGATAAAAAAGGTTTGATAAAATCATTCCGCGATGAAAAAAATGCTCGGATATTTGGCTTGGAGGAAATAAAAAGGATACAAAATAAAACCAAAGGCAAGAGCAAAAAATTTAAAATATTAAAAAATAGGGAAAAATCCCCATATACGGCGATTGAATTATTCGCTGGCGCTGGTGGAACTGCCCTTGGCATGGAAAATGCTGGAATTGAACATGTTTTGTTAAATGAATTTGATAAACATGCCTGCCAGACGCTGCGAACAAACAGGCCAGACTGGAATGTAATTGAGGATGATGTCAAAAACTTAAAATTTAAAAAAGGACAGGCTGATATTGTTCAAGGAGGGTTTCCTTGCCAAACTTTTTCCTACGCTGGTAAAAAAATGGGCTTTGAAGATATCCGTGGAACATTATTTTTTGAATTTGCTCGGTGTATCAAGGAAGTTAAACCTAAAATTGCCATTGGCGAAAATGTAAAAGGCCTACTAAATCATGATGGCGGCCGGACACTCAAGACAATGGTCTCCGTCTTAGAAAAACTTGGCTACAAAGTAAAATACAAGGTTCTTAGATCACAATATCTCGATGTATCACAAAAAAGGGAGCGCTTGATAATCATCGGCGTCAGGAAGGACTTAGATATCCCGATCGTATTTCCTCAGGAAAAAGACTATATAGTCACCTTGCGCGAGGCTTTGTACAAATGTCCCAAGTCCGAAGGCCAGAAATATCCCGAAAAAAAGCGTAAAATTCTCGAAATGATACCACCTGGCGGATATTGGCGAGAATTACCAGAAAAACTACAAAAAGAATATATGGGAGCTAGTTTTTATATGGGTGGAGGAAAAACAGGAATGGCCAGACGTTTATCATGGGATGAGCCATCATTGACTTTAACTTGCAGTCCCGCGCAAAAGCAAACTGAGCGTTGTCATCCCAAAGAAACTAGGCCACTGACAGTGCGGGAATACGCACGAATCCAATCATTTCCTGATAGCTGGAAGTTTGCCGGATCTATTTCACAGCAGTACAAGCAAATTGGCAATGCGGTGCCGGTGAATTTAGGTTATCATATTGGTGATACCGTTATTAAAATGTTAAATGGCGAGGTCACAGAAGAAATTGAAGAACCAGCTTACACTCAGCAGCAGATGTTTGCTTTTGCGCAGTAAAATATTATGAATAACAATAATCAAGCAATAAAACTAACCCCAATCGACAAAAGCAACTGGGAAGAATGTGCTGGTTTGAGCCATACTTTCACGTGATGATTTTAAGTTTTAACTTATTGACAATATGAATTTTACATCAGCTAACAAAGAAAATTTTGACCAGTGGCTAGCGATGGGATTAGCTTTGTGGCCAAAACATAGCGTGGAAAGCTTGAAAAAAGAATTTCAGGAGATATTAGAAAATAAAAATGAAAAAGTAGTACTTTGCGAAGATGATAATGGTGAACCCATAGCTTTTATGAATTTATCCTTGCGCCATGACTATGTCGAGGGTGCATTTTCCAAGCCAGTTGCTTATCTTGAGGGTATTTATGTAAAAGACAAATATCGTCACCAGGGTATTGCCAAAGAATTCATCAAAATAGCTGAAAAATGGGCGAAAAAAAACGATTGTCAAGAACTAGGATCAGATGCCTTGATCGACAACCTTGATAGCCATAAATTTCATCAAAAGCTTGGTTTTTCAAAAGCGAATACAATCGTGCATTTTATAAAGAAAGTTAATTAGTAATTATAAATTAAAAAAATAGGAGGAAACAAAATGGAGGGAAAATCTTCGCGATCAAAGAAGATTATTGTTAGAAGTGTGAATGTGAGTTTGTTCCATCACAAAAAGGACGATTATATCTCACTGACGGATATTGCACGCTATAAAGATTCTGTCAGAAGCGATTATATCGTGCAAAACTGGATGAGAAATAGAAGCACTATTGAATTTTTGGGGCTTTGGGAGAAAATTAACAATCCAGATTTTAATTCCATCAAATTCGATGGAATTAAATCTCAAGCTGGTCTTAATAGCTTTTCTTTAACTCCAAAGCGTTGGGCAAAAGAAACTGATGCTACTGGTGTAATTTCCAAAACCGGAAGATATGGCGGCACCTATGCCCACAAAGATATCGCTTTTGAATTCGCTTCTTGGATCTCGGCAGAATTTAAACTCTACCTAATTAAGGAGTTTCAAAGGCTTAAAGAGGAAGAAAATAAACGCTTGGCACTCGATTGGAATGCCAAGAGAATGTTAACGAAAATAAATTACCGAATTCACACCGACGCCATTAAAGCTCATATCATTCCCACCTTAGTCACCAAGAAGCAGCTAAATGTTGTTTATGCCAGCGAAGCCGATATCTTGAACACAGCTTTGTTTGGACTGACTGCCAAACAGTGGCGTCAGAAAAACCCACAACAAAAAGGTAACGTTCGAGATTATGCCGATGTTAGGCAGCTAGTTTGCTTAGCTAATTTAGAAAGCTTGAATGCAGAATTCATTCGACAAAAGCTTTCTCAGTCAGAGAGGTTGTGTCAGCTTAACCAAATTGCTATTGTTCAGATGAAGTCGCTGGTTGAGAATAAAGCAGTTAGTAAACTACAATAATTTATTTTTATTATGACCTCACCTAAAAGTCTTGCAAAATCAAATAAAATAGAAATATTCGAGGATTTCAAAATCCGAAAATACTTTAATAAGGAGAAAGAAGCATGGTATTTCTCCGTAATTGACATTGTAGCCGCTCTCACCTCCCAAAAGGACTACAAGAAAGCAAAAAGCTACTGGACAACACTGAAAAACCGTCTCAAAAAAGAAGGGAGTGAAGTGGTCACAAATTGTGACCGGTTGAAAATGCTTGCCCAGGATGGAAAAATGAGACTAACAGACGTAGCTGATGTAAAAACTATTTTAAGATTGGTTCAATCTGTGCCGAGTAAAAAAGCGGAACCCATAAAGCTTTGGTTAGCAAAAGTTGGCTATGAGCGGATGCAGGAAACAATTGATCCGGAGAAATCAGTTAATAGGGCTAGAGATAACTGGCAAAAACACGGTCGTAGTCAAAAGTGGATACAGCAAAGGATGATGGGGCAAGAGACTAGAAATAAATTAACGGACTATTGGAGTAATAATGATATCAAGAAAGGTGAAGAATTTGCGATTTTGACAAATATTATTCATGAAGAATGGAGTGGATTGTCAGTTAAAGACCATAAAAAGATTAAGGCATTGAAGCGAGAGAATTTACGTGATCATATGAATGAGGCAGAGTTGATTTTTACCGCTTTGGCCGAAATGTCGACTAGAGAAATTGCTGAGAGCATGAAGGCGAAAGGAATGGAGAAAAATAAAATAGCCGGCAAAAAAGGTGGTGGAATTTCCCGAAAAGCTAGAGTTGAGCTAGAGGAAAAGACAAATAAAAAGGTTGTGAGTGGCGGTAATTTTTTAGAGAATAGGACGAAAAAGAAAAAGTTTAGAAGTAAGAATCTATTAAACTAGCAGGAAATACTTACTCCATTTATCACTGGACAAGCCGTAGGAGTAAAGATGTTTATCCAACAATATTATGGCAGAATTAAAACCAGGAAAATATAAGCATTACAAGGGCAAGCTATACGAAGTTATCGGTCTGGCTAGACATAGTGAGACATTAGAAGAATTAGTAGTTTACAAAGCACTTTATAACTCAAGCGAATTTGGGAATAATGCCCTGTGGGTAAGACCTAGAGCCATGTTTCTAGAAACTGTCGATATTGATGGGGAAAAGGTACCTCGCTTTGAATTTATTGGATAAAAAACTTCACCTAACCTATGCACATCAAAGACTTACAAACAATCCCCGGCGTTGGCAAAAGCATTGCCCAAGATTTTGCAAACATTGGAATTAATAAAGTTGCGGATTTGCGCGGGAAAGATCCCGAGAAGTTATATCGTAAAATTTGCGCTCATCAAGGATGCCAAATAGATCGTTGCGTTCTTTATGTTTGTCGCTCCTCGGTGTATTTTGCCGAGCATAAAAAGCATGATCCGGAAAAATTAAAATGGTGGAACTGGAAAGATTAAATGTTATACTTCAATAATATCAATATAACTAAAAATATATGGGAAAGACTTGTATCTCATGTGGAATGCCACTAAACAACAAAGAAGATTTTGGCATCGAGACTGAAATGGGACCGCTGTGTAAATACTGCATCAATGAAGATGGTAGCGTTAAGGCCTGTGCTGAAATATTTACCGGTGGAGTAAAGTTTTTTATGGACGCTATTCCTGGCACAGATAAGGAACTGGCCGAGAGAATAACACGTAAAAATATGTCAATCCAACCCTACTGGCAAGGAAAAGAAGAAGAGTGCCTGAAGGGTGATCAAGCTACAGACGAAGAATTTCAAGAAGCCTTAGCTAAGCTATAAGCAAAAAATAATGAAAAATATCAAAATCGGCCTCCTCTTCGGTGCCTTGGCCGGAATTCTAGACGTAATCCCAATGATCTTTCAGGGTCTAAGCTGGGACGCTAATCTATCCGCTTTTTCCATGTGGATGATTATTGGTTTCTTTCTTGCCACCACCTCCCTTAAGTTAAACAATATCGTTAAAGGTATTTTATTCTCGTTTCTTTGCTTGATTCCAGCTGGTATAATAATTGCAGCTCAAGAGCCAATAAGCCTAATCCCAATTTCTATTATGACGTTGATCTTGGGAAGTTTGTTAGGGTATTTTATTGGACGTTTTAAAAAGCTGCCTAATAAATAGTTAGCATGTTTTTACAGGAAATTGTAAACACTAGCCCTCTAGAACTTATCGCTGGCTTTGGCTATTTGGGGGGGCACTGGCTTCTGTCGAAAAAGAAAATAGCTGGTTGGGTTGTGAAGATTATCGGCGGGATAGCTTGGATTATATTTCTGCTTCAAAACGGAAACAATATTTTTGGCGCTGTAACAGTGGTGGTAGTGGTCGCAATGATGTATGGTTTCTATAAGTGGAAAAAAGATAGATATCGTCAACATACTAAAATAGACACGTTTTTCGAAATATTAGCGATTTTAGTGGCAATGTTCATGATATTAAGATTTGCCCTTTCGGGTGTGTATAATTTAAGTCCAATATTCGAAGCCATAATTGTTTCGGCAGAAATACTTAGCACCATTTTATTAGCACGGAGAATAATTTACGGTTGGTATTCATGTATATTGATGAGTTTGATGGCCGGTATCTTGGTAATTTTTATTAATGACGATCGAGCATTGTTGTTGGGCATTTTAGAGCTAGCATCGATTTATTTTTATTGTCAGGGCATTAGAAATTTTTCCTCTAAATAAATTAACTAGATAGGAAGAATAAATATGAAAAAAATATACCTAGCGATAACTATTTTAAGCCTACTTTTTTTAGTTGGATGTTCAGTTAACTCTAATGACCAACAAGAAGAAACTAAATCAGATGAAAAAGTAAGTGAGGAGCCAAAAACAGAAGAACCCTTAGGAGATAAGTGCGCCTACGATGCCCCAGAAAATTGTGATAAAAGTTGTACTAAAAATGAAGAATGCAAGCCACTTACTCCCAAAGCTTGTATTAATGTCAATGAAGAGAATGCAAGCGATATTAGTATTAGTTTCTATTCTTTGCCTGACTGCACTTGTGAAAACAATCAATGTGAAGTAGTGGAAGAAAATCCAACCAAATCTTTTAGTGCGGCTGACTTAGCCGGCGTTGACCCAAATTTCTCTTTTCAGGTTGACATCCCAGAAAATTGGCAGGCAGAGTATGTGGCTGACTCTCAGGCTATTAATTTCTATGACCCCCAAGCAACGGGTGAAAACAATTTGGAAAAGTCACAGGTTTTCGTAAAATATTTTAGCGCTTCTTCCTTCCAGACACTCAATACGGTATATATTTTTTCTGAAGAGGAGTTGACAATAAATGACCGTCCCGCCGTTCGCTATAACATTATGAAAAAAAGAGGAATAGACGATTTTCCTAATCAGCCGGCTTGGCGCAGTGATCAACATTTTGTCACCGACATTCGCTCAACCGATGATAATCCAACTATTTTTTATGTTTTTGCCCGCCGGCCAGATTTAGATGAGACAGAGTTTACTGAATTTATTTATTCGGTCAAGTTTAAGTAAATCATACTTATTAAAATAAAATATATTCATGCCAGAATTCAAAATAAATCACATCGACAAGATTGAAGGTCACGCTGGTTTCATTGGCAAGATCATCGACGGCCAGATGGACGAGGCCAAGCTGGAGCTGCAGATGGGCGTGCGTCTCTTTGAGCGGATGGTGCTGAATCGTCCCTACAAAGACATCCCGGTAATCGTCGCTCGCGTCTGTGGTGTTTGTCCGGTAGTACACCATCTCACGGCTATCAAGGCACTGGAAAATGCCCTCGATGTCACTCCCTCCGAACAAACCATTAAGCTGCGCAAGCTCATGATGTATGGACAGTTTATTCAAAGTCATAGCTTACATGTCTACTTTTTATGTTTGTCGGATTTCTTTAACATTAAACACGACGTTGAGCTGATTAAAAAATTCCCGCGTTTTACCGAAATGGCACTGGAGGTACGTGACTTTGGTAATGAGTTGATTAGAATTATAGGTGGGCGGACAGTTCATCCGGTGTCGTCTCTGGTGGGTGGGTTCTTGAAGCTACCTAACCGAGCTGAATTACAAAAGCTACAGGATAAATATTCGAGCACTTTGCAGGCTTGTGCAAAGCTAGGTGAGTTATTCGGTGAGTTGGACTATCGAGAATTTGAGCGTGAGAGCGAGTATGTGGCGCTGCATGACGAGGACGAATACGGACTATATCAGGGTAATATTACAAGCGATAAGGGTCTTAATGTCGAACCTGATGGCTATGAGGCGGAGATAAAAGAGATTCACCGGCCCTATGAGGTAGTCAAGCGGGTAATGCGCAATCAAAAGCCGATTTTTGCTGGTGCCTTGTCGCGCATTAATCTTAACCATGATCAGCTTAGTCCGGCGGCTAAAAAATTATGGGATGCAGCTGGTATCAAAACACCTTGCTACAATTCTTTCTACAACGTCATGGCTCAAGTGGTCGAGATAGTTCATTGTCTGGAGGAATCAAATAAATTACTTGGCGAGGTCTTAGACGCCGAATATGGTTCTGACCGCGTTAAATTCAAATTCAAAGCGGGCAAAGGCGCCGCTTGTATCGAGGCTCCACGTGGAACATTGTATCACTGGTATCAACTGAGCGACAAGGGCGTAGTCGAAGCATCGAATATTATTACTCCTACCGCCCAGTTTATTACTAATCTTGAAGAAGACGTTAAAGCCTATTTCCCGGCCACGGCCAAAATGGATAAAGCGGAAAAGGAGCGCAAGATTAAAATGCTGATCCGCGCTTACGATCCGTGTATTACTTGTACCGTTCATTAATTATATGCATGACCTTCACGCTGCTGACCGAATTCTCAAAAAAGTCTTAGAATTCGCCGCCAGCAAAAAATTGACTAAAATAACAGACATCTACGTTGATCTGGGGGTTGTTATTGAACACGGCGAGGAAATATCGCCTGATAATTTTAAGTTTAACCTCGATCAACTCAGCCAGGGAACAATTGCCGAGGGAGTCAAAGTGCATCTGAAGAAAACGGGCGACAAATATATAAGGCTAGATAAAATTAAAGGAGAATAATGATCCCATATCACCCCATAACTGAAATACCGCTTGGGCCAGTCAGTATTAAAACCTGGGGTCTAATGGTTGCTCTCGGGTTTTTGGCAGCATTACTGGTAGGTATTGCCGAGACCAAACGTCACCAGATCAAATCTGATCACATGTATAATATCATGCTGCTGGGTATTATTTTCGGCATGTTGGGTGGCCGGCTTTTGTATGTCATTATCCACTGGAGCCATTATAGCCAGAATCTAATAGGTATTTTCAAGCTTTGGGAAGGAGGAGCGATATTTTACGGTGGCTTCTTTCTAGCTGCTGCCGCGATTGTTTTCTATTTCCGTAAACACAAACTGCCAACTTGGCGAATGGCGGATATCTCAGCACTGGCCATTGCTGCCGGCATCTTTGTTGGCCGCATTGGCTGCTATCTGATAGGCGACCATATGGGAAAAGTGACAGATTTTGTTACTGGTGTAACTTATTATGGCGAGATCCGACACAATACCGCCATGTATTCTAGTTTAGTTGGTCTAATATTTTTTCTCGTCATCTGGCCACTGCGGAAGAAAATAAAGACGTCGGGGGTAATCATTTCTCTATTTCTAATTTGGTACAGCTTCACCCGTTTTTTTATTGATCAGCTGCGAGATTTTGATTGGCGTGTTTATGGACTGACTGGGTCACAATATCTGTCAGTGGTAATATTATTGTTTGGTATTTATCTTTTAGCTCAAAGATTGTATAGAAATAAAAAACCCTTCGCTTAATTTATCGTATAGCGAAGGGAAATGTGCTGGTTGACTGAGGAGAGAAAACTACTCCCTCATCGCCTCCAACCGTACTTCGGCCTCCTCGGACAGCTCCAGGTCATCGGGGTTCGTGCGTGAGTCGATGACAAACTGGAGGTCTGCCTCGGACAAGTCCTCATGCTCGAGCATGGCTGCCAGGGCGGTGCCACCCCAGTAGCTGTGGGTCTCGTAGGTGCTGCCGCAGGCCACCAGGAGTTGGTTGATGAACTCCTTCAGACGAACAACGTTGTCTCGGTTGATCCTGACGAAAGCTCCGACTAATCGTCCCTCCAGCTCAATCCCCAGCTCGGCCTCGAGGAAGATCTCCCAGCCGATGTCGTTGAAGAAGAGCTCATCACCCAGCTGGGCGATGAGCGCATCGTCGCCGGCGTGAACCTCCACGAACGCCACCAGAGCTGCCTTGGCCTTAGGGAACTCCAGGTCAGCGAGTTCACTCAGCCACTCCGGATTTCCCAGATCGATCACTTGTAGCATTATCCTCTCCTCAGCTAGAATCAATACAGCCCTCAATCGCTATTTATAGCAACTAGAGACTGTATTGATTCGTGCCGTTTTGAAGAGCATTCTTCCCTGTGTAGCACTAATTACTATTTATGTCAATTTAATATCCTGGCATATCAAAAAACTTCTCACAATATATTGAGCTTTCTCGTATATTTGCTATATTAGAAGCAAGTTATTTTTTATTATAAACGCAGAAAGATGTTAAAATACAAACTTTTTACGTCACTAACATTAACTGGCCTAGTAGCAACACTAGGTATTTTAGTAAGCTCTCAGGATGCCTTCGCTTCCGAAGGCCGCGCCCCTGAGGTCAAAATCTACGACACTGACAACAAACATCTCAATAATACCTTCATGGCCTTTGACAGCGGTTTCCGCGGTGGCGGTAATGTAGCGATCGGTGATGTTGATGGTGACGGCACCGAAGAAATTATCGTTGGGGCTGGTCGTGGTGGTGGTCCGCAAGTGCGGATTTTTAACGCTCAGGGACAACCTACTGGTTTTAGCTTTTTCCCTTTTCATCCCGACTTTCGGGGAGGGGTAGATGTCGCTGCTGGTGATGTTAACGGTGATGGCAAGGACGAAGTAATTGTTTCTCAAGCCAGTGATGGTCAAGCTTGGGTAAAAGTATACAAGGCGGACGCCGCTAAGACGATCGTTGGCGAATTTTTAGCTTATGATCCTGGTTACAAAGGCGGGGTTCATGTCGCCGCTGGTGATATCAACGGTGATGATTGGGATGACATTATCACTGGCTCCGGGCTTGATTCTACTTCTCATGTTAGATCATTTAACGCTGTTGGGGGATTTACTGGCTTAAGTATATTTCCTTTCGAAAACGATTTCCGGGGCGGAGTCGACGTGGCGGTGGGCAATGTTGATGGTGGTGATGAAGCTGAGATTATAGTGGCTAAGAATACTTTTGGCACTGGTCAAGTTAAAGTATATAAGTCCGATGCTTCAAAGAGAGTGTTGGGAGATTTCCTCGCTTTCCCCGCAGGACACAAAGAAGGGGCAAATGTAATCGCTGGTGACATTGATCGCGATGGCGAGGACGAGGTAATTGTTGGTTCCAATGGTAATGGTCCTCATATTAGAACTTTTGAGGCTCACGGTTATCCTAAAACTTTAGAAATTGTGCCCTATGAGCAAGATTTTCGGGGGGGTGTAAAGATAGCAATTGGTAATATTGATAGCAGTAGTGCGACTGAGATTGTGGCCATACCGGGTCGGCGGGTTTGGGAAGGCCGCAAAGGAATCTATAAATACATTGAAGTAGATATTTCGGAACAGAAATTAGAGGTCTATAAGGGTGGGCGAAAGAAAAATGAGTTTTCAGTTTCAACTGGAATAGCTAAATACCCTACGCCAGTTGGTGATTTTAATATCCATACCAAATTGGTCAGCGATGATATGGAGTGGGAATACGGTCCTGATCATCCAGATAACTATGACATTAAGGGTGTCCCTCACGTAATGTATTTTAACGGTGGCTATGCTTTACACGGAGCGTTTTGGCATAACAATTTTGGTCATCCAATGAGTCACGGTTGTGTTAATATTTCTTTACCCAACGCCGCTTGGTTGTATAATTGGGCAGACGTGGGTGATCAGGTATACGTTAGACAATAATTAGAACTCAATTTACCCATGTCTACTCGCGCCAAAATTTGGTTAACTTTTTTAGGAATATTAGTGTTAGCTGGCCTGGCCGGCCTGGTTGACTGGCCCAAAGGTCCTAATATAAATCTAAATTCCGTCAAGATCCCTTATGAAAAGGAACTAAAAGTTCACCTTGGTTTAGATTTGCAAGGCGGAGCGCATTTGGTTTATCAAGCTGATTTGTCCAATGTACAACCAGAAGATTACGACAGTTCGATGGAAGGCGTGCGTGATGTAATCGAGCGGCGGGTAAATGCTCTCGGAGTCTCTGAACCGGTCGTCCAAACTGTCCAGGCAGGTGGTCAGCGCCGTTTGGTAGTTGAGCTGGCTGGCGTGACTGATATCAGCCAGGCGATTGCTGCTATTGGTGAGACTCCATCATTAGATTTTCGGGAACAAATAGAAGACCCCACCTCGGGAGAAGAAGCTAATACTACCATTGAGGAAATAATCCCGCCCAACACCGAGGAAGGAAATAATGAAGCCGCCGGAGGGGAAGCCGCCGCCGAGACAACAAGTGAAACGACCACTACCGCTACTCCAGAAAATATAATTGATACTAGCAAACTAAAAATAGAAGGCGAGGGT
>JAHJQX010000042.1 GCA_018818965.1 Patescibacteria group bacterium | reverse complement strand
GCTCTCTCGAGAGACACCAGACTGGCCAGGAAGTTTATGAAATATTTTTGCATGACCAAAATTCTCGATAAAATCAAAAGCCCCGCCGACATCAAAAAGCTGTCGGTCAAGGAGCTAAACCAGCTAGCCCACGAAATCCGCCAGTTGATTATTAGCACAGTAGCTGACACGGGCGGGCATTTAGCTTCTAATTTAGGCGTAGTTGAGCTCACCCTGGCTTTGTATAAAAGCTTTAATTTCCCGCAAGATAAGCTGGTCTGGGACGTTGGTCACCAGTGCTACACCCATAAAATTATCACCGGGCGCAAGGATAAATTTGCTACTTTACGGCAACAGAATGGCATTTCTGGCTTTCCGCGACGAGCAGAGAGTAAATATGATGCCTTCGGAGTAGGCCACGCCTCGACTTCTTTATCGGCCGCTCTGGGTATGGCTAAGGCGCGCGATCTCAAGCAGAAAAAAGAAAAAATCGTCGCGGTGATCGGCGATGGGTCACTGACCGGCGGCTTGGCTCTGGAAGGCCTCAACCAAATCGGCACGGCTCAATCTGATTTGATTGTGGTTCTCAATGATAATAAGATGTCGATTTCGGAGAACGTCGGCGCGGTCGCTTCGTATCTAAATAAAATAATTTCCGATCCGCGGGTGATTAAGACCAGAGATAAAGCCCGTGACTTAGTCCGCAAGTTACCTAATCGCTTAGGACGACTGGCTTTGCGTACCGGGGAACTTGTTGAAGGGGGAGTAAAGTCAATTATCGCTCCCGGAGCTTGGTTTGAAGAGCTTGGCTTTCGCTATTTTGGTCCTCTGGATGGCCATGATCCGGCGGAATTAACGCAAACTTTCCGTAATATTAAAAATGTCAAAGGGCCAATCTTGTTGCACGTTATTACCCAAAAGGGCAAAGGGTATAAACATGCAGAAAAAAATGCCAGTAAATTTCACGGGGCGGCACCGTTTGATGTGAAAAATGGGCAGAGTAAAACTAAAAAAACTCAACCCAATCAAACTTATACTCAAGTTTTTTCTAGCACGCTATTAAAATTAGCTGACAGTAATAAAGACATAGTCGCGATCACGGCGGCTATGCCGGAGGGGACGGGTTTGGATAAGTTTAAAGAAAAATACCCCCGCCGCTTTTTCGACGTCGGAATTGCCGAAGAACACGCCGTTACTTTTGCCGCTGGTTTGGCGACCCAAGGTTGCCGGCCAGTGGTAGCGATTTATTCCACCTTTTTACAACGAGCCTACGATCAAATAATTCACGATGTCGCCTTGCAAAAATTACCAGTGATATTTGTTCTCGATCGGGCGGGCTTGGTAGGGGATGATGGGGCGACTCATCACGGTGCTTTTGATATTTCCTACTTACGTCATATCCCCAACATGGTAGTAATGGCACCTAAGGATGAAAATGAGCTCCAGCGAATGTTAAAGACAGCCGAACAGTATAAAGAGGGTCCGCTAGCTATTCGTTATCCTAAGGGGGAAGGGCTGGGGGTAGAATTGGCTAGAAAAATAAAACCATTGCCAATCGGCGGAGGAGAGACATTGCGGGAGGGTAAAGATATAAATATTATTGCTCTAGGATCGATGGTAGCGGTGGTCGAGCAGGCGGCGGATAAGCTAGTCCGTGAAGGTATTGAAGCTACAATCATCAACGCCCGCTTTGTTAAACCGATTGATAAAGAGTTAATTCTCACAGCTGCTTGGCGCAGTAATAAGATAGTCACCGTTGAAGAGAATGCTCTGGCCGGCGGTCTGGGTTCAGCAGTCTTGGAATTGCTAGAAAAAAATAATTTACATAATGTGAAGGTTAAACGACTGGGTTTGCCTGACAAGTTTATCGAACATGGTAAAAATGAACTGCTGAAAGATGAAATTGGCTTGAATATTGCAGGAGTATGTAAAAGTTGCCGGGAGTTATTGAAATAGCAAGCAACCAAACTCATAATTATTAATACACACCCTATCAACATCGCCACTAAAGGGTTTTATGATATAATCAACTCTACCTTGGAAGTCACGGTTGGTTACTAATTACTAAAACATGAACATCGTCATTTTGGCTGGCGGTTCGGGCACGCGTTTCTGGCCCTTGTCGCGACAGACAAAACCCAAACAGTTTACTTCAATTATTGGAAAACGTTCGATGCTGGAATGCACGTATGAACGTTTTGTTAATGATTATCCCGCCAATAAGATTTTTATTTCTACTACGCAAGCTTTCAAAAATACTATTAACAAGCTCTTGCCTCAAGTGTCGGCGGACAACATTATTGTTGAACCAGAAAAACGGGACACAGCAGCAGCCATGGGCTATGTGGCAGCTCACTTGTCTCTTCAGGATCCGGAAGAACCAATGGCCTTTATTCCCTCTGATCACTATATTTTTAATGTCAAAAGGTTTATTAAACTACTGAAAAAAGCCGAGGAAGTCATTAAAAAAGAAGGCAAAATGATGGATATCGCGGTGGTGCCTAATTTCCCCAGTGCTGCTCTTGGCTACACCCAAATTGGCAATTTGCACAAAAAAGAAGACGGAGTGGAGATATATAAGTTCCTTGGTCATGTTGAAAAACCGAGCTTTTCTAAAGCTAAAGAATACATCCAAGCCGGTGATTATCTTTGGCACGCTAATTTTTTTATGTGGACACCGCACGCTTTCCTGGATGCTTTTCAGCGTTATGCTCCCCATATCTACCAGCATTTGGAAAGAATCACAAAAGCACTAAAGGATGATGATGATTACTTGGTTGATAGCGAGTATCGCAAGATGCAAAAGATTTCAATTGACTATGCTATTCTGGAAAAAATGAACAAGGACGATGTTTTAATTATTAAGGGAGATTTTGGTTGGAGCGATATTGGTACTTGGGATGTGTTGCATGATCAACTGACGGCGGAAGCAGATGAAAACGATAATATTATTCGGGGAGAATGGGTGGGCGATGACACTACTAAGTGCTTAATCTATGGTCGGGAAAATAAAATAGTAGCCACAATTGGTTTAGACGATATGGTAGTGGTAGATACTGAAGACGCTTTGCTAATTTGTCCGCAGGGACGGTCACAAGATGTTAAGAAGTTAGTCGAAAAGTTAGAAAAAGATGGGAAGGAGAAATATCTTTAGATCAATGATGAAAATTATCAAAAGAATTGTGTTATTAATGTTGCTATTGTTTTTTTGTGGTGTTGGTCTCTTGGCGTTTTTTTATTACCGTACCTTTATGCCTTATAAGGCTGACGATGATAGTCAGCAGGAATTTATCGTTAAGCCAGGCGATGGGGTGAATCAAATCTCAGCCCGGTTGGTAGAGGATGGGTTGCTGCCAGACAATTTCTATATCGACACTTATCTTTGGCTGATTAAAAGTGAAGATAAATTAAAAGCAGGTGCTTATATCTTATCGCCAGCCATGTCGGCCCAGGAAATTGCGGATAAGCTTATCGCTGGGGCGATGGAGGATAGGCAAGTAGTCATTCCGGAAGGGTGGACGCGCGAGGACATTGCCGATGCTTTTACTAAATATCACGTTGATCACTATACTGGTAGCGAAGATCTAGAAGCAGTTAAGAGTCAGTTCGAGATAGAATTTGTTCGTGAATCAGGTCAATTGGACAAATATCGCCCGGATTATTCATTCTTAGAAGATGCTCCTCAGGGCACGACCCTGGAAGGTTATCTTTTCCCAGATACTTATGAGGTGTACAGCGATGCGACGGCTGAGGAGATTATTCGAAAGATGCTAAAAAACTTTGGGAAAAAGGTTGATAGTGATTTACTCGCTGCCATTAAAAAGCAAAACAAAACAGTATTTGAGGTAGTCAACTTGGCGGCTATTGTTGAGCGTGAAGTGCGGCCAGACGATGAGATGAAAAAAGTAGCTGGCGTTTATCAGAATCGCTTAGATATTGATATGAAATTACAATCAGATGCCACCATCACTTTCATCACTAAGAAAAAAGATCCGCAACCAACTTTTGAGGATACTCGAGTCGATTCGCCGTATAACACCTATCTACACGCTGGTTTACCGCCGGCGCCAATTGGCAACCCTGGTTTACGGGCGATTGAAGCGGCGATTGATCCCGCTGCCCACAATTATCTTTTCTTTATTACCAAGCTTGATACCGGCGAAGCTGTTTTTGCTGAGACGGCTGAGCAGCATTTGGAGAATAAAAAAAGGTACCTTGATAATTAGCGTATCTTTGTACTAGCTTTTCAGCTTTTTTAGAGTGAGTAGAGAGAGCTCCCTGGCGTCTTTTCTGTATTGTTCTTTTTCTGCTTCGGTGGCGGGCCGGCAGTGCCCAGATTCTTTGCTGCATTCTAATTTATTGCCATCAGCGTAGAGAATGCCAGAACATCCTTCAATCGGACAGCGATCACCGCGATTTTTTTCCGCAAGAGCAATTTTGAAACTTTCAGCTTCCTCGGTCATTAGTTTCTCCTGGGCAATGTGCGATTAATATTACTTGGCGAAGTATTTCACCAAAGGTACAACATCTTCAAAAGTATCGTTAATCTTTTTTCTTTTTTCTTCCCTGAGATTCTGCAAGACATAATATGCCTGATCTTCAATCTCCTGGCGTGGTTTTTCCTGGATCCCAATCCTCACCCGTTGAATATTTTCGATACCCAACGAATCAAAAATCGATTGTACCCCATTATGCCCACCAGCGCTAGTGCCACTTGTTCTAATCTCTCCTAGCGGTAAATCCAGATCATCATATATTACTAGTAAATCCTGCTCCGGGTCAAGCTTAAAAAAGTTTACCAACTGCTGCACGGCCTGTCCCGAGCTGTTCATAAAAGTCTGTGGTTTGATCAGTAGTACTTTCTCTTCGCCCATCAGTCCTTGCGAAATCTCGGCGTTAGCCTTTTTGTCAAACTTAAAATCGGAAAAGTCGCCCGCTTCGCCCAACTTTTTCTGCAAATAATCAACCGCCATAAAACCGGCGTTGTGTCGCGTGTTTTTGTATTCTTCGCCTGGATTACCCAAGCCAACAATTAACTTCATTCTTTTATCTCAATAGCAAGTGACGTGCCCGCAAAACCAAATTCTTGTCGTAGCTCTTTCTCCAAATATTTTAAGTAAGGACGCTTGATTGGCTGCTTGCCTTTGACAGTTATTAGAAAATAAGGAGGATTCTTACTCACTTGGCGGATTTCGGTGATCTGCGGACGTTTTTTCTGTCGGAAGCTAGGCGGCGGATATTTGACCACCGTTTTTTCTAGCCAGGCGTCTAGATCTTCCTGACCCACTATTTTCTGACGCTCCTGATATACTTTACGGGCAGTGCCGAGAATTCGCTTGATGTTTTTACCATCTGTCGCTGAAGTGAACAACATTGTCGCCCAAGAGAGAAATGGTAATCGAAAGCGGTAATATCTTACGAGCTTAGTAATAAGGTCTTCTTCTAACTTGTCCTCTTCCTTCTCTAGGATCAAATCCCATTTATTGATAAGGATGATTAAGCCTTTTTTACTCTCCGCTATCTCAGCCGCAATTTGCAAGTCTTGCTTGCTTAATTCTTCATTAGCGTCGATAACAAACAAGGCAATATCGATTTCTTTAATTGTTTTATGGCTGGCAATATTACTGTACCAATCAATTTTGTCTTTTATCTTGGTTCTCCGCCTGATACCGGCCGTGTCTACCAGGATAAAGTCATGACGTTTTCCTTTGATGGCAATGTCGGTAGCATCGCGGGTAGTACCGGGAACATCAGAGACGATTACTTTCTCTTCTTCTAGGATAGCATTTATAATTGATGACTTGCCAACGTTGGGCTTGCCGAAAACACCAATCTTAACTTGAGGACGAATTGATCCACTCGCAGCTTTCTTGGTTATTGCTAGATGTTCACAGATAGCATCCAGCAAATCTCCCGTACCTCGACCTTTGATAGCAGAAACCAGGAGTGGTTCACCAAGACCAAGCTTCATAAAATCACTTTGTGCTTCACTCCACCGGTCACTGTCCGCTTTGTTGGCCACGAGAATGACCGGTTTGTCTGACCTTTGTAGCGTCCTAGCAATATCTATTTCCAGCGCAGTTGGCCCGGTTCTAATATCAGCCAGCAGCACAATAACATCAGCCTGCTTCATGGCAACTTCAACTTGTTTTTGCACGTCTTCTTCTATCCGATCAATAGATTTTGTCTGTAATCCGCCGGTGTCGATGAGAGTGAACCCTTTGCTTTGCCAGCTACAACTGGCGCTGACAACATTACGAGTAGTCCCAGCCACCTCACTGGTAATAGATTTCTTACGGTCAGCCAGAGTATTGAATAGAGTTGACTTTCCAGTGTTGGGTCGTCCGATTAGAACCACGCTAGGCTGAGATCTGTCAGTCATGTTTTCGGTGAAATTATTGTTTGGCGAGAGAATTGGAATCAGGTCCGAGAACAATGATGATATCTGATTCGATATCCCGAGAGGTTTTAGGATCCACTATTTTAGCGCGATCATCGAGCTTAGTAATATCACCGTTCGGGAATTTTTCTTTTAGTTTTCTGAGAGTTGTTTCTATGGGCTGGGTACCAAATATATAAATAGTAGTAACTGACGGGGCTTCAGTCAAAGCAGTGGCGTTACCAATACTAACAATGTTATAGTCCTCGGCCGATAGCTGACCGGCAATTGTCTGAGCAAGGCCACTTTCCTTAGTACCGTTCAGTACTTCAATGCGGGCGTTTTCTTTTTTTAGATATTTAATGTCAAAAATGTTTTGGCAGAAAGTTTTTATTTCCGAATAATCTTCCTCCCGGGGTAAAAGGACATAGGCCCCCGAGTTGGCAGTGGTCGAGTAGAGGAGACCACTTTCTCCATGGTCGATCACTTTATTAATTATTTCCTCACGGTTAATATCTTGGGCAATTTCGGCGAGGCGAACAGTTTCCCAGGGTTCAATATTAGTACGAATGTGATCACCGAGCGCTTCCAAGCCCTCGCTAATCTTTTTGGGATTAACGATAGTTTCTAATGATAAAGCTTTGTCGCGGACAGCTACCAGTATTTTTTGTTGTCTCCTGGCGCGAGCAAAATCAGAAGCTTCAGTCCCTTCGCCGTCTATCACTACCCCGTGGCGAGAGCGGGAAAATTTCAGAGCCTTATCGCCGTCCAACTGGTTCATCCCCTTTTTGAATACTACCGTTTGATAACCATAGTCGTCGGTAGGATACTCGGCGTCATAAAAACTGTTTTCTACATATACATCTATGCTGCCCAGACTGTCAATTATTTTTTTAAAGCCGTTAAAATCAACTCGGATGTAATAGTGCATTGGCAAACCAGTAATCTGCGAGACAGTGTCAGTGACCAATGCGGCTCCTCCGTCATATTGTTCATTAACTTCTCCCAGAGAATAAAGAGAATTGATGCGGTAGTAGTTACCACTGTCCAGCTTAACATAAAGGTCGCGGGGGATAGAGATCATCGAGACGTCCCTAGCTTCTTTATCGCCATTATTCTTGATGCTGACTATCATCATCGTGTCGGTCAAATAAGCCCCCTGGTGCCCCTCTCCTCCCATCCCTAACAATAGAATATTAGTGCGACCCTCTTCCTCTCCCTGCAGATACTTATCTTTCGAAAAAACTAATTTCTTAATTTGTTGGATAATCGATTCTTCATTTTCCGTTTCCGAGAAAATGTTCTTACTGGCAGTGATTAATTTATAGGAAAACAAAGCGCTCAGGACAGCAATCACAATAAAAACCACTAGAGCGATTTTCCCAAAGATGAGAAATCCCCTCCGGGTTTTTCTGCTTTTAACATCAAGTCCCTCCTGGCTACGCAGTAAATCCAATTTGGGAGGTTTGTCTGGCAAAGATGACTTCATTGTTTTCAAATACAACACCAGCCGCATTCTAATTAGCAGCGGCGTTAAGAACATTGTATCATTTATTTCGTTACCGTCAAACTAGCAATCAAGCTAATTTCTTATTGCCGGCAAATTTTTTTGTGTTATAATTCTGACAAAGCCAGTGTTGCTGGCTGCTAGTTTGTGTTTGATGCCATATTTCTTTCGTAAAAGCAAAGCGGAAGTACAAACAACGGATGGAGTCGGAAATTTTTTCGTTGAAATTTTGAAAGTAGCCATTATATCGTTGGCTATTATTATCCCAATCCGTTACTTTTTGATTCAGCCTTTTGTAGTTCGTGGTAGTAGTATGGAACCAAGTTTCTCCTCGGGTGACTATTTGATTATTGATGAAATTAGCTATCGCTTCTCCGAGCCGCAGCGAGGGGACGTGATTGTTTTTGAGTATCCTCGCAATCCCTCCCAATACTATATTAAAAGAATTATTGGTTTACCGGGCGAGCGGGTGCAAGTGGATAACGGCGAAGTGGTAATTTACAATACTGATTATCCAGGCGGGGTTGGGATTGAGGAGTCTTATCTGATCGGTGCTGATCAGACCCCAGGCAATGTTGACACCACTTTGGGCAGCGAAGAATATTTTGTGCTGGGTGATAATAGAACAGCTAGCAGCGATTCTCGGGTGTGGGGCGAATTAGAATCTGACCGAATTATTGGTCGAGCTTGGGTGCGAGGCTGGCCGGTAAAAGCCGTAGGAACAGTCCAGGCTCCGATTTATAAGCTAATTGGGAATTAAAACAATATATTTATTTTGCATCCTAAAACCTAATTAAAATGCCAAGAGCGAAAAAGACTACTAAGAAAATTACCAAAAGGAAGGCTTCTCCAAAGATTCCGGTTAAAACTGTTAGGAGGAGTAAGCGAGAAGCGATCCAAACAGTAAGGGGGATGAAGGACATCTTGCCAGAAGAAATGCGAATTTGGGATTATTGCGAAAAAATTATTAAAGGGCAGTTGGAACCTTACGGATTTCAAAAAGTTGCCATGCCGATTTTAGAAAAAACGGAATTGTTCGAGCGAGGCACTGGTCAGGAAACCGACATTGTACAGAAGGAAATGTTTTCTTTTACTACCAAAGGTGGAGAGAAGGTAACTATGCGTCCGGAAGGAACACCGGGGATATTGCGCTCATATATTGAACATGGCATGCACAACAAAATGCAGCCAGTAAAGCTTTATTACATTGGCTCGATGTATCGTCACGAGAAACCCCAAGCCGGTCGTTATCGCCAGTTTCACCAATTAGATTTAGAAATATTAGGTAATGAACAGCCCATCCTCGACGCGGAAGTTATTCATATTTCTACTAGGATTTTGAACAAATTAGGCTTAGATAATATTGAGGTGCAAATTAATAGTCTAGGTTGTCTCGAGTGTCGTAAGGAATATAAGGAAACGTTAGT
>JAHJQX010000041.1 GCA_018818965.1 Patescibacteria group bacterium | reverse complement strand
GCGAACCGCAAAATTGGTCTGGGGGTAATGGGTTGGGCCGATATGCTAATTCAGCTTAGTATTTCCTATAGCAGCGAGCGAGCTTTGAAGCTAGCAGAAAGAGTAATGAAGTTTATTGATGTTGAATCGAAGAACATGTCAGAGGAATTGGCCGAACAGCGGGGGACTTTCCCTAATTATGAGGGTAGCATTTTTGATAAGCCCAGTGGCCGGCCAATGCGCAATGCTACCACCACTACAATTGCTCCCACTGGCACCATCAGTATTATCTCGGGAGCATCTTCAGGGATTGAGCCTCTGTTCGCTATTTCATTTATCCGCCGCAACATTTTAGATGAGGGTGACGAATTACTCGAGGTTAATCCATATTTTGAAGCAGTGGCTCGACGGGAAGGATTTTATAGCGATGAATTAATGCGTAAGATTGCTGCAGAAGGCTCGATCCAAAATATCAAGGAAATTCCGAAAAAGGTGCGTAACGTCTTTGTCACCTCGCTGGATATTGATCCTGATACTCATATCAAGATGCAGGGTGCTTTTCAGAAATACGTCGATAACGCTGTTTCCAAGACAATTAATTTCCCCAATACAGCTAATACTGATGATGTTGATAGGGCATATCGCTTGGCTTATCGACTTGGCTGTAAAGGTCTGACTGTTTATCGAGATAAGAGTCGCGAAATGCAGGTGCTTAATATTGGTAAAGACGAAAAGAAGAAAGAAGAAGCTCCTGTCGTTCCTGCCCCCAAACCGGTAGGCGGCGGCAAAAAAGGTGGTAAATGCCCCGAATGTGGCAAAAAACTTCGAGTGAGCGAGGGTTGTAGTACTTGTCCGGATTGTGGATACTCGGCTTGTAGCGCGTAATTTGATGCTAACACGTTGATCAAACGCGAATTATAGGAATTTTATATATTCGCGTTGTTTGTGTACATTTGTGTATTGGCATCGCGATTAACATGGTAAAATATACTCATGGCAAATACGTTATTTCTGAATTCCAGCCGAATATCACGTGAGATCGCCTACACTATTTTTGCCACTGTTTTTGTAGGCGTTTTTGCGTTGGTAAACATTTTGGTTGGTTTTAATCTCTATCTCTACATATTTTGCCTCATTTTTGCCTCTTTTTTTATCCTCCGAAAGCCAGAAGTTGGACTTTATACCATTATTATTTGTACTTTTATTTTTGAACGTTTTTTTACTCTCCAACCCTTAGTCACCGATGAACACATCTACAAAATTTATCCCCTCGATATTCTGACGATCATGGCGGTTAGCAGTTTTGTTTTTTACGTTATTCGCCGACCAGATGTTAGACTAAAAATTTCCCCGGTCGGGGTAGCCATTTTACTTTTTGTTGTTTTGTGTGCCGTGGCCGCTATTTATGGCGTGGCTACGGGAGGGGAATTTAGTGTTGCCTTCAGTACGTTCAAAAATTTCGGTCTTTATGCTATTTTCTTTTTTATTACTATTAATGTTATTAGAAGTCGACAGCAGCTTGAGCGGTTGATCAAAGTTTTCGTTTTTACTGGAGTAGTTCTTTTCTTTTTTGTATTCTTTGGCGCGATCAGGGGCTATGGTCTGTGGACAGAATTCACCCCTCTTTCCACCGCCGGGGCGCGTCTGCTGGCGCCCACCCACGCTTTTTATTTAAGTATTTCCCTGCTGCTACTTTTCAACCTTTTTGCTTATAAAAAGAACTATTTTGGCAATCTGACCGTGTTGGTTATTTTCATCCAGTTGCTAGGGGTGCTGGGATCTTTGAGCCGACATCTGTGGGTATCACTGGCTGTAGGCATCGTTCTGTCTTTTATCCTCCTGCCGAAGTTAAATAAAAAGAGTCTATTACGTATTCTGGCCACGCAGTTTTTATTGTTGATAATAGTACTCTCTGTCTATACCTGGTTTAGCTTTATTGTCTACGAACAGGCGCCGACCATTATTACTGATTTCAGTCGGGTGACTGTTGATCGCCTGCAATCCTTTACCGAATATTTTGAAGACAAAAGTGCTACCTTTCGTCTGTTCGCTTGGCAGGAGGCCTGGGAATCATTCGCGGCTAGTCCGCTGATTGGCACCGGCTTTGGCCACAAGCTCACCTTTGATTACTATGGCTATCCCACTAGAATTGAGGTGCGTGATTTGCATAATGACATTGTCGGCATTGGAGTGCAAATGGGCGTACTGGGTCTAGTATCCTTTTTCCTAGTAAATATTTTAATTATCCGTAATAGTTATCGCACCTGGCGACAAAAAAGAAAAAATGAGCAGTCATATCTTCCTCCTTTCCTATTGGGTCTTTTTGCTTGTTACGTAATGTTTTTAATTAATGCTAACTTTGGGGTGTATTTTGACTTGAATCTACTGGTGATATTTTTCTGGGTTGTGGTGGGAGCTTTAGTAGTAATCAATAAAATTGATGACCAAGTCGAGCGACCAAAAAGAATATTATAAACATACCAATTATCAGCTAGAGCCGGCGGGACGGCGTAAGCTTGATTTTATTGTGCAGGTACTAGCCAAACACTTTGCTAGTAAGGATCCGAGCGCAATTAAAGTTTTAGATTTTGGTTGTGGCAAGGGTAATATTTCCTTACCACTGGGCAGCTTGGGTTACCAAGTGCTAGGGGTGGATCTTGACCAAAAATCAATCAAGGCCGCTCAGACCAGTAACACCTTTGCCAACGTTAATTTCCAGGCCAAAGATATTTTAGCAGCTGCTGACAAGTGTAGCTTTGATTGCCTGATTGCCTCCGAGGTAATAGAACACTTACCAGATCCAGCCGCATTTTTTACTTTTGCTCAGCAGAATTTACAACCAGGTGGCATAATTATTATTACTGTTCCCAATGGTTATAGCTTGGAAGAAACCACCCGGCGTTTTACTACCCATACGCGGATAGGACAGGCTCTAAAAGGAATTTTTAAGAGTATATTTTTACCCCGAGAAAGAATTATCCAGACAGCAGCTGATAGTCCGCACGTTCAGTTTTTTACCTTGCGTCGGTTAGAAAAAATCGCTACTCAAGCCAAATTCCAGCTGATAAGCAAAAAGAATCAATCAATCTGGTTTCGGGGAACTTATTATCTTGGGGCGCGTCTTTTTATCAAGCGTGGTTCGTCAGTATTTAGTTTTTTCGATCAGCTAGATGGCCAATTAGCTGAAGTACTTCCCTTAGTCACGGGGGATGGTTGGCTGTTGGCGCTCAAACGAACCCCAAAGTAATTCTAAATAATGGAACTTTCTGTAATCATAGTTACCTACAATTCGGCGCGGCATATCAAGCCCTGCCTGGATTCGGTTATTAAAAGCAGTCAGGGTTTGCGCTATGAGATTATTATTGTTGATAATAACTCAACGGATAATTCAACTGAAATCGTTAAGGACGGTTATCCTAAGGTGTGTTTGCTAGCTAATAAACATAATCTCGGTTTTGCTAAGGCGGTCAATCAAGGGATCAAGGCCAGCCAAGGAGATTATATCCTATTGATAAATCCTGATATGGTGGTGCTAGACCAAGCCGTTGTTAAATGTCTGCGTTATGCTCAAAATAAGGTAAAGCGGGGGATAGTCGGAATTCAGTATCTCGATCAGGACTATAATATTCAGCCTTCATTTGGCAATTATCCCACTTCGCTGACCGAATTTTTCCAAGCAACTTATCTTTATAAAATCCTTCCTTTCGGACGCAATGTACCTTACCGGATTTGGTGGCGGCGTTGGTTTAAGGATACATTGGAGGTCGATTGGGTAGCGGGAGGGTTCATGCTGTTTAGCCGCGAGACACTGGCTAAAGTAGGCTTACTCGATGAGAAGATATTTATGTATATTGAAGATATTGATTATTGCCGCCGAGTGAAAGCAGAAGGATGGCCGGTAATATACTATCCAGCAGCCCGTGTTATTCACCATCATTTGGGCAGTGCTCCGGCTGATTATTCAGTGACAGTTATGCGGGTGATTGAAGCTTTGCTCTATTATTTTAATAAGTACGATCAAGAAACTAACTATTTAGCTAAGTTCGTGCGTCTGCATTTGATCTTGCAGTTGGTCAGATACACGCTGGTCTATCCGTTCAGCAAGAAAGGTAAAGAGCTACGCCTGGCTTATCTTAAGGCTTTGCGGGAGACTAAAAAACTATTTCATGAAAATACTACTGGCCAATAAATATTATTATCGTAAGGGTGGAGCCGAGCAACACTTATTCGCCTTGGAGAAGTTGTTGCAGGCAAAAGGGCACAGTACTGTTCCGTTTGCGATGCGGAGCAAGGAAAATGTCGACTCAAAATATTCCGATTATTTTGTCAGTGAGGTTAATTTAAGTAAAACTCGTTGGAGTGCAGCTGGTCTGAAGGCAGCCGGCCGTATTTTTTATTCGCTGGAGGCGCGGCGGAAGATGAACAAATTAATAGTTCAGGAGCAGCCGGATATTGCTCATATTCACAATATCTATCATCAGATTTCCCCTTCGATTTTGGGGGCTTTACGTCGGCGAGGCGTGCCTACAGTGATGACTGTCCACGACTTCAAGTTAATGTGCCCGGTCTATATTTTCTATACTCAGGGTAAAGTTTGCGAGCGTTGTAGGTTGCGGCGCTATTATAACTGCGGGCGTTATCGCTGTGCCAAAAATTCCTATTCCGCCAGCGCTCTCAATATGTTGGAGATGTATTTTCATAAGCTAGGACAGTTTTACGAACGAGGGATAGACTTGTTTATTACTCCCAGTGAGTTTATGCGTGAGAAGTTGTTGGAGTACAAAGTTGCGCCCGAGAAGAAGATTGTGACGTTGCCTAATTTTGTTGACTATGAAAAATTTCAGCCGGAATACGAGCCGGGAGATTATATTTTATACTTTGGCCGTCTATCGAAGGAAAAAGGGCCACGAGTATTGATCGAAGCGATGCGTGAATTTCGGCAGGTGAAGGTGAAGATTGCTGGTAAGGGGCCAGAAGAGGTGGAGTTGAAGGCATTAGTAGCTAAGCACAAGTTGGGTAATATTGAGTTTGTCGGCCACTTGAGCGGTGATGAGCTGCAGCAGACGATTCGGGGAGCGATGTTTACAGTGGTGCCGACAGCTTTCTATGAGCCTTTTGGCTTGGTAGTAATCGAATCTTACGCTTGTGGCAAGCCGGTGATAGCGGCGCGGACGGGAGCGTTACCAGAGTTGATCGCAGAGAATAAAACTGGGCAGACGTTTACTAGTGGTGATGTGGCTGGCTTAGTTTCGAAGATTAATTTGATGCTCAAAAATGGGGACCGGTTGCCGGAGATGGGGCGAGCGGGGCGGAAGATGGTAGAGGAACGGTTTGGGCCGGAGAGGTATTATAAAAGATTAATGGAGGTATATAGGAGGGTGGGAGTTAAATAGATCGGTAACCTTTTTACCTCCATCTCTGGCTAGTAGAAAAAAAGGGGGGGGAATAAAAAAATCCCACAACAACGAAGTGTTATGGGATAAAGGAGCGAGAGAGAGGAAAGGGGCAGGAAGAAGCAAGCGGTGCGGTGCCTACTTGCCCGAACAGGTGCTGACCTCAAGCCAGGTCTTGCCGTCTTTGGCCACCACCTTGGCGCCCTTAATCACCCAGCCACCGCTAGCCCCCAAATTCGCCCACAGCTCGCCACCGCTCTTCAGGCGAAGATAGAGGTTGCCCTTCGCGCCGAAGCCGCCGAGCGCCAGCTTGGCGGTTGCCGTCGCCGGGTCGAAAGCGGCCCAGGGGCTTTTTTCGAGGGCGAGGCCGTCCACGAAGAAGACGACCTCATTGATCTCGGAGGGCAGTGGGGCGGTGCCGACGAAGCCCTCGATCCGCCCGTCCTTGTCCAGGGTGAACTGGACGGTGAGGGAGATCCCCTCCGTCCGGCACTCGAACTTCATCGTGGGGTGCTACCGTTCAGTTTTGGGTGCTTTTTTGAGGGAGATATTGGATAGCTTAAGGTTTCTTTTTAATGTCTTCTCTAGTGAGGTTTTGCCATTTAAGTGTTTAAATCTCTGGCAGCAATCAGTAAAGGATTTAGTTCTTCTGC
>JAHJQX010000040.1 GCA_018818965.1 Patescibacteria group bacterium | reverse complement strand
CTCCCGAGAAAGGAGAGCTTTGGGTAAACTTATATCCTGTGCTCTACCCATGAACTATCACCACATCACCAACCTCCGCCCACTCATATAGAATAGCTGCATCCGGAGTATACATGTTGACACAACCATGGCTCATTGGGTGGCCGAAATTACTGTGCCAGTAAGTACCATGGATGGTGTAGGGTCCTAAGAAGCTAAGTACATATGGTACGCCTGGTAAATGATAACCCGGCCCTGTCATTGTGACTGAGCGTCTTTTGCGGGTTATTTTGAACGTGCCTTGGGGAGTTGGACCTACTAAACCAGAAGATATCAGATGCTCGTCTATTTTCATCCCACCTTCAAAGTATTTCAATGTCTGCTCACTAAGATCAACCTCGATGTATTTATAGTAGTCATAAGTAGCTAGCTCACTTACCACTCGACCGGGACTAGTAATAATCTCTTTGCTGGTTCCTCGATCAATATCACGGGCAGTCACATCAATCCCACCACGAAAGCTCTCGGCGTAAGCTTTGAAGTTAACTCCCAGATCTTTACCCCAAAACTCGAAAGCTCGCACTTGCGGACCACCACGCTGACCAGTACCAGTAATAATCTCGTCTTCATAGTCATTGTCAATATCGGCTACGGCCACATTCGCTCCCCCTTGAAAATCAGAAGCATAAGCGAGAAATTCCCCTAAAACTTGACCGCTGTCGGCTTGATAGACCTTAACGCGAGCCTGGCCAAAAGAATTTTGGGCGACAACAACCTCATCGCGGCCGTCAGCGTTTACGTCCCCCGCGGCTACATCAACTCCACCACGATGATCCGGATGAAAAGCAGTGAAATTCATAATTTCC
The DNA here is from genome assembly GCA_018818965.1 of Patescibacteria group bacterium. Lineage (GTDB taxonomy): Bacteria > Patescibacteriota > JABMPQ01 > JABMPQ01 > JABMPQ01 > JABMPQ01. The sequence continues at coordinate 1,909 of JAHJQX010000040.1, read as the reverse complement.
CGCCCATCCATCTCAAAGGCTTTAACTTGGGGGCCACCGCCACCGCCAGTACCAGTAATAATTTCATCAATACCATCACCGTCGATATCGCCCGCCGCTACTCTCACTCCGCCCTTAAATTTTTCATCAAAAGCGAGGAACTCTCTTAAAACAGTTTTTTCGCTATTTACCCGATATACTTTTACTCGAGCTTGACCAAACATATATTGGCCAACTATTAATTCATCCCGGCCATCACCATCAACATCCCCCGCTGCCACATCCACTCCACCCTTATGATCCTGATGGAAAACAAAGGCGTTCCAGCCGGTAGAATTACCTTGGCGATCAAATATCCGCACGTGGGGACTACCGCTAACGCCAGCACCAACGGCGATCTCGCCATAGCCGTCACCATCAAAATCTCCGGCCGCTACTCTAGTACCACCTTGAAAACTCTCTTCAAAGGCTTGGAAATCAACATCCAGATGGCTGGTTTGGGCATTAAAAACCTTTACTTGGGGAGCGTGAGTTTCTTCGGCCTCAACAAAGCCAAACGCCAAAGCACCAGCAACTACTACGCAAATTGACAGAATTAGCTTTTTCATCTTCTTTTGTTATTTTTGTTTTTGTCACCCTGCGGGTGATCTTCCGCAGGGGTCACAGGGATATTTTTGTTTTCTCGCTTTGCCTGTAGACAAACTCTTTTATTCGAGTCTATTTAGGCTATCTGAACAATATATGTATTCAATTCTTCCCTATATTCTAGCATATTTTGACAACAAAGTCAACGGAGATATCCACTACTTGTTTTTCGGTAAATTCTCCCAGACTAGGTTATAAATCATTTTCTGCAGATCAACTAGTTCCTTGGACTCAATAATTACCGCCATTTTCTCCTTCCAGGAAGCTACCAGCATCTTGTTGTTGTATAAATTGATCTCAGGCGAGAAGGCTTTGCTTTCTCCTGGCAAAAAACGAGATTCACGCATTTCCTCTTGATCCTTCTTGGCTCTTTCCTCTGACATCTTATTAGGTGGCATTATCGCCCGGATAAATATCTTCTTGCCCGCTCGTCTCTTGTAATACTGCGGAAAGAAATTGGGTAGCCCCTTATGCATCGTCTCGACGTTAGCATAGGCCATAATAATCCCCTTAGAGGTTAACGTATCCTCATAAGCTTCACGCATACCCTTTTCTCCCTCAAAAAATTGGATCTTGGGCCGCAAACCGGGTAAGTCTTGCAGAGACATAAACTCGGGTAACAATTCTTTTACCTTGCCCTTCTGGCGGTCAATTATCTTATTCTTTTCTTCCTTTTCCCGATCAAGGTAAGTCAGCAATTGCTTGGGATCTAAGGCATTGAAATAGGTTGTCTTGCCTTTTTTGAATTTGCTGATCAGGCCACGCTGCGACAGAACCTCACAAATGTCATAGATAGTAGTGCGATTGAGCTCTGTCTCTCGCGCTAGCTCGTAAGCCCGGGCTGAGCCGGCCTTTATTAACTCTAGATAGACAACCATCTCCTTCTCCGAAAAATCAAGCTGCTTGAGTAATGACTTAATCATGTTGTTGTGGATTATATATCTACACTAACAGTATATCAGATTAGCCATAAAGTGTCAATACATTCTACTATTACCCATTACCCTTTCGACACCTTGACAGATATATGGTATTGTTTCGCGTTAAAGATTGAGATTGCACCTTAGCACGTTAACAATTAGTCTCACTGCCCTACTTCGACTGTCCGACCATCGCCGAACTGTGATTTTGAACAAATATGTTGTTCGAGATTAGAGATTGGTGATGGTCACCGAACTAGCAAAAAAGGAGAAAACCAATGAAAAAGAATCTCACTTTTACAGTCGAGGACACCGGGGCTCCTACTCTTCACTATAGGTGGGAAGGAGAATACGAGCATCGCTTG
>JAHJQX010000039.1 GCA_018818965.1 Patescibacteria group bacterium | reverse complement strand
CACCCAGTGGGCCATCGAGGCGAGGATGAACGATAACCTGATCGCAGCCGTGCTCCTGGCGGACTTCGATCCGACCAGAAACGACCTCAGCCTGGGGGAGAATTGGGTCTCTATTCGCACCGATGACGCCGACGAGAGCCTGAAGATGAGTCGCCTCACTGAGGCCGAGTCACTGAGAGACAGACTCTTCGAAAAGCTTGTCGATCTCCAGTAGTCATCAATAGCTTCGTACCTGACTGCCACTCTCCGGAGTAGGCAGTTTTTTTATGATACACTTAGAGTAAATATTAACTAATCCCTGGCTATCTCAAGCAAGCTTCGAGTAGGAATTATTGTTATCAGGGCTGGCACGTACAAAAATAACAAACTTCCTGCTATTTCTTCATATAAACAAATAAAGTCTCAAAATTTGGGGGATTAGTGATCTTGGGATTGATAACAATCTTTTGACATGGTCGCCAATTAGGAAAATTGGTGGTATTAGCCACTACGATTGCACCAGGTTTCAATTCCTGGCGCAATTTTTTCTCTAGCGCTGGCATTAGATCATACCAAAGGTAACAATAGACAACGTCAGCTTGGCTCAAATCGGTTTCAAAAATATCTTGCCTATTTAAGACAATTTTCTGTCTCAATATAATGGCCTTAAATTTAGCAAGAATCATTCTCAGTCTATTTTTATCTAGACCGTAAACTTTTATCGACGGTAATTCCCTTTTTATAGTTAAAACGACCTCACCTCGTCCCGATCCCAAATCATAGAATGTGCCAACTGAAGGATGATACCGTTTGATTATTTTAATAAGTTCTTTTATAACCCGACGACTGGTAGATATATCATGGCCATAAAACATCGAATCCACAATGAAAGCAAAAAGCACCAATGTTAGAATAATAAAAATTAATAAAGACAGCATAAAGACAATTTCTCCTAGCATATTTTTATCAATAATATTTAGCCAACGCTTCAACTAGAGCCCGAGCAACATTTTGGGAAGCTCCAGTGGAAGGGAAATGATGCAACTCGATAAAAGGCAGGCTATTTAATTCTAAAATAGCGCAGCGTTGATTCCGCCAAGAGACCGAGATATCTGGACAAATAAAATCTATCCCCACCAGCCGGACAGCAAAAAAAGTGGCAACGGTGCGAAAAAGCTGAAGGTTATCAGGATGAATGCGTGGTGTTACTTCAATCAGATCTCCACCTAATTTCAAAAAGGGGTCTCTTTGCAAGTCTATTATTTTTGAGGCGGAAAGGACGGAATCAAGATTATAGTTCTGATCCGCTAGTAATTTAATAGTTGTTTTGTTCTGCACTATTTTATACAAAACAAATCTCCTTTGACCCCATTCGCCTCTTCGCTTATCTCTATTTTTACGCTCGATGAGCTCTCGAATGGTAGAAACACCATCACCAACCACGTTGGCCGGCACTTGCTTCACACAAGCGACAAATTTAAAATTAACCACTGTCGCTCGATGCACAAAAGCTTCGGTAATATATTTCTCAACTATAAAGGTCGGGCCATAACGCAGTGCAACGTTGACAGCCTTTTTTAGTCGCGAGCTGTTACCAATGTTGGTTGTCACCCCTTCACTCCCCGAACCTCGACTGGGTTTAACCACCAAGGGATAGTCAAGCTCCCGGCCATAATTAACAGCTGCTCTTATCTGCCAAAACCAAAATAATTTGCCTGGCGCAACGGGAAAATCATTTTTTTTCAGGATAATTTTTATCTTGCCTTTATTATCAATAAAGCCGGCTTTGTACTTATCGCTTAAATCAGTTAATGGTAACCCTTCGAACGCAACTCTTTTGCCATTTTTCTTAGCTCGGGAATAAATAGTAAAACCGAAGGGACCCCGTAGCACTTCTAATTGCCAGCCTTTCTTTCTAGCCTCACTAATAAAACAACTAGCGCGCAAATTTAAATCGGAATCAGTAAAATCACTTCGCCAAGAAGCCAAACCAGAAAAAAGTAAAAACTTTGTTAGGAATGCGCCCAATAACCGATCAAACTTGGACGGTAAAGTAATGCTGGGAGTCCAATTAATAATCCGGGAAGAAAAGTTATCAATTTGGTGTATAAGAGACATAGAGAATCTATTTGGATACATTTTTAGTAATATTGCTAATCGTCATTATAGCAGACTAGAACAATTTCTAATAAATCGTCGCGGTTCTTGCCAACATTAAGTTTACTCCCATACAACAAAACCCCTCACACAAGGGGTTATTTTTTACTGGTGGGCTCGAGAGAATTTCCACCCTAGCGGGTAGTCACCCGTAGGGTGAGAACCCCTGCCGGCAGGCAAGTGGGATCTCGTCATTAGGCGGGCGATAACATGGTGGGCGATCCAGGATTCGAACCTGGGACCTCGTCATTATCAGTGACGCGCTCTAACCAACTGAGCTAATCGCCCACGGCAAACGGTTCTGGTTCTATATTACTCTAACCAAAAATAGCTAAGAGCAGTCTTCCCACTCAGAGCTATTATATACTACTCTAATATCTCTAACAATCAAAAGGTGATATAAACAGCGTCAAATTAATCATACAAGATTAACGACCAATATCTGCGAGACAAATTAATGTCTCCAGATTTCTCCCTAGAAAGGAGGTGATCCACGCACAGCTTCCGCTACGCGTGCCTTGTTACGACTTTGCCCCTCTCGCTGATCTCACCGTAGTTCTCTCGCCGAAGCGAAAGAGTTTCGGGTGTTACCAACTCGCTTGACATGACGGGCGGTGTTCTGAGATCAAATGTCTCTATCCTCGCTGGACACGCGGTTTTCCCGCATCCTAGCGAACGCCTAACCTTTAAACGGTCTTCTTCTATTCATAAACCTTCTAATATCCTCCAACTTGACTATTCCTTCTTTAGTGAGATGCTCTTTTTTCACAAACACCTCGGCTGCCTGACAGAAGAGCTTAAAATCTTTAGCCTTCTTGCCCTGCAATTTGTACTTCCTAAAGAAAGGAATTAATGTCTGGCGGATATTATCCAGCCCGCGGAGATGATACTTTGCGTGAGGCATCCAGCCATAACGATCATAATTCAGTTCGTAGATATTCCCACAACCGAAATATTTTTGAATGCTCTCCAAAATTGATTTATCGTCTCCTCGTAATTCTATTTCGAAGCTCAGCCAGGCATCACGACGGATTTTTTTGGTTTTGTGTTTCGAAATATTAATCGCGAAACATCCCTCTCCTTCTACAAATCCCACGATATACCAAGGCTTTAGCTTCTTTACCATTTAATGTGGTTAGTTTTGGTCCTTCCCCCGCTAAGCGGGGTACTATGACCTCTGCAGACTTCTAATTTCTACTCGGTGTTAGTTCACACTGCCACCTTCTTCAATTATACAATAGTATAACCAAAATTCAAAATTAGATCTCCCTTCGTCATAACATTGTCTTTCTTCCCCATCTCGATCCCACATACTTTAAAACATTTTCCGATAAGTAGCTTCCCCATTTGTACGTAGGGTCGCCATGTTTTAAAGTCGTTTAAGATTCAAGCTTAAGAACGCTACTTTGACCCTTCTCGCTCCGAGCGTCACCGCTGGAGGATGTCATTTCGCTTTCAAAGCCTTATCCGCTTTGACCAGGATTTTAACCTGGTAAACAATGCTATAGGAAGGCGCAATTTATTTGTACAAGACCCGAGAACGTATTCACCGTAGTGTGGCTGACCTACGATTACTAGCGATTCCAACTTCATGGAGTCGAGTTGCAGACTCCAATTCGAACTGAGACTAGTTTTGACAGGATTAGCTCCACCTCGCGGCTTCGCGTCCCTTTGTACTAGCCATTGTAGCACGTGTGTCGCCCAGGGCATCGAAGGGTCATGCTGACTTGACGTCGTCCCCACCTTCCTCCGACTATACGCCGGCAGTCTTCTGTGAGAAATATAACACAGAACAAGGGTTGCGCTCGTTTCCGGACTTAACCGTACAGCTCACGCCACGAACTGACGACAGCCATGCAACGCCTGATTCTAGGTTCCCGAAGGCACGTCTTTCTTTCAAAAGACCTCCTAGAAGTCAAGCCCTGGTAAGGTTCTTCGCTTATTGTCGAATTAAACCACATGCTCCACCGCTTGTGCGGGTCCCCGTCAATTCCTTTAAGTTTTAGTCTTGCGACCGTACTTCCCAGGCGGGATATTTAACGCGTTAGCTACGGTACGGAAAGGGTCGACTCTCCCCATACCTAATATCCATCGTTTACGGCGTGGACTACGGGGGTATCTAATCCCCTTCGCTACCCACGCTTTCGTCTCTCAGTGTCAGGAAAGACCTAGTAGACTGCTTTCGCTAGTGGTGTTCCTCCCGATATTAACGCATTTCACTGCTACACCGGGAATTCCATCTACCCCTGTCTTCCTCAATTCTTGTAGTATCTCCTGCAGTCCCAATGTTGAGCACTGGGATTTAACAAAAGACTTACAAAATCACCTACAGACGCTTTACGCCCAATGATTCCGGATAACGCTTGCAACCTTCGTATTACCGCGGCTGCTGGCACGAAGTTAGCCGTTGCTTATTCCTAGAGTACTGTCAAATCATCCTCTAGAAAAGATCTTTACGCCCCGAAGGGTTTCTTCGATCACGCGGCGTCGCTGCATCAGGGTTTCCCCCATTGTGCAAAATTCCTCACTGCTGCCTCCCGTAGGAGTCCGGCCCGTATCTCAGTGCCGATGTGACTGATCATCCTCTCAGACCAGCTACCTGTCATAGCCTTGGTAAGCCATTACCTTACCAACAAGCTGATAGGCCTTAGGCCCCTTCTCGACCGAAAAATCTTTGCATAGGAATGACTTGTCGTCCCCCTATGTCTATTGGGTATTATCCTAAATTTCTCTAGGTTATGCCCAAGTCGAGAGCAGGTTACCAAAGTGTTACTCACCCGTTTGCCTCCCCGATAAATCGAGGATAGACTTGCATGTGTTAGGCGCGCCGCCAGCGTTCATCCTGAGCCAGGATCAAACTCTCAGTAAAAAGTAAATAAGCCCAAAGGCAAATCTACTCCCACCGAGAATTTTCAAACATTCAGGATCTCACCCATAGGGTGATCACCCGAAGGGTGAAAACTCTCAGTAAAAATGTAAAACTAGTTAGCGATTTAAAACCGGCAACTAGAAAATTTTTTTATAACTTAAGAATTGACGCTGTCTTGTTATGTGAATTCATTTGGGAAAATGAACCACACCTTTATATCACCTTATGATTGTTAAAGATCAGTCCTTTACATGTGACGTCTATACTACTGGAGGGGTGAAAATGTGTCAAGACAAACAGGCAACAAAGTCGCTATTTCATAAACACTTTATACACATCCCATTCATTAGCGTTTCTTAGCCTGTTTAGCTCGCCACTCTTTAATTTTTCGATGATCTCCCGATAATAAAACCGCCGGGACTTTAAAAGTTTTCGTTTTCTGTCGGCGGACTTTACATTTAAACATTTCCGGGCGCGTATATTGCGGGTATTCTATATATCCTTTTTTGGCAAAAGTTTCTTCGGTAAGCGATGCTTCTCGGCCTACTACTCCCGGCACCAACCGAGTTACCACATCAACAATCGTCATGGCGGGCAATTCTCCACCGGTCAAAACATAGTCCCCGACTGATACTTGTTCATCAACTAATTTGCGCACCCGCTCGTCAAATCCTTCGTAGCGACCACAAATTAAAACTATTTGATCCAACTTAGAATATCGTCGTGCCATTGGTTGGTTAAATGTTTTTCCTTGCGGAGTTAATAATATAATCTTGCACCTCTTTTTTTTCGCCCGTGTGATTTTCTGCAGACACCGATATATCGGCTCAACTTTCAAAACCATCCCCGGTCCCCCACCATAGGGAGAATCATCAACCGTCCGATGTTTGTCAGTCGCATAGTCGCGAAAATTATGCGTGTTAATTTTCACCAGCTTCTTTTTTTGCGCCCGTCCGATAATGCTTTCGTTCAAATAGCCAGAAAACATCTCGGGAAAAATTGTGAGGATGTCGAATTGCAGCATATTTTTATTAAAACAAAAACCGCGGCCAACAAAACGTACCACGGTTTTTGCACTATGTAAACCCCGACGAGCCTGCCTACATGCCTGACGGCACGTAAACCGGCGGGCGGGGCAAAAATTACTAGTTTACAATTTGAGATCTTCTACCACGTCAGTTGCATCCTCTTCAACAGCTGCAGTTGCCGCTGGTTTAGGAGGTCGGGTAGAACCTTCTGGCTCAATGATCTTCAAGTTGACACGAGCATTGCTCTTAGCACCAACTACCTTGAGTAGGGTTCTGATTGACTTAGCCGTTTGACCTTGACGGCCAATGACTTGACCCATGTCAGCTGGATCAACATGTAGAGAGATTAACACTCCCATTTCGTCGATTGTGCGCTCAGCTTTAACCTTGTCTGGATTGTCGACTAAAGCCTTTACAACGTACTCGACAAATTCTAGATCTTGATTCTTTTCTTCTGCCATTCTTTTCTTATTAATTACTTCTAATCTACGAGCAGTAACAAACAGTTTTACTTTTATATGACTCATTTTAAACGAACGAGTTGGTCGACCTACTTTCTCAGGACTACAAAATCCTGAAATAACCATTTATTACTACCTTCACATTATAGCAATAAAAATAACTTTTGTAAATTCTGTTTCTATCGTCCGGAGATCGGTCAAATTTATTCAGTCTCTTTTTTCTTGTCTTCTGCTGGTTCTGATTTCTTTTCACCAACTGGTTCAGGCTTTGGCTCGTCCTTCTTCTCATCTTTCTTCTCAGCCTTTAGTTCTTCCTTCTTCTCTTTTGGCTGGGCTTCTTCTTTCTTCTCTTCTTCAGATTCTTCGCTTACATCTTCTGGCTTGACCTCTGCCTTACTTTCAACTGGTGTAGCTCCTTCTTTACCACCACCTTCTTCCGATTCCTCTTCTTCCTTCTTTGGCTTCCTCATGGCTGCTTTCTTTTGCGCTAGTTTCTTGAGAGCCTGAGCAACAGTTGTCTCATCACCCTTAACAACACCAGCCTTTTGCAAAATACTAGCCACTCGCGGAGATACCTGGACTCCCTGCCCAATCCAATACTTGATACGCTCAGCCTCTAATTTAGGCTCACCTTGTTTACCACAAGGATCGTAGACCCCTAGCACCTCGATAAACTTGCCTTTCACCGGTCGAGCATGCTCGGCCAACACCACCCGGTAGAGAGGTTGATTTTTACGACCAGTCCTGGTTAAACGGATTTTTAGCATAAATTTATTAGTTATTCTAAATTATCTAATTTGACTGATAATAATTTCGACACCCCACCTTCTTCCATTGTCACCCCATAGAGCAAATCAGAACGACGCATTGTTTCTCGATTGTGGGTTATCACAATAAACTGAGACTTTTTAGCCAAAGAAGCAACGATGTCAGCATAGCGTCCGGTGTTCGACTCGTCAAGGGCAGCATCCACTTCATCTAGAACTAGAAACGGAGCTGGATTATTAGTAACGATGGCAAACAGCAACGCGATCGAAGTTAGAGCTCTTTCCCCACCGGAAAGCATGCTAAGCTCGCGTAATTTTTTGCCTGGTGGTGTCGCTTTAATATCAATAATCTCTTCCATCAGTTTTTCCTCGTCGTCTGCTGTTACTACTTCATCTTCTCCCTCGGTGGCGGTAGAACGACGAGCAGCTATTTTAATCTTTACTAACTTGGCTTTTCCTCCCCCAAATAAAACCGAGAAGTATTTCTGAAAATGCTGGTTGATATTTTTAAAAGCAATTTCGAATCTTTCTTTGATGGTCTGGTCAAGTTCAGCAATAATTTTACTGAGAGACTTGATAGCTTCCTCTAGGTCATCCTTTTGACTAGTGAGAAATTCGAAACGCTCATTGCACTCTTTATATTCCTCAACAACGGCTGGATCAATCTCGCCAATTTTTATTAATTGCTGTCGCAGCTTCTGAATCCGTTCCCGTAACTCTTGTGCTCGCGACTCCTCCACCGTCAGTGGATCATTCTCAAACTCAGCTAACAAATCAGTATATTCCTCGGTTCCAGTATTATCTCTGATTTCATCTAACAGTAATTCCTTCTCATTATCGACTTTGGCCTGCTTGATTTCGTCCGCGCTCTTATCCTGGCGCACTTTATTGAGCTCTTCTTGCTGTTGACGGTAATCGTGCTCAAAATCAAATAATTTTTGTCGCTGCTCTTTCTTCTGCTCTCTTTCTTGTTGCAATTTCTGACTAATCTCAGCCGTGACATTTTCCAGGGCTTGCAGTTCTTTTTCCAAATCAGTCCTCTGCTGCTGCAATTCAAGCAATTCGCTGTTCTCTTTATTTGACCCGGCCGTAGCGGCAACGATCTTCTTTTCTAATTTCTCCAGCTCCTGCTGACGTGTTTCCAGAGATTCATTAATAGTATTAATCTTTGTCTCTTTTATCGCTAGTTCAACATTGTATTGATTAAGCTCATTGTCTAATTTTTCTTTCTGGTTCAACAAAACGTTGATCTCATCCTGAACGACCTTGATTTTATCGACATTACCTTTGTCTTCGCCCTGATCATCTAAAACAATTTGTAAGGCGGCAGTGAATTCTTCTTGGAGAACGGTGGCCTGTTCGCGTAGAGCTGCTAATTTTTCTAAAGTATCGCAATTTTTCAGTTCCTCGAGAAAAGAACTTTGCTTATTATATACTGCCCGTAATTTTTCTTTCACTGCCTGATCACCAATTTGACTGACCTGCGCCCGCTGATCTTGCAGTTGCTCTTCTAATTTTTTTATCTGACTATCAATGTCGGCCAACTGTTTTTCCACTACCGGCAAGCTACCGGCCACTTCTTCTTTTTCTCTCTTTAGAGCAGCTACCTGTTCCCGATAACTATTAGCACTGGCTTCCGCTTCTTCTTTACGCTGTCGTAGCCCCCGAATATCAACTGCTGTATCTCTCTCCTCTTCCACTTCAATTCGTCCTTTAACAACCGCTAATTGTTCCTTGATTTTATTGCTCTGGCCGTTCAAATTATCCAACTCTTCTCGCTGCTTATCCTCTTGGCGATAATCAATAGCTTGCTCTGCTTTGTTAATCGCCTGCTCAATTTCTTTTATTTGCTGACTAATTTCCTGCTCACGCTGGGTAAATTTTTCGATTGCCGCTCGCACTTCTTGATACCGTTGCTTAGTCTGATTCCACTGGTGATTAAAATATTCTTGCTGTAAAACTTTCAGATCTTGTTGGACTTGATCTTTTTTCTCCGCCTTACGGGCCTGTCGCTGCAGTGAGTTTCGTCGAGGGGCGATTTCCGCTAACAAGTCACCAGCTCGATCCAAATTTTGTTTAGTGCGCTCTAATTTGTTAACGCTAATGTTCTTTTTTAGCTGAAAGTGCTTAACGCCAGCGGCTTCTTCAAACATTTCCTGTCGCTCCTTGGGTCCGGCACGTAAAATAGCATCGATCATCCCCTGCCCAATCACGCTGTAAGTTTTTTGGCCAAAGCCAGACTTAGCTAATAATTCCTGGATATCAAACAAACGTACCTTACTCTTATTGAGTAAATATTCACCGTTACCATCACGATACAGCCGACGAGTGATCACTACCTGCGAGTAATCAATCGGCATCCGACCATCTTCATTGTTCAAATACAAAGAGACTTCGGCCATTCCTAGCCGCGCTTTTTTATTCGTACCGGCAAAAATAATATCCTCGGCTTTCTTGCCGCGCAAAGTCTTCATACTTTGCTCGCCCATCACCCAGCGGATAGCGTCAGCCACGTTACTCTTGCCCGATCCATTAGGCCCAACCACAGCTGTAATACCACGATCTAATAGAACTGTGGTCTTAGGAGCAAAGGACTTGAAGCCCTGAATTTCTACTTTCTCTAAATACATACTATATTAAAACAAACTCGGGGACAGAAGCCCCTAAGCTAAGGAGATAATAGCAAATAATAATCGTTAGGACAAGGGGGTGGCCACCAAAGCACCAAATTAAGAAATCTACGGCTCTAGAAGCTAAGTCCTATACAAGGTGAGAGTATCTGTTTGCTATTTTGCTTCTTCTCCTATCCCAATCAGATACCAACCAGGGCTAAGAAGTCTGGAATCCTTAGAAAAAAGTCTGTTTTGCGTAGATCCAGCGGTAGGAGAAATGAGGAGAGATTGACTATTATCGTCTTGGTCACTGTTGATATCAATGGCAGTGACAGCGGTCTGTCTATCAGCGTGTTCTGGATAAGCCATGAAGCCAGTCGTTAGAGGTTGTCCTTGCTTGTTGAAGATACGGACATGAGAGGAGAATCTCTGAGCAATGGTAATAATCTCCATTGGCCCCCCGGTACCATCTAGATCTGAGACCGTCAGACCAATACCGCCGACATATTTTAGATCATAGGCATAGAAGTCCGGCTGCAGTTTCTTCCCATCTTTGTTGAATACTTTGATGAGACTTGAACCCTGTTTAGAACCAACGACTAGCTCTAGTTCCCCAGCGGTACCATCCAGATCGCCCGCGGAAAGGACTATACCTTGATTGTAATCAGAGGTAGTGGAGTCAAAAGGGATGATGTCAGGCGTAATTTGCTTGAGTTTTTGAGTAGTAGAGTCCTTACCGTAGATCATAATGGAATTGTGATCGGAGACGATGATCTCTTTGGCACTGTCACTATTATCCACATCGGTGACTTCCAGATCGAAGAGGATATTGTCACTATTGGCTTGCAAAGAGGGCAAGAATACTTTAACCGGAGTCATGATCTCTCGGCCTGCTTGGTTGAAGACTTTAAGAATACCATCGGAGCAGAGAATAATCAGTTCTAGATCACCGGAGCTGGTGTCAGAGCCTTCCAGGTTAGCTACCTTGACAATGGTGTTGCCTCTAAATGATGCCTCTCGAGCCATGAAGGAAGAGATAGCTTGGCCATTGCGATTGAAGATACGAATATGGGCACTACCAGCCATGGGAGAGGTGATGATCTCTTGTTCTTGACCAGAGCCATCTAGGTCAGCGACAGTGATATTAACACCACCAGTGTAATTTCTGTCATAGGCTAAGAAGGGTGGGGTCAGAATAATGCCTTCACGGGAATAGATATTAATATAGGGAGCACCATGACGGGGAGCAGCGATGATCTCTTTGGTGCCATCGTAGGTAAGATCAGCTACGGCAATGTTGGCGCCATCGTCAATGATGCCAGCTGCTTGTTCGGCTTTGGTATCTTCAGTAGTTTTGGAACGTTTGGCTTGCTGAATTGTGACCCCAGTGTCAGGATCTTCATCATCTCTGGTCCCTGGCTCGGAGGCGGGGCGGATCATAAAAACGTGGTCGGTGAGGGAAGCCTCATTGCCAGCATTGTCAGAGATAGTGACAGCTAGAGTAACTTGTTCATTAGCAGAAAAATCACGTTCGGGGATAAGAGTTATTTGGTAATCGTTACTGTCTCCTGAGTAAGCAGTGAGGACATTAGTGTGGGTGCCAGTCTTGGTGCCAGCGATAGCATAGGATAAAGTGTCCAAATTAATACCACTATCAGCGTCGGTGATACGGAAAGATACGGTGGTATTAGGTGATATTTTAGCGGCTCCTTTAGCAGGAGAGAAGTCGGCGATGGTGGGCGGAGTGGTATCAGCGGACGGCTCCTGATCTCCGTCGTCATTATCGCCATCGTCATTATCATCATCCTCAATAGTAATAATATAAGAAGTTGTTCTGATCGTTTCACTATTGCCAACATTGTCGGTGGCAAAGTATTTAAGATCAGTAGAAGCAGGGATACTGATTGGGGTGGCATAGACACTCGAAGAAGTAGTCGGAGTAGAACCATCAGCGGTGTAATAGATTTGATTGCAGCCGGAGGTGATATCAGAACAAGTTAAGGTGACCGATTGAGTGCTATCATAGGTGCCAGCGCTGGGAGAGGCCGTGGTGGTCGGCGCAGTAGTGTCAAGAATGATGGTGTCAGAGACAGTGGAGGTTTCATTGAGGAAGACATCTCTAAATTTGATAGAGACGGTCTTAGCGCCATCGCCACTGGTTAAAGTAACACTATGAGTAGTCGAGTATGAAATCCAACTAGGAGCAGTAATAACATCTCCACTGATATACATCTCGGTAGCGTCAGTAGCCGAAAGGTTAAGGGCAATAGCTGCGTTATTGCTATAGACTGCACCACTGTTGATGAAGATCGTCGGACTACCAGGCAGATCGGCGGTGGTAGCTGATGCCGTACCACCATAAGCAGTGATTTCATCATCACCATTTTTGGCTCTAACATCTACGGTATAGGTAGTGCTGGGGATAAGACCGGAAACTGTGGTTGTGCCCCAGAGAGCGTTGGTTTGCCAAGCTTCCGTTAAAGCGAGAGAGCCATCGGCTTGGACATAGTAATCGGTAGTACCGTCATTAACACGGATCTCATAGACAGTGGGGTTAGCAGGGTTGCCGTTGGTATCTAAGGTAACATCAAAAGAGTTAGTAGTAACAGCACTGAGGGCAGGAGTGCCAGGAATATTAGCTAAAGTGTAGAGGGCAGCCGTGCCACCAAAAACAGTCTCGGCATCATCACCATTTTTAGCTTTGACTTGGAAAGTATACTGAACATTAGCACCCAGACCATTAACAGTGGTTGTTCCTCCACCCCAGTCGTTACTGGTCTGCCAGACGGCTACCGGACCCAACGAACCGCCAGCTTGAACGTAATTACCACCAGTTTCTTGGATAGCAAAAGCTGTAGTCGAAGGATTGGAGTTTACATCTAGTGTTACGTCCAAGGTGGTAGTGGCCGGATTATTGACGGTGGAAGAGCCGGGAGTATTAGCACCGGTATAGCTAGCTAATTCGGTGGCGTTAGCTTTGTTGCCATAAGCATCATAGGTCCAGATATTGGTAGCATATTGGTCATTGATAGAGAGAGCATTAATGGTGGTGGTACTGGTAGGAAAGTAGGCACCAGCGGCAATGGTAGTATGGAGAGTGTCAAATTCAGTTACTCCGGAGACGCCTGCTTTGTAATAGATATCATAGTGATCAAGATTAGTGTCAGAACCGGCGGCGCCGAGAGTATAGGTGAGAGAATCAGGAGCAATACTATCTAAAGCGAAATTACCGGAAGGGGTAGGAGCGACATTATCGAGAGTAAAGGTAGTATCAGCCACTGTGCCGGAGTCAGTATCATCATAGGGAGTAACCCGAACACAATAAGTACCGTTGGCGGTAGGGAAATCAGTTTGCGAAAGCCAGTCAAAATTAACAGTATTAGAGCCAACATCTACAACTGAGACATCTCTCACCTGGTAGTCTTCGGCATTATTAATAGTTGGCGTGCCAGAATCAGCGGAAAAAGAGCCGGGAGTTTCGTCTATCGTTGGATCGCTAGTACCACTGGAACAATCTACTCCTGATCTGACCACAGCCTTGGCGTATAAGGTATCGCCAAGATCATTGTCATCAAGCTCGATACTAATATCGACTGCGCCAGAACCATCAGTTTTAGAGGCGGCGCTATTGATAGAGACAGTGGGAGTATAGTTGGTATTAATCAAATATGATACATCAGAGATGGTAGCTATTTCTCCTGCTCCAGCATAAAGATAAGTACGAACATTAAAATCACCACCAGCCGAGAGATCATCTAAGCAGTCGTTGGTTATATCGGCGGCAGGGCTAGATTCAGCATAGCCTAAAGTAGCGGGGATAAGAGTGTCGGCCACACAGTAATTCCAGCTACTACCATCGTCGTTAGAGATTTGGAACTTGACAGCGGCGGAACCGGTGGTCGAGATATGGGCAGAGAAGTCAGAGACAGCAGTGAAGAAGTGGGAGGCGTTAGGGGTAAAGAATTGAGAAGACGGAGAGGCACCTTGAACCTCTTCTGAACCAGTAGCTACCGAGGGTTCTGTAGAGGCAAACTTACGAACTAAAAACCAATCTACGCTCCTATCTGCACCAGACCAGAGATCTAAACCTACATTAGATAATGATGAATAGGTTGAGTCTGTTCTGGTCTTTTTCACAACGTCATCCTGAAGCATAGCTAGGCTACTTCCATTCCATTGAAATTCCAAAGTATAATAATTCCCACCTGTGAATGAATGGGCGAAAAGATCTTCATTGGCACCATAGCTAGCCCACCTACGTAAGCTTCCCTGTGTATCCCCCCAGCCTCCATAGACGGCCTCGTATCCATTTTGAGGAGTGGCGTTGCTATCATAAGTACCATTGGTCAACATCGGACAAAATGATTCGTTCCAAGTATCAGCGTAAACATAAGTTCGGATTGCGTATCCATCATTGGTTGTTGTAAGTGCTCGATCTACACTCGTTAATGCACTATTAGATCTTAATGATAAATGATTTCTGCTGTTAAGACTGGTGATTTTAGCATACCCAGTGGGTGCACCACCAATTCTTCTAGCTGTCCATCCTCCTTGTCCATCAATTGCACTATCCACCTCATAGTTTTCAAAATCATCTCCAAATACAAAAGTATTTGCAATACTGCTAACAGTACTAACTGATCCATTTCCATAATACATATAAATAATGGTGTCTTCAGAGGCGGCTAAGGTAGGGACTTCGACCCAGAAGGCGGCTGTAGTGGAGTCTGTTTTAGATTCCAGCCAGTGATCTATCAGAGTTTCCTTATCTGAAGTTGTAAAACGAATATCATCAAAATCAGCCTGCATATCAACATCATAAGTAACAACTACCTTCACCTGATAGTCAGTTAATTCTGAGGCAACACTATTAGTGATTGTTAATGGAGTCCTCTTAGCCCAGTCAAGATCGTACCACTCACCACCTATATAACTAGCATCCCCAGATGAAAAAGAGACTAAAGGATCACTTAATGTGAAATAATTAGAGTCATCAAAAGTATTGCCGGAAAGAATTCCATCGGCAGATCCCGCCTGGATGGTGAATGTGTTCTCGGAAGTGGCGGTGTAATTGTTTCCATCGTTATTTGATGAAATACGGATTTTTACATCGGAACTAGAAATGGCGGGAATAGTCCAGGATTGAGTATAAACAGTGGAGGCAGAAGATGTTGATGCTACTGAGACAGCTATCTCCGTCCCGGGGGTAGCAAAATCATCAGTGGAATATTCTAGTTTTACAGTCTCATTACTTTCGCCATAATAAGACATCCATTGGATATCTATTGACTGACCTTGCTGGACAACGCCCCCATAGTTGAAATTAAGAAGCTCGATTGACCGCGGAACGTAAAAAGTATCAGTGCCATCTGACCAGGCACCGGTGCCATAACCATTTGCAAATCTTATCCGCCAATAATAGGTGGTAGCGTATTCTAATTGCCCGCCGGCGTAAGTAATATCGGCAATGCGATTACTATCAGCTGTATCTACTATGTCTATCGGTCCTGATTGCCACTCAGGAGAACCACCAAAGCCGCTATCATCGTCTACTTCTATATAGGCGGAATCACAAGTGCCAGATACGGTGTTACATATTGCAGAGAATACCGGAGTGAGATCAGTTAAACCAACTGGGTTACTGTCACCGGATTGAGCGCCTGTTGGGTTGTTAGTATTGTTAGAATAAAGAGTAGTTGGGGCTGTGGGGGTAAGTATTTCCGCTAAAAATTCGCCGTCTTCACCGCTATCATATCCTGTACCGCCACTGTAATCAAAATATCCGGCTGATGAAGAAATGCTATTTGAAGTAGTATACGATATATATACACAGCCGCCGCCGCCGCCGCCTGAATAAGCAACTGGGCCATCACCACCTGCTACATTAAAACTGCTTGGTGCACCAGCGATAGTATCAGCATATAATCTGACACCACCACCCGCACCCGCAGCACCAATCCACCCTCCGTCTTCACCAACAGCGCTAATAGTTCCACCAACTGTAATAGTATTGGTTGCGCTTAACATAATTAAGCCGCCGCCAGCACCGCCATCATCTCCTTGATACCCAGCCGCTCCGCCTGAACCTAGGTATGTAGCCATATTATCTGGGTCAGCCAGTGAACAATACGCTACCCCACCACCCGAACCTGCCGTAGAATTTCCTCCGTCACCACCATGAGCACCCCCTCCGCCTCTATTACCTGTCGCCAAACCCATTCCAGTAAATGGACCATAACCATTATTTCCTTCATTATCGCCACCATCGTAACCAAGTCCATCGACATTAACAGAACCTCCTCCGTTAATAGTAATATCATTGGAGGCGGATATATTTACAATATGATCCTGAGCAGTAGAATTATTACCATGATTTAAAGTAGCGCCACTTTCAATAATTAAATCTGCTAAAGAAAGAGCTGCTAAAGTTGTATAATCATATAAAGTTGTTGTCCCTCCATTTAATGTCAAATTAGTTAGTGCTCCTGTTAAAAAATCAGCATATAAATTAGCAGTGCCAGCATTTACATTTAGATCTGTAATACTGGCCAGAACACTATCTTCTAGTGTTAATGTCCCGCTGGAAGTTAATGTAGTAATAGCAGTTACATCAGGAATTGCCCCTTCATATAATATTAATCCTCCATTACTGCCTATAGTCAGGGTGGCTGAATTTTTTATTGCGCCTCCCGAATATACATATATATCCAGTCCATCTATATCATCGATTGTACCGCCGCTGGATTCCAAATCTCCATATATTTCAATATCTTCATTATTATTGCCAATAATATCACTATCAGCTGGAACGGTTAAAGTTGTACTAACTGGTATATTATAAATCGCTGATCCATCGAGAGTGATGGAATCTACAGACAAACTTGTAACAACTTGCGGAGTAATCTCTCCGGCAGCGGCATTTGTGACATATAGATCACCATTATTACCGGTTTGTTTTATTAAAACCACACCAGCACCACCTTTTCTAGCAGCTGTTAAAGTTGTCCCTCCGCCCATAGTAATTGATGTAACATCTGTAATACTGCTGGCAGTTGTGTATTCAATGTATGCACAGCCACCACCACCAGCACCACCACCAGTACCAGTAATGTTACCATCACCGCCACTAGCAGAAAATAATGCAGGTGCTCCAGTAATAGTATCTGCTACGATCTTAATACCCCCGCCGGCACCGCCGCCGGCATCGCCACCAGTACCAGAATTACCCTTTGCCGATATAGATCCGCTTACATTAAGCGTATCCCCTACATTCAGAACTATTAAGCCCCCTCCATCAGCTCCACTTGTCGAATAACCTCCACCACCCGAAGAGCCGATAGTGTCAGGATCTGAAATATCGCAATAAGCTGTCCCTCCTGCTACTTCATAAGAACCACCATTGCCACCGTGACCAGCCCCTGCCCTTCTACCAGCGGGTGCGCCTGGTCCATTACCAGCAGCTTCCGCACCATTACCTACATATCCTCTTCCATCAACATCAATAGAAGCGCCAGCAGTTACATTAATATTTCCTGTCGTGGTTATATCAAGCCAATACTGTTGGCTGGTTGTATTATCTTGGTGGGTAAGTACAGTGGCGTCTGAGCCGTTGCCTACTGTCAGCGAAGTTAAGGTGGCCGCTGTAGTGAGTACACAAGTACCATCGCCAGTTAAAACTAAATCATCTCCACTTTGAAATTCATCAGCACCCGGAGCACCTGCAACCTGAGAAATGTTTTGCCCCGCACAGGTAATATTTATAGTCGCAGCTCTAGTAACTTTTAACTGATAAGTTTTAACTACAGTAAAAATGATTCCCAAAGAAACCAAAACCAAAAAACTGCGCTTTAACCACAAAAGCACTTGCACTTGAGATCGTAATTGTTTTTTGATCTTTGCCATTAAAACAAACCCTTAGGGTACAAACCCAAAGCTTTAAGTTCTCAGACTATTATAGCACAAATTCAATATCATATCCACTAAAAAACCAGCGCCAAGACAAGGATAATTACAATTATAAAAATAATCACCAACTTTACTGCCACTCCACTCAAAAATCCTAAAATCGCTCCACCGCCAGCCCGCAACGACTTTTTAATGTCTCCTTTGACCAGCAATTCAGCGATAATCACTCCTAAGAAAAAACCCAGAAAAAGACCGATGATATTGCCTACTATCACCCCGATAATTGCTCCCAACAACCCACCAGCCAAAGCCCAACGCGACGCCCCTGCCTTCCGTGTCCCCACCACTGTAGCGACATAATCAACCACCAATAAAGCGACTAATAACAAAAGTAACCCGCCATAGATCCAAATACTAACCCGACCCAGGCGGTCATAGGCAGCAAAAACTAATAGCCCAAGGAAAATAAAAAAGGTGTCCGGTAGTGTAGGGATAAACACGCCGATGACACCTAAGAGAAAAAGAATGATAACTAGAATAATGATAATCAGGCCGAGAATCTCCATTTATTTCTCCCAAACTCCACTTTCCAACGCTTGTCCCGCTGCCACTTCCTGTGCCTGCTGTTTGCTCGACCCCAAACCTTCACCAACCTGCTTACCATCCAAGAAAACACCCACTTTAAACTGCCTATCATGATCAGGACCCCATTCCTCTAGCACTTTGTATGAAGGAGTAACAGCTAGTTTCTCCTGAATCATTTCCTGTAGCTTACTTTTTGGATCAATATAAAGATTATTCTCCAATATCCTGGGCAACTCGACCACAATATGCTTCATAATAAATTGCTGCGCTATCGTATAGCCCTGATCTAGATAAATCGCGCCGATTAAGGCCTCAAAAGCATTGGCTAAGATAATCTCACGAGCTTTGCCAATATCTTTGGATTCCCCCCGACTAAGATAAAGATAATCATTTAAACCTAGCTGGCTGGATTTCTCTGACAACATATTTGAATTAACCAGAGAAGAGCGCCAATTAGTTAATTCACCTTCCGGATTTGGATAATTATTATATAGATGCTCTGTCACTACTAATTCCAGTACAGCATCGCCCAAAAATTCCAGGCGTTCGTTGTGATCAAGAGAAAAGTTGCTATTTTCATTAAGATAAGACCGGTGCACTACTGCCTGTCGGAGTAAGTCCGGATCCTTAAATTTTATTCCAATCTGATTTTGTAATTTTTCAAAATCGCGCATATTTTATTTCTTATCCGCGTCTTTATCAATCTGCCGGTAGATTGTTCCTAAGACACCATTTATAAACTTGCCGGAGGATTTCCCCCCAAAAGTCTTAGCTAACTCTATTGCTTCATTTATAGCCACTTTGGGTGGAATCTCGTCATTGTAGGCCAGCTCATAAATCCCCAGCCGTAATACATTGCGGTCTACCATCGTAATCTGATCGAGGGGCCACTCTGGAGCCGTTTCCGTAATTAGTTTATCTATATCAGGTGCATGCTCTAATACCCCCTTGATGGAGTCCCGAACAAAATCCTTATCATCAGTGTCAGGAGCGAACTTGGCGATATTTTCGGCAATAAATTTATCTATCTGTTTGTTGTCCTTGTCATAAAAATCCCATTCATAAAGAGTCTGCATAGTGATTGTGCGAAGAAGGTGTCGATTGGCCATACATTTATTAATTAAGAATTTTGCTTATTACTAGATCTTTGAGCTTGGTTGATTGCTTCTTGTTCTTCTTCGGTTAAATTGTACTCTGACTTTCCACCCACCACCGGTTTGGAATAAACCCTAGTTTCCTGACGACCATGCAAACTAGACAATATCACTCCGTTGCTATGAGAATTTAGTAAAGCCACGGAAAAACTTTGATTGCTGCCAGTATCATGAAAGGGATTGAAACGCACCAACCCCACTCGAGAAATACTGAGATTGGCCAGTTTTTCCAGACCAGCGGCTATTTTATTAAGTTCAGCCAATCGTTCATCAACTTTCTTTACCTCTCGCATATTTTCCTCTAGCAGACCCCGCACCCCCTTAGCTTGAACATCTTTTATTAACTGCTTTTTTTCTTTCACGTGCTTAAGTACAATCACTGTCAAATACAAAGACCAGCCCAGGAGGGCCAATAATATAAAAGTGAAAGCTAAAAATAGGATCAGCGTTAGATTGTCCATAGAAAAATTAATTCTCTAGCCTGTTGTGCTCATTATATTAATAAAATTGACTGCTGTCAATCTGGACAAATCAGCTATACCTTGTAATAAAAAAGACATTCCGCAAATTATCCAGCCTGCTATAATTAAAGGTACAAGCTAACGAATAATCCGAATGTCAAAACGATTTAAACACAGAAAAATCGTCCCGACGGTTGTTTTGTATTTGTTTATTTTTACCTTAATTGTTGGCCTTTCGTCAATTGATAATTTTTACGTCTTCTCACAGCCTCACGATCAAGTCGCCCCCCGTACTCCCCAAGATTTCTCAATAAAAGTAGGGACACGTTCGGCCGAAATATTCTGGAAGGAAAATGGGGAACTAGATTTATTTAATTACGTCCTCTACCTGAGAACTGGTGAAGAAAAAGAAGGTGGTAAGCCTATTCTGCTGGGTAAAACTAACTACCACAAGTTAGATAATCTTAACGAGAATACCACCTACTACATCAGCCTCGCCGCCCGAGACAAGGATAAGAACGAAAGTAAAACTACGCCTGAAATCGGTTTTACGCCTGATGATCCACTCGGACAAGACTTTGGTGTTAATGCTTGGATTCAGGCTTCTTCTGATTTGGACGATGCCCGGCAATCTTTTATCGACAATGCAGAAATATTTGCTAGTATTAGCCCTTTCTGGTATTCCGCCCAAGCAGATGGCGCTGTCGAAAGACGAGGAGATATTATGACGGAAGCAATGAATAACACTGCTCGGGATAAGGGAGTGAGAATTGTCCCTTCAATCACCAACAACTTTGATGAAGACTCCAAGCTAAGCAATCTTCTGCAAAATGATGAGGCTACCGGCCGCCATATTGCTATCATTATGAACGAAGTAGTCAGTAATAACTATGACGGGATCGATATTGATTATGAAAATCTTGACCCGGCAGTAAAAAATAAGTACACCAGCTTCATTCAAAAATTAGCAGAAGAACTTCACAAAAAAGAAAAGATAATTTCGGTCACCGTCCAGGCCAAACAATCAGACGCTCAATCCTGGAGCGGTGCCGGCGCACTCGATTTTACTAAATTGGGCGAGGTAGCAGACCAATTTCGGATTATGACTTATGATTATTCTCGCGCCAACACTGCACCCGGTCCAATCGCACCCGTTTACTGGATGCAAGAAGTGGTAGAATATGCAAAATCAAAGATGCCACCAGAAAAAATCGTGGTCGGTATTCCTTTCTACGGCTATCTCTGGTGCACTACTGGCAATCACGAAAGTTGTCAGAACAAAGGTCTTACTTGGGAAGGAGTTAATAACCTGATTACCAAGTATGATCCAACTATCGAGCGAAACAATGTTGCTCAAACTCCCTGGTTTATATATGTCGACGAAAATAATAATAACATGGTGGTCAATTATGAAGACCACCAGAGTTTGGCAGCTAAGTTAGACGCGATTAAAAAGCTTGATGTAGCCGGCATTGCTATTTGGCGTTTGGGTAGTGAAGATCCCCAAAATTTCCCCACTATCAAGGATAAACTGGGCAAAAAGATTATGCCGCCCCGCAGTCTACAAACTGCTCCACAAAACAACGCCATCAAACTTAGTTGGGAGAAGTCTAGTGATTCTAACATCAAAGGATACCGCGTCTTTATTCGACAAAAATCAGAGATCGATGGTAACGACAACTCGCTGCCCACGAATAACTCAGCCACTGATACTAACCAAGTTGATAACTCCAACCTCTGGCAAGAAAAACATATTGATGTCTTTGATGTTAATGAATATCTCTTGACCGGCCTAAAAAATGGCAAGCCATATTATCTCTCAGTGGCACCGCTTACTTGGAGCATAGATGATTCAGAAGCTTTTCTCTCCGAACAGGAAAAACAGAATCGTACTAGCCAACCAATTATTGCTACTCCGGCTGATCTTTATTACCCAGGTAAAATTGAAGAGTTAAAAATAGAAAACACCGGTACTGATACGGTTGAGCTGAGCTGGTCTACGCCTGGCGATGAAAATTTTGATGGTCAGGCTACTAAATTTGACCTGCGCTATAGTGATAAAGAAATTACCACCGAGCTTTTCCCGGACGCCATTAAATACGAACACCTACCCACACCAGAAAAACCATCCACTGGACAAAAATGGCGAGTGGAGGGCTTGGAGCCAGGAGTAAAATATTACTTTGCTATTAAGACCGAAGATGAGGTCGGCAATGTTTCAGACTTGTCAAATGTTGTCTCAACCGAAACAATTGATGACATCCCACCCCAAGTTCCCGCTGCTCCTAGTGTCTCCGCTCTAAGCGGTGAACTTTTCGTCAGCTGGGAAGCCAATCAAGATAAAGATTTAGCTGGCTACAAACTGTTTTTCCGCCAAGAAAAAAGTTATTACAATGTCGTCGAGATTGATAAAGAAAGAACCAATTATACCCTTCGGGATCTAGAAAATAATTACAACTACTACGTCGGTTTGTCCGCTATTGACACGCACGACAACGAGAGTGCTCGGGGAGAAGATGCTATTGGCTATCCTCATGAGCAAAAAAGTATTGGTCGGGCTAAAGGATTCTTAGCCAAATCCTCGGTAAAAATTAAAGCTACCTTAGCCACTTTTAGCAAAAAGCTCTTTAATGATAAAGCTATTCCCTTTATAGTAGTAATATCAGTGATAGTGATTAATTTCTTTATCTTCCAAGGATTAAAACGGGAAATTAACAAAAAACCAGGCAAGAAAGATATGCTTGACTCAGTTAAAACAAGACCTAAATCAGATAAGGTGATTGACTTAAAAAATATCAGAAGAACTTTACGTTAAAATACTTCTAAGCTTATATAACCAATGCAGGACAAATCATTCCGTAATATCAAAAAGAGAATATTATCTTCTCAGTCAAACAAGCACCGAGCGAAAAACCGAAAAAAACGCTCGGCCGCTGAGAAAAAAGCGCTCAAGAAAAAAATTCTGACCATCGCCGGAATTATGGCTGGCGTTGGTTTGGTATTGGTAATTGGCATTTTTACCTACCTGGCTAAAGATTTGCCTAGTCCTGATAAGATCAACAAGCGCGATGTAGCTGAGTCCACTAAAATATATGACCGAACTGGTGATACTTTACTATACGAGGTACACGGAGAAGTAAAACGAACGTTGGTGCAACTTGATCAGATTACCGACCAAGCTCAAAAAGCTACTATCGCCGCTGAGGACCAACATTTTTACAAACACTTCGGTTTTGATCCTAGAGGCATCACCCGTTCGCTTTTTTCCAATGTCACCAAAGACACCCGAGTTGGCGGCTCAACTATTACTCAACAATTTGTAAAAAACTCTATTCTCACTTCGGAAAAGACGTACTCACGTAAGATCAAAGAACTTATTTTAGCTTTGGAAATCGAGCTCAAATTTTCTAAGGAAGAAATCTTACAAATGTACCTCAACGAAATTCCCTACGGAGCCAACGCCTACGGTATCGAAGCTGCTTCTCAGGAATTTTTCAATAAATCAGCTAAAGATCTTACTTTGGCTGAAGCTGCTCTCCTCGCTTCCCTGCCCCAACGCCCCACCTACCTTTCACCCTATGGTTCCCACACAGACGAATTAAAAGGTCGTCAAGAATGGGTACTCGACCGAATGGCCGAAGATGGCTATATTACCAAAGACGAAGCTGAAGCAGCCAAACAAGATAAGCTAGAATACGCTGAAGCGCAGGGCGGTATTATCGCTCCTCATTTTGTCATGTATGTCAAAGAACAGTTGGCCGAAAAGTACGGCGAATCTACTATTGAAGAAGGCGGTCTGCAAATTTATACTACTCTTGATTTAAATCTGCAACGCCTGGCTGAGAAAGTAGTCCCCGAAGGAATTGCTAAAAATACTAAATACAACGCAAGCAACGCCGCTTTGGTGGCCGTTAATCCAAAGAACGGACAAATTTTAGCCATGCAGGGATCGAAGGATTATTGGGACAAAGATAATGACGGTAATGTTAACGTGGCTATCCGAGATCGTCAGCCAGGGTCATCTTTCAAGCCCTTCGCCTATGCCAAAGCTTTTGAGAAAGGTTATACGCCCGATACAATGCTCTTCGATTTACCTACTAGTTTTAGCGACAGCTACAAACCAGAAAATTATGATCGTAGTAGTAGTGGTCCGATTAATATGCGCAAATCGTTGGCGATGTCGAAAAATATTCCTTCGGTCAAAACACTATATCTGGCTGGGGTGGAAGACACGATCGAACTCGCCCGCAACATGGGAATTACTACTTTGGGTAGCGCTGATCGCTACGGACTATCCTTGGTGCTGGGTGGTGGTGAAGTTAAACTGCTCGACGAAACGGCCGCTTTTGGAGTCTTTGCTAATAATGGCGTCAAGCAAGAAAAAATATCAATTTTAAAAATAGTTAACCAGAGTGGCCAGGTGATGGTAGATAACACCAATCAGGATGGCAAGCAGGTGCTAGACACGGAAGTGGCCAAAATGATCAATGATGTCTTGTCTGATAATGGAGCTCGCTCAGGAGTTTTCGGTTCTCACTCT
>JAHJQX010000038.1 GCA_018818965.1 Patescibacteria group bacterium | reverse complement strand
TAATTTTTATTTTTTTTCTCATTATGTATAGATAATTTTGGACTTCGAATTACTGCGAATTTCAACAAACAAAAAAATAGGTAATATACACAAAACGATATTCACCCTAGTAAACATCAACTTACAAGTATTATATTAATTTTGAAGTATAAAATCAATGATTTTCTTGGCTGTTTTGTCCCAATTATAGTCTTTTATGGCTGTTTGCAGTGCTTTGTGGGAGAATTCTTCAATTTGCTTAGAATTATTCGAGATTTCAATTATTTTTTTATATAATTTTGCAACACTCGGCTGACAAACCCAGCCAACTTTTTGCCCTTCATAGAAATCCTTGGCATCTCCGAGCTGATAGGCCAAAACTGGTTTTCCTAAAGCCAAATATTCGTAAACTTTTACAGTAGTCACACCAATAATATTGCGATATTCTAAATTCTCGGTCGATCTTTTATCAAGTGACAAGCAGATATCGGCGTTACTAATATAGCTGGGCACTTCTTTCCATTGTTTGGCACCAACAAACACAAAATAGTGATTAATTTTTTCTGTCTGGGTTATTTTTAAAATCCTTTCTTTTTCCTTACCATCGCCAACGATGAGAAATTTTATATGGCGTTGATTGTTATCTCTTAACAACTTGGCGATTTCAATTAAGTCGGAAATACCATGATAAGCATCAAAAGAGCCAGTCCAACCGACAATAAAATCATCTTCGTCTAGGCAAAGATCAACTTTTTGGACATTATTATTAAAAACGTCTAAATTGGCAGCATTGGGAGCAACTAAAATATTGTCTTTATTGGCGTTGTATTGATTAACTAAATAATTTTTCATTCCCCGAGAGACACATACTATTTTATTGGCATTTTTAGCTACCCTGTTTTCAATGATTCTTAGTATTCTTATTCTTAATGAACCTGGCCTGGCATACCCTCTAATTAACCCTTCGTAAATAAGCAGCCCATTAACCTCAAATATATATTTTATATTTAGAAATGATAACAAATAAGCGAAAAACCAGTCTCGCAAATAAAAAGCGGAAAATTCTTTTTGGCGGGAATATACTTTAGTCATCAGTACACAGCGTCCAATGATCTTTTTAAAAATATTTAGCAATTTAAATTTATATTGCTTATCTTCCGTGCTGCTAGTGATTAAGTCATATTGAAAATTTAACTTATCAAAAGACTGAAGCAGATTCTTAACATGAACAGCATCTGCCTTTAGTTTATTTAAATTTGTCAGAATAATAATACCTGTTTTCATTGGCTAAAGTTTTGTTTATACCACAGATTTAAAACCATTAAGGTCCAGATTTTCCGGGAATTGTCTTGTCCTCTATTGTGTTCTTTAATTAATTCTTCAACTTTCTCTTTTTTGGTTATTTTCGCAACCAATCCCTGATTATCAAGAATATTATTTTTGACATAGTCTTTCAGTTCATTGCGAAACCAATATTTTAAGGGGACAGAAAAACCATGCTTTTTTTTATTTAGGATGCTTGACGGTAAATATTTTCTGAGCATCTTCTTGAGAATTATTTTGCCATGCCGAGCATCAGTTTTCAATCCCGAGGGCATTTGTGCCATTCGGCTTACCAGTTCGTAATCCAAAAATGGCGATCTTACTTCTAAAGCACTAAGCATGGAGGCCAGATCCACTTTTACATTTAAATCATCAGGAATATAGCTGTTAAAGTCCAAATAAAAGACCTTGTCAATATCTGTAAAGTTCTTGCTTTGGATTATTTTTTCAAATACATTTTCATTTTTAGTCAATCTGTCTGCAAAGTCATCTTGATAAAGCTCTTGCTTGCTAAATTCATCAAAGTAACTAGTGAAATTATAGTGTTTTCTGCCAATGCTTTTATTTAAAATTTTAAATAGAATATTTAATCTTTCATTATTTATCAACGGGCTGAAATTCTTTAGTAAATTAAATAACCACTTGTATTTTATAATGGCTAAATGATTTTGGTATTTTTCGTAGCCACCAAAATTCTCGTCTCCCGCATCACCACTCAAAGCAACCGTTACGTGTTTTCTAGTTAGCTTGGACAAAATAAATGTTGGTAGAGCTGAGCTGTCAGCGTAGGGCTCTTCAAATTGAATTACCAGCGACTCAATATATTTTAATAAATCTTTTGATTGCACTTTGAATTCAGTATGATCAGTCTGATAAAGTTTAGCCACTGCTCGGGCTTGCTTGCTTTCGTCATATTCTTTTTGTTCAAACTTGATAGAAAATGTTTTTACTTTTTTGGAGTGCTTACTCATCAAGGCCACTACCGCGCTACTATCGATACCACCAGACAAAAAAGCTCCCAGCGGAACATCAGAGATTAATCTCTTCTTGATGGCTTTTTCTAGTTCCCGCTCAACTAGCTTGATCCATTCTTTTTTGGATCGTTCTTGTTTTTTTGAATAGTCCAAATCAAAATATCTTCGAACTTTCAAATCCTGACTTTTTAAATCGAGAGTAAAATAATGAGCGGCGGGCAGTTTGTGGATGTTTTTAAAGCCGGTTTTGGGAGCTGGTACAAACTGCAGCGTTAAAAAATCATCGATAGCATCATAATCCACTTCTTTTGGTACATTATTTGTCAAAATTGCCTTTAGTTCCGAACTAAATATAAATTGATTGTTATTTATATAATATTTTAAAGGTTTTTGACCGAATCTGTCTCGTCCCCCAAACATAATCTGCCTATCTAGGTCGTAAATAACGAAAGCAAACATACCATTAAAATACTTCAGGCAATTAGGCCCGTATTCGATATATGAAGCAAGAACAATCTCTGTATCGGTATTGGAATTAAAACGATACCCTTTCTTTTTTAAATTTTCTCTTAGCTCTTGAAAGTTGTATATTTCCCCATTATACGTAATTACGAATTTTCTTCCTTTGTGTTCATACACCATTGGCTGGTGACCTTTTGGAGAAAGATCTATAACTGACAGTCTGACATGACCAAGTCCAACACAATTATCAGTAAAAACGCCGCTGTCATCAGGACCGCGGTGGATAATTTTTTTATTCATTAAAGCAATTTCATCCCGGCTGACTTCTTCTTTATCAAATTTTATGATGCCATTTATTCCGCACATAATTTTCGATAGATTTTATAGTATTGTTTTGCAGTAATTTCCCAACTGAACTTTTCGGCGATCTGCCTGCTAGCATGTCCCATTTTGCTCAATTTGTCTCTATTTCTGGATAATTTATTAAGATGAATGGCAACACTTTTAGGTTCTTTTTCAGTGATTATCCCATTTCCCCTAACTAGGTTATTGCTGCTGCCAGTGGAGCTTAAAATGACAGGTAGGCCACAGGCCATTGCCTCTAAAGCCGTGTTACTCATACCTTCACGTTCGGATAAGAGAGTAAAGACAGAGGCTTGCTGATAATAACGCAAAAGTTCTTTTTTATTTCGACGGCCTAAGAATTTGACAGATTGGGCAATATTACTATCTTCGGCTAATCGCAATAAATTCTGACGTTCTGGTCCATCTCCCACTAGTTTTAATTCTGATTTGACTTCCGGATTGTTCTTAGCAAATTCCGCAAAACTTTTAATTAGTAGGTCAATATTTTTTATTTTATGAAGACGACCCACATACAAAATACGGAAAGTGTCGTCTTTTTTATTGGCTGGCTTAAAATATGTAGCATCTACCCCGTTAGGAATTACTGGAAAATCCATCGGTAAAAATTCTTTCGCTTCTCTTTTTAAATCTTCACTGTTTGCCACGACCACTTCCGCATTACTCCAAACCCTTTTTGTCAGGTTTCCTAAAAATAGATATATTTTAGCAAATTTTGGATTATGCCCTGGCACGTCTGATCCTCTTAGTGAGACAAGGTATGGTAAATTCAACTTTAAAGCTAGATAGCCACAGGGAACACCAAAAAAAGAGTGAATGAAATCGTATTTTCTCTTCTTGCATAATTTTTTGCAAAAGGAACGCGCTTTCCAGTAGTAGCTTAATAAGTCTTTGCTACTCTGGTGGTGTAAATTATCTTCTTTACCGATATCTAAATAATAGATTCTGATATTATCAGCAAATTTTTCTTCTTTATATTTATTATCCGACGACGTGACTAAATCTATCTTTAGGTCACTGCATCGGGAGTATTCTTTGAGTAGATAATAAGTAGCATTACCGGCGCCTCCTCCCAGTGGCGGAAATTCATAGTTTAACATTAATATTCTCATTTTGCCGGTCTAGATAATAAAATGCGTAAAGCCAGTCCCCTTAAACATTCCTTTTTTAAAATGAGATTTAATATCTACGATGGTAGCTTCTTTTTTACAAATCTTTTTGAAATTATTTAATTTATATTTTTTGAACTTGTCATGATACGCTCCGATAAAAATAACGTCATATTTATCTGATAGCTTCAAGTTATTCGTTAGTCCAAATAATTTTTCTCCGTGTTTGAACATTGGATCGTGGATATCAATATTCAGGTTATAATTTTGAAAAGTTTTTATTACATCTTCTACTTTTGAATTTCTTCGGTCGTTCACATCTTCTTTGAAGGTTACTCCCATTATTAAAACCTTAGTATTTTTAGTAGATTTTCCTTGTTTAAAAAGTTCTTTAACTACCATTTCACTAATTTTCTCGGCCATGGCATCGTTAATTTTCCTCCCCGCCAGAATAACTTCAGGATGATAACCAAGTTCCTGCGCTTTATGAGTAAGGTAATAAGGATCAACGCCAATACAATGCCCCCCTACTAGACCAGGCTGGTACTCGTGAAAGTTCCATTTAGTAGCTGCTGCTTTAATCACCTCGGTAGTATTAAGGCCCATTTTATTAAAGATCAGAGCCAGTTCGTTGATAAAAGCAATATTTAAATCACGTTGGGTATTTTCAATTACTTTTGATGCCTCTGCCGTTTTAATGTTTGAGGCTTGGCAAATACCATTTTTACAAATTGTGCGATAAACTTGGGAAATTATGGTCAAGCTTTTTTTGTCTTGACCCGAGACAACTTTTATTATTTTGTCTACCGTATGCTCTTTATCGCCGGGATTTATCCGTTCGGGAGAATAGCCAACTTTGAAATCAGTTAAATTTTTCAAGCCCGATTGCTTTTCTAAAATTGGAACACAAATATCTTCGGTAACACCTGGATAAACCGTTGATTCGTAGACTACTATACTATTTTTGCTTATATTCTCTCCTATCGTCTCCGTTGCCTTGATGATTGGGGTTAAATCAGGCTTGTTCGCTTTAGTTATGGGAGTGGGGATGGCAACGATAATGAAATTCGCCTGCTTGATGTCGCTGGCCTTATCGGTGTAATTAATATCAGCTTTTTTGAACTTTTTCCGATCAACCTCGCCCATTGATTCTATTCCCTGCTTAAGTTCAGCGATTTTTTCCTGATTGATATCAAAACCAACCACGGGAGCTAATTTGGTTAGACCAAATTCCACTGCCAGGGGTAGGCCAACATAACCTAGACCCACGACGGCAATTTTAATGTCACTTTTAGGCATTACTTTTGTACCAATTAATTGTTAAATCAATTCCTGTAGAAAAATCTATCTCTGGTTTGTATCGTAGATACTTTTTAGCTAAAGAAATATCAGCCAATGAATGTTTTACATCTCCTGGTCTACTGGCTTTGTATATCGGTTTTATTTCGGAATTTAATTTCTTTTTTATCACGATCAATAGCTTGTTCAAATTTATATTTTGACCACATGCTACGTTGTAAACCTTGCCTAATGCTTTGCGCGGAGCTTGACAAGCTAACATGTTAGCCTTAATAACATTTTCCACGTGGGTAAAATCTCTTGTTTGTAAACCATCTCCGTATATAATCGGTCTTTTCTGCTCTAAAATAGCAGTAATAAATTTGGGAACAACGGCCGCATATTGTGAATCAGGATTTTGATAAGAACCAAAAACGTTAAAATAGCGTAGAGAAATTGTCTCCAGGCCGTAGATTTCGTAAAAATTTTGGCAATAAAGTTCTCCCGTAAATTTGGAAATAGCGTAAGGAGATTTAGGCTGGGGGTATAACTGCTCATTTTTCTTGGCTGTTTTTTGTTCACCATAAGCCGAACTGGAGGCAGCGTAAACTACTCGCTTAACTTTTTTCTTTACCGCTGCTGTTAGTACATTAAGAGTGCCCATTTCGTTATTTTGCGCTGTTTTTACTGGGTTCTGAATTGAGCGGGGCACTGATGGTAAAGCAGCTTGATGAAGAACGAGACTGCCTGCCTTAAAAGCTTTCATTAAAAGAGATAAGTTAGTAATATCCCCTTTAATAAAAGTTATTTTACTCTTAATATCTTTGAGATTACTGATTTTGCCAGTGGACAAATTATCAATTACTGTCACTTTAACATTTTTCTTAACCAGCGCGTGGACTATATTCGAACCAACAAAACCCGCCCCACCGGTTACAATGTAGTGAGCCATGTTTAAATGATTTAACTTCGCTGAATATGAATTTATTATAAAAATACTAACCGAATTGACGATAAAATGCAAATTTTGGCGGCGGAAATAAAAAAACCGAGTGGATTGTGCAATCCCCCCGGTGTAGAGACAGTGGCAAAGAGCAAAGTGCGGAGTTCTATGGTGATCCAGCGGTGGAAGCGATGTACAGCTTCACCTCGGCGGCGCTGAGAGGTGTGGTGTAGACCATCACCTCGTCGATCAGGCCTTCGAAATATCTTCCGGTGACACCGTCACCCCCCACTTTGATTTCACCACCAGGCGAGGAGGTGATCGTCTTGGAGACAGCGATGCCATCGATGTAGGCAGTGAGGGTCGAGCCGTTGTAGACCATCGCTAGATGGATCCAGGTGTTGGTCACGACCTTCCCTGTGGTGATACCATTCCCCTTCTGATCAATGAAGAATCTCATCGACCCGTAATAGGAAAAGATTCCCGGCTGGTCGTCCAACTTATGGAAAACATACCTCCTTTCCCCCACCGTGGTCCACCTGGCCCAAGCCATGACGGTGAACCCACTCTTCATCGCCTGGAAGTCCACATGGTCCGCCACCTTAACGTACTGGTCGATGCCATTCAGCGAGAACGCCTTCCCCACCTTGCCCGGGACACTGGTTGGTCCCTTGAGGTAGGGCATCGGTGTTCCGTGGTGAGCCTTGCCGGACTTGTCTTCGGCATAGATGTTGATGCCGCTCCCCTTGGTATCACCGGTCAGGTGCAACACCAGCGAAGAGCAGAGCTCGTCGGCCTTGCCGTCGCAGTCGTTGTCCAGCCCGTCGCAGTCGTCGAACTTTGGGGTGACCTCGCCGGTGCAGGTGCCCCAGAGTCCCTTCGCTGGGTCGATGCAGGTCTGGATCCCGGCCTGGCACACGCCCTTGCCCTCCGTGCCGGCGGGGCCGGTGTAGGGGCAAGTGCGGCTGGCGGCTGGAGCGCACTTGTTGATCTGCACATCCTTCGGGATGAACTTATCCGGCCAGGGCATCAGATCCGGCGTAGGCGGCTGCCACTGATCCGGATCGGGCACCTTGCCGTCGAGCGGCGGGATGACCACCTGATCAGCCGGGACGAACGTGTCCGGCGCCCCCCCATCGAGGGCGGCGAGATCGTTCATCTGAGTGCACCCAGACACCAGCAAACTAGCAACAACCAAAATCCCCCAGCGGTTCTTGGTTTCCATCGACTCCTCCTGTTTTTTCTAGAAACTGTTGGGCCGCCTAGAAGAGCGGCATTTGATTTTTGGATAGAAAGTACTATCATCATAGTATATAAAAGGTAAAGGTTTGTCAAGAGCAGAATTTACCGAAGTAAAGTGAGCTTTACGACGTAGGACTTAAGTCTAATAAAGTCTCAAAGATTTCCTCTATAGAGCTTATTTATGGCTCTTTAAAGAAATTAGTGCTTCTGTGTTGGCTCGTTTTTATCCGGGTTGAATTTTAGTAAATAAAAACCCAAAAACATTAATTTTACATTGTTTAAGCAAACAAACTCTCCATTCCTGCCCAATAAAAAAAGCCGAGAAGTTTATTCAACCCTCGGCTTGACGATGAGCTAGAAATGAACGCGCAGCAGCAGTCCTTGCGAACTCTGCCCCACTGCCGGGATGATTTGAGGCATCCAGGCGGACTTTTGAGTAGCCAGTGCAGGCTTCTCCGTAGCTGGCGTGGAGCCTTCCACGAAGTAGAGCACGAGCGCTGTTACTGCCAACGCCCCTCCTACTCCCAGCAGGGCGTAGGAGGTGATCTCCTCGCGCTCGATCTCGTCCTTGAGGCCGTTGAAGTAGTCAGCCTCGGCCGGCGTCAGCTTTTCCCGCGTAGCTCCCTCCTGCCACTCCGGGTACTTGACACCGTAGACCGAGATCTGCAGACCGGCTGCCGTTACCAGCGCCGCCGCCGCTCCACCCGCTGTCACCCATGTCCAGAGCCTACCCTTCGGCTTGACGGGGGGCTTCTGGCCGGGCTGCCTCTGAGAAGACGGCGAGGGAAAGGTGAACTTCACTCTCGCCTCCTTGTCGGCGTAGATGATCACCCTCTTGGCCTGCTTCTGTCCCTTGGAACTGATGACCTCGACCCGGTGGGTTCCGATCGGCAGTTCCAGGCGGTTACCGATGCGCCGTGGCCGATTGTCCACCAGCAGCTGGCAGCCCGGGCTTGCCTCGACGAGCAGCACGCCCTTTAGTTTGCGCCGGGCACCTTGGCAGATACTGACCAGCGTTTCCTTGAAGGGCGGCGCCTGGGGGCAGACCGTGGGGTCGATCTTCAGGGCATCGGTGAAAAAGATCTCAGCCTTTACCCCATCGCCCAACTCGCCGTGATTGAGAGCAATATAGACCAAGATGCGAGCCTTCAGCTTGGGATCGCGAGTCACCTTCAGAGCTTGGTTCAAAGCTTGCAGCGACTCCTGGAACATGGCCACGCTGAAGTGGCTCTTGCCCTGTTCCAAGAGTTTCTCCGCTTCGCTGGCAGCTTCTCCCCGGGCCTGGCCCGAGAAAAAAACTGCCAGAATCAGCATCAGTTTCAGTTTTTTCATGACCTCCTCCAGAAAAAAAGAATAGTGTCCGCAACAGTCCGCGTGGGCCTGAGCGGACACTATTGTTGGTTGTCAGAACTTCAGGATGACCGTGCTGGTCTTCCCAGGTTGTAGCTCCACTCGTTCTGTCCTGGTATCAGACTGGTAGAGAGCTCCCACCTGGTGGACACCTGTTGGCACCTTGGGCAAAAAGAGCGGGGTTTTCCCCACAATCTTGCCGTCGAGGAGAACCGTCACTTCCATCTTACCCTGGCCACCAACTTTCACCCCGACCCGCAGGTTGCCGTAGGTCGACTTGACCGGCTCAGGCGGTGTTCCAGCGTCCTTCTTCGGCCGCCTTCTGTTCCGCTTGATCGGTCGCCTGCTTGGCTGTCGGCTGTCCGGGGTTACCACTCTGGCGTCAGGCTCAGGTGTCAGATCTGGAGCAGGCATTGCCTGTTGATCCGTCCCCTGATCTGGTTGATTCACCTTGGCATCGGCTGGCGTCGGTTCTCCGTCACTGACTCCGCCGTCCTTGGTCGGCGTTGTCGGTTGGGCAATCACCGCTTTGGCTCCAGCGTCAGCTGCCTTGGCCACTGCCACCTGCGAGCCGCCCTTCGACTTGTAGGGTGTGGCGAACAGATACCACCAGCCGGCCATCACTGCAAACACCAGCCCGATTGCCCCCAGTAGTACGACTAATCGACGCTTCGGCCTCACCAGGTTGGCAACCATCCAGACGGTTCCGTGGTCGTGAGGTGACTTTGGCGGGTCCGGCTTGGACACGATAGGGGTGTTGTCGTCAGTGGTCGCGAAGGCGTCGGCAGGTCTCGGGACGACACCATGTCTCTGAGTTGGATCCGGCTCGGTGTCTTGGTGGGCCATGTGCAACGGGACTTCTGACGTGATGATCTCACCCGCAGCTGTTGTGGGCGGAGAAAATGGCTCCGTGGGAATTTCCGACGACCCCGGGGTTGCAGGTGACGCTCCCCAGGAAAGAGTCTTTTTCCCTGGTGCCCCCCCATTTAGTGGATTTGAACGGATCAGAGTCTGCTCCGCCAAGTGGTCCACCGCCACCTCAAAGTCCCTGCGGAAGTCATCCATCGTCTGGTGGCGTTTATCCCTGTCTTTACTCAGAGCCCTGAGCACCACTTCCTCGACCGCGGGGTGAATTTCGGGCATCGGCGCCGGCATCTCTTCGCCTATCTTCCGCATGACGTCCAGAACGGAACCCCCCTCCTGTGGCCACTTCCCGTACGGCCAGCGCCCGGTCAGCATCTCGTAGATGGTCACTCCCAAGGAGTAGATGTCGGTGCGCTGATCAAGATCCTGGCACCTAATCTGCTCCGGAGAAGCATAGACGGGCGTTCCCGGTACAATGTCCCGGGCGGTCAGCCGGCTGAGTCCCTTCATCATCGAAATGCCGAAGTCCACCACCTTTACCGTCTCGTCCCCTCCCGTGTGTCGACAGAGGAAGATATTAGACGGCTTGAGATCGCGATGGACAACCCCCGCCGAGTGGGCAGCAGCCAGGCCGGAAGCGACCTGTTTGACAATGTCTGCCACCTCTTCAAGCTCGAGGAGAGTTTTCCGTCCATTCCTATCCCGCTGGGGGATTTCCCGCAACAACCTCTGCTCCAGATCCTCCCCTTCCAAATATTCCATTACGATATAGGGCATCCCAGAGGGCGTTTGACCGAAGTCCAACGCCATGATGATGTTGGGGTGAGCAAGCCTACTAGTTATTTCCGCCTCCCGCTTAAAACGGGTGAAGTTATCATCCATATTGCTGCCCGGGAAAACCTTGACAGCCACCTTCCTGGCCAGACTAGTAACCATCGCCAAAAAGATCACCGCCATGCCTCCTGCACCGATTATTTCCTCCAGCCGGTAGGTGTCTTTGAGGACAGTCCCCACCAGTCTCTGCATTCTCTCTTCCGTAGTCATTTTGATCCCTCATTTCGGTAAAAGCTGTCCTAAAACAGCTTGTGTTTACGGTTTGTTAACGTGCAGTCATTTTCGACTTTCATTATACCCTAGTAAATAATGGCCTATTTGTCAATAATTGTTTAAAGTGGTAAGTATGGTATCATTAGGTAGATAAAGTGATAATTATTTTACACGGAGTAATGAAAATAACCCTACTTATTATCAAAATTATTGTCATTATTCCCCCCCTCTGTCTATTGGGTTGGGTTTTAAATAAGCAGTTTGCTCCGGGCGGCACTCTTATTTTGCAACAAAATTTTCGCTCTGACTCCCCCTTTATCTCTGATCTTTATCCCAGTGAGCGAACGGAGCGTGTTCAGAAAGAGGGTGGGAATTATGTCAAAACCATTATTGGTGACACAGTTTATTTTGATCTTACCTTACCGCGCTTATACAAAAAGGCAGAAGTCTCTATTGCCTATAAAAATGAAAGCCAGCCGCTAGTTAATCTGGGTGTTCAGAACACCAAACAAGAACAATCATATCTTGATCAAGGCCTAGAGAACAAATTTATTGATCAGCTTACTTGGTCTTCGCTGTCGGATGATAGTACCACTCTTTGGCAAAAAAAAGATGAATATCAGACAATTTCTGATTTTACAAGTAACCCACCCACTGATCAAAAAATCGCCACCTATAATTTTAACGACTTCGATGAAACCAAAAGAGATATCCAAATAGAAAATTACCGACCTCAGACTACTGATCTAGTTTTAAATACACCGCTGCAGGGAGCACACACTATTTTGACCTATCTTGATCAAGAATCTCTTTCTTACACCTTTCAGTTTAAAGATATTAATCAAGCTTGGGGTGGAGATTCTTTTACAGTCGAAGTTTATAACTATAAGACTGGCAATAAAATCAAAGAATACCAGGTGAATGGTGATGGTATTAGTGAATCAACGCGGGCAGTTTCTTCGCTCGATCAGTTAGTAGTGGATATTCCTGATTTACCACGGGGTGTTTATAATTTAGTAATTAACGCTGGTAACGATGTAGTTATCAGTAATATTAGCACTAAACAACAGCTAATCATGTTTGCGCGCCAGATCCACCCGACAAATTCCTGCCTTTATGATTTAGCTACCGCCAGTACCTGTGATATACCCGTAAAGCTTTATTCTAAAGCCAATACTCTAAACATTTCCACTAATAATTTAGACTATTTACAAGATGTGGTAATGGACGAGGAAACATTAAAAATAGAGGAGGTGGATAAAAAATACGTGGTCGAGTCCAAAGCAGAGCTAAGCACTATAGATATTCCTAAAAGCAATGTTATTATTGAATCTGATGGCTACTTTGTGCTAGCTCCGGAGCATTATTTTACTCCGCAGCGTGAGAATATTATTGGATTGTCTGGGCAGACTAACCTGGATGATATTGATTACATAATTGCTAATTACAATTCGCCGCCGGATTTGGGTGATGGTTGGAAAGAGGCTACAGTTGAGTTTGATTTAACCAAGACCTATATTAATGACGATCAGCAATTGAAATTTAGATTATCCGCGCCCGGTTTATACGAGAATCAACGTCAACTCAAAATTAACCACATCAAAGTTAAGTTAGAGAAGGATCCGATCACTTGGGATAGAATCAAGACGAAGATTAAAAGTTGGTTTTAAATTATGAATGCAAAATTCAAAAAATTCGCTAAAACCAGAAAATATCTAGCCGAGATTGGTCGCTTAGTATTTTGGGCGTACGGCCTTACTTATTTCCTCTTCTATTTTATTGACCAAATAAAAAAAGGCTTTATTTCGGATTTTTTAAGCCTTAATATCATTCTTATTATATTTGTGATCGGCGGCGTTTTGTATTTACTTAAGCTCCACCCTCACCCCTAACTCCTGCGTCATTAATATTTCTTAAACGCCTCTTGCTGATACCACTTCACTAAGTTTTGTAGTCCTTCTTCGATACTGGTTTGCGGATCATAACCTAGTAATTTTTTGGCTTTAGTAATATCAGCGTAGGTGATCTTCATATCCCCCGGCTGCATTGGCTTTTTGATGATTTTAGCTTCTTGACCGAGGTTTTTACTAATTAAGCTGATGAATTTTTTTAGTGGGACTGTTTGCGAGTTGCCTAAATTGAAAATTTCAAATACTGGTTCATTTTTCTGAACGAGCTCCAGGGCTGCGAGGACACCGCTGACAACATCATCAATATAAGTGTAATCACGTTCGGAAGTACCATCGCCATACATTTCGATTGACTGACCCTTAGCAATCAAGTCCGTAAACTTGTAGGGAGCCATATCCATTCGTCCCCAGGGGCCATAAACAGTAAAAAATCGTAAGCAGGCGATATTCATACCAAAGAGATGATGATAGGTGTGGCAGGAAAGCTCCCCCGCCCGCTTAGTGGTGGCATAGGGTGAAATCGGGTAATCAACCGCATCTTCTTCGGAGAAGGGAACTTTTTTATTTCCACCGTAGACTGAAGAGGAAGAAGCAAACACAAAGTGGTTGATAGCATGCTTTTTGGCCAATTCCAACAAGTGGATTGTGCCAGCCACGTTAACCTCCGAATACAGGCGAGGATCTTCGATTGAATTGCGCACACCGGCGCGGGCAGCTAGATGAATGATTGCCTCAATGTCATTATATTCAAAAATGTTTTGCAGCATTTGAAAGTCGGTAATATCAGCTCGGAAGAGTTTAAAATCATCGACGGGGAAATCCCGGATACGATCCTCTTTAATTTTTGGATTATTAAAACCATTGAAATCATCGATACAGACGACTTTGTCTCCCCGTTCAAGTAGTTTTCTAATGGTGTGGCTGCCAACAAAGCCAGCGCCACCAGTGACTAAGACATTCATTTTTACAACTTACCCCTCCCTACCCCAACATATTTAAATCCTAACTTACGCATTTCGTCCGGGTCAAGAAGGTTCCGACCATCAATTAAAACTTTGGGGTCTTCTAATAAACCAAATATTTTCTTATAGTCTAATTTTTCAAACTCGGGCCATTCGGTAGCAATAACTAACGCCTTGGCGCCCTTGATGGCTTCATAAGGATCGTCAAAGAATTTTACCCCGCCGTTCATGATATTTTTAGCTTGCTCAGCTGCTTCGGGGTCATAGGTACTGATAGAAGCGCCTAAGCCGGTCAAGGTGCGAATAATATCAACTGCCGCTGATTCTCTAACATCATCCGTATTGGCTTTGAAAGCCAAGCCTAAAATACAAATAGGCTCATCCTTTATTTTATCCAGTAGCTCTTCTAATTTGTCGATTACAAGCAAGCGTTGTTTGATGTTTACTTCAATGACTGCCTTCAATAATTTGAAATCGTAGCCAGAAGTACCAGCGATTTGGTTGAGAGCATTTACATCTTTAGGGAAGCAAGAACCACCATAACCAATTCCCGCTTTAAGAAATTTAGGCCCGATGCGATTGTCTAATCCCATTCCGCGGGCGACATCCTCTACGTCGGCACCAACAATATCGCAGATATTGGCAATTTCGTTAATAAATGATATTTTTGTTGCCAGAAAAGCATTGCTAGCATATTTAATCATTTCGGCACTTTCTACCGAGACAGTAATTTTTTTGAAATCTAGTGGTTCATAGATCTCTAACATTAAATCGCGTGCTCGATTGCTGTTGGCACCAATCACAATCCGATCTGGCTCCAGAAAATCTTTAACGGCGCATCCTTCGCGCAAAAATTCCGGGTTAGAAACAACGTCGAAATCTCCTTGGTAATCCTGCGCAATTATTTCGGTTACTTCTTGGCCAGTGCCTACGGGGACAGTGCTCTTGTTGACAATTACCTTGTAGTCTTTAATGTTTTTACCGATTTCCTTGGCTACGGTTTCTACCTGCTGCAAATCAGCCTTACCATCACGTCGCATTGGAGTACCGACAGCAATAAAAATGGCCTTAGCCTTAGCTAAAACATCCTTAAGAGAAGTAGAAAACAGTAGCTTTCCCGCTGCCACCTCTTCTTTCACCACGTCGCTAAGTCCAGGTTCGTAGATAGGAATCTGTCCCTGTTTTAACCTGGCTATTTTTTTCTTATCAATATCAACGCAGGTAACTTGATGGCCTATTTTAGCCAAGCAGGCACCAGCAACTAGACCAACATAACCTGTGCCGACAACGATGATGTTCATTTAGAAATTATAAATTTCAAATCACAAGCACCAAATCACAAACAATACACAAACTACAATACACAAATAATCCCTTTTTGTAATTTAGTAATTGTAAATTGTTTGGCCATTGGAATTTGTTAGTTGTATATTATTTACTGTTATATCCCAGCTGCTTTCTTTAACACTTTTACTTTATCTGTCTTTTCCCAGCTAAATTCCTCCTCGCTACGTCCAAAATGTCCATAAGCAGCTGTTTTTTTATAAATCGGTCTTTCCAAATCAAGTGATTTAATAATACCAGAAGGAGTAAGATCAAAATTATCTCTAACTAGCTTAACCAATTTTTCTTCTGGTAATTTTCCGGTGTCGAAGGTTTCTACCATGATTGATACTGGCTCCGGATAGCCAATAGCGTAAGATAGTTGAAGCTCACAAGCTTCAGCTAATTCACTGGCGACAATGTTTTTGGCAATATAACGAGCCAGGTAGGCACCGGATCGGTCTTGTTTATTAGGTCCTTTACCACTGAAACAACCACCACCGTGCGCTCCCCGACCACCGTAAGTGTCAACAATAATTTTGCGTCCCGTTAGACCGGTATCGGCGTGCGGACCACCTTCAACAAACCGACCGGTTTCATTGACATAATATCTAGTCTTATCATCAAGATAATCACCACAAACTGGTTTAATAACTTGATTAATAATGTCTTCTCTGACTTTGGCTAGTTCTACATCTTCATTGTGCTGAGCAGCAATAACGACAGCATCCACGCGCACCGGTTTACTGCCATTATACTCAACTGTCACCTGTGATTTGCCATCGGGTCGCAGATACGGGATTTGCTTATTCTTTCTCAGCTCGGCTAGTTTTTTGGTTAATTTATGAGCCAGGGTGATCGGTAAAGGCATCAATTCCGGAGTTTCTTGACAAGCGTAACCAAACATCATTCCCTGGTCACCAGCCCCCATCTCTTTATGTTCACCAGCCGTATCTTCTTCACCCTGAGCGATATCACTACTTTGCTCATCAATAGCGTTTATGACGGCGCAGCTTTTATAATCGATGCCGTAGTCTGCGTTGGTGTAGCCAATATCTTTTAAAGTGCCGCGGACTATCGCTGGAATGTCAACGTAGTGTTTGGTGGTAATCTCCCCGGCTACCATAATCAACCCCGTCGTTGTTATGGTCTCGCAACAGCATTTACCCTTAGGGTCGTGAGCTAAAATATCATCAAGGACAGCATCGGAGATCTGGTCGCAAACTTTATCAGGATGTCCTTCGGTCACTGACTCGGAAGTAAAAACGTATGGGCCTTCTTTTTTTATCATTTTTATTATGTTTATTTATCTCTCAGTTTATTAATGTCAGCTTCAACCATTATCTTTACTAATTCTTTGAAGCTAGTTTTCGGTTTCCAGCCAAGTTTTTTCTTAGCTTTGGCACAATTGCCACGCAGGTAATCTACTTCCGCTGGTCGCAGGAATCTTTTATCGATTTGAATATGCTTTTGCCAATTTGTAACGCCGGCGCACTTGAAAGCTTCTTGGACAAATTCTTTGATGGAATGATTTTCTCCAGTGGCTACCACATAATCGTCAGGATTTTTTTGTTGCAGCATGAGCCACATTGCCTCGCAATTCCCACTTACTGCTATCCCGCTATCTTTGTTAGTTACAATCGTTCCGTTTTTGGTTGTTACGCACCATATCTGTTCGCTACTTTTTTCTTTTTTACAATCTGTAA
This sequence comes from Patescibacteria group bacterium, assembly GCA_018818965.1. Classification (GTDB taxonomy): domain Bacteria; phylum Patescibacteriota; class JABMPQ01; order JABMPQ01; family JABMPQ01; genus JABMPQ01. Next base: position 9,417 of record JAHJQX010000038.1, on the reverse strand, counting down.
CGTAGGCATATTTTTTTCTTTTTGATATTAAACAGCACTCATGCATTCCTGATTTTCTGCTATGAAGTGTGGTTCTGTATCCCAAAATAGTAGCTATAGTTTGAAAATCGTGAATTAAATCTTTCCGGTTAGAAATATAGGTCATTGTTCCCCATGATCCGTCGCCATCCATCATAGCTTTTAGAATTAACTCTAGTTGTTTATTGCCAGCATTATAGACCCATTTTGGCATTTTATGAATATCAAAACCGTCGAAATAATCGATAATTTTGCGAGAGCTCTCAGCCCTAAAAATAAATTCTACTACGCCATCACTCCGTTCATTTTGTCTGTAACTTAAGTTCAGATTCTTTAGACATTTTATGATATCATCATAAATTTCTCGATTTGCGACTTTTGATTGAGACAAAGAAATACAAATGCTTCTATTAGCATCAGAAAAACATCCCTCGCTTACTAAATATCCGATTAGTTTAAACCAATCTTTTTTTATATTAACATTAGGACTTTTATAATTTTGCGTATGAGGTAATCGAAAATCATATTTAGTTCTTAGCTGCAGATTTTTTAATTTCTGATAAAATTCTTGTGCTGTGCAGATTTTCCAAGTACTCCAACCACCCTTGCTAGTTTTAGATTTTTTTTGATAATAGATCCGGTGATTAGCTGAGCAACGTAACTTTATTCCTCGACCGGAAAAAATATACATTTCCTTACTATCATCAATCAATATTTTTTTAAGTACCTTATCTTGTTCCAGGCAGTCATTTTTCTGGTTATAGTTTAGAACAATGTCATTTTCTTTAATTTCATGATAATATTTAAATCCCCCGGTTGTTAAAATACTTGTATCCAGATCAATACAATAATCTTTCGCATATCCCCAGTCACGTTTGGCGTCTAAATTGCCCAATTTTATTTTATTGTTTTTTACAATTGGCTCCTTTTCTTCATTGACGGCTGGTGAATCTTTGATTCCCAGTGCAATACAAGCAGCACCATAGGAAATTTTTCGGGTGACAAATTCCAGTCCCCGACGAGGAGATTCGTGATTAAATAAAATACCACTACAAGCATAAATATTAAAACTCTCGCGGTAGTTTACTGTTGTCCAGTGACCAAAAACCTTGGCTACGCCGTAGGGGCTACGAGGATGAAAGCGAGTTGTCTCACTTTGTGGAATTTCTTCCACTAAGCCAAACATTTCACTGGAAGAGGCTTGATAAAATTTAATATCAGGTTTGGTGTTACGAATGGCTTCTAGCACTCTCATTACGCCCAAGCCGGTTATCTCGCCGGTGAAAACTGGTTGATTCCAGCTGGATTTAACAAATGACTGAGCAGCCAAATTGTATAACTCGTCCGGCCGACAATCTTTAATAGCTCGAATTAAAGATCCTTCGTCAAGCAAATCCCCGTCGTAGATTTTTATTTTATCAATAATGTGTTGGATATTTTCTGTATTGGGAACGCTTAGGCGACGCATAATGCCATAGACTTTATATCCCTTTTTAAGTAGTAGTTCAGCTAAATAAGACCCATCTTGCCCATTAATTCCGGTAATTAACGCTCTTTTTTTCTTAGTTGTCATATTATCTTTTTAGTATAAGCAAAAAACCAGTAATTGGTTTTGATTAGTTTATACAATTTGTTTATTATCAGCTATCTCGGTACGCCAATAATCTAAAACATCAGATAAGGTGTTATCAAAATTAATCTCCGGTTCCCACCCTAACTCGTTCTGTATTTTATCATAACTACCAACACAATGAGCCAGATCTGATGGCCGCATTCGATCCTTATCCTGCTCTATGTTAATTTTCTTAGCCGATAAAGTCAATAATTTATCTAAAATTTCCGAGATCTGAATGGCTTGGCCAGAAGCCACGTTATAGATCTCACCTGATTTACCCTTGCTCATTAATAGGGTGTAAGCCTTAACAGCGTCTCGGACATCAAAAAAGTCTCTAATCGCTTCTAAATTGCCAACAAACAGAGTGGGTTGCGATCTACCAGCCTCTATTTCGGCTATTTGCTTGGCAAAAGCGGGCACAACAAAATCAGGTGTTTGTTTAGGGCCAGTGTGGTTAAAAGCGCGGGAAATAATAATTTCAACATTTGATAAATCCGCCGCCAGCACTTTTTTCTCCATCTCGTATTTACTTTCAGCATAGACACCCATTGGCTGTGGTTTATCTTCTTCACTAAAAGGCTGTTGCTCGGCTGATGACCCATAGACATAACCAGTACTAGTTAGTAAAACTCTAACTTTTTTATTCAAATCCTGACAAGCTTGCAAGATATTTAATGTTCCCACGACATTTACCGCTAAAACTTTCTCTCGATCCTCGGCCGCCCCGGAAGACATAGCTGCTAGGTGGTAGACTTGATCAGGTTGTACTTCTTTGATAACTGCTTGGACTTGATCGGCGTTGCTAATGTCACAGGCGTGCAAATTTATTTTTTCTTTCCAGTGACTAATATTGTCCTGCTCTTTGTTATTAACATAAGTGCCATGCACCGCCAAACTTTCTTCAGAATTACGGAACAATTTTTCTAACAGATAGCTGCCGACAAACCCCGATACTCCAGTAATTAATATTTTCATAGGTAATTTATTTTACTGAAACGAATTTATTGTTTCTGCTAGACCGGCCGGTAAATCAACTGTCGGCTGCCAGTTAAGTTCTTGCTTTATTTTATCCCAACTCAGAGCGCTGGTTTTCTGTTCACCAGTTTTGGCCGGACCATATTTCTCTTTTATTGGTTTGCCAATGATTTTCACCATTGTCTGAAAAAGTTTGTTAACTGAAGTTTCTTGGCCGGTGCCGATATTGAAAGTTTCATTTATAAAGCCACTCTCAAGCGCCTTAATGTTTGCGGCGACCACGTCTTTGACACTGACGTAGTCCCGAGTTTGCTCGCCATTGCCGTTAATAATCGGCTGCTCACCAGCGATCATCTTTTGGGAAAAGATAGCTACCACTCCCGCTTCACCGTGAGGATCTTGGCGCGGGCCATAAACATTAGCGTAGCGTAAAATAACGTAAGGTAATTTAAATATTTTATGGTAGTAATGTAGATATTGTTCGACGCTCAACTTAGCTACTCCGTAGGGACAAATTGGTTTGGTGGGATAAGTTTCTGGTGTCGGCATTTGGTCGGCATCACCGTACAGGGCTCCTCCCGTTGAAGCAAAGACAATCTTTTTCACTTTGGCCTGCACACAGCTTTGTAAAATACTCAAGGAACCAAGAATATTAACGTCAGCGTCATATTGGGGATCAGCAGTTGATTCTCGCACACTAGCGTGGGCAGCCTGGTGACAAACTAAATCGGGCTTTTCAATGGAGAATATTTTGGCGACTGCTTTTTTATCTCGGATATCAGTTTCGTAAAATTTGGCGGCTGAGTCAAGATTCCCCTTTTTGCCCGTCACTAAACTATCTATCACTACTACCTGATAGTTTTTGGCAATAAGTTTGTCTACGATGTGGGAACCGATAAAACCGGCACCGCCGGTAACGATAACTTTCATAGGTTTTAGGTTGACTGTAAAAAATCGCCACCCATAATCTAGCTCAGTATTTTCTTTGAGATTTTTTTCAGTTGTTCGTTAAATTCCTGGATGGCTTTATTAATAATTGGATCGAAATTTTCAAAAAGCTTTTTTTCTTTAACCACCTGCCCCGCCTCTAGTAATGAGTCAAATGTCCCCGCGTCAAGCCATTCCCCATCAAAAACTTTCACCGCTAGTTCATTTTTTTCGAGGTAAAAGTTATGCAAATCCACTATCTCATATTCTCCTCTCCCCGAAGGTTTGAGATCTTTAGCTGCCTGCACAACCCTATTGTCATACACATAAAGACCAGTTAGCACAAAATCACTTATCCATTTTTTCGGTTTTTCAACTATCTGGATAGCCTTACCTTTATCATCAAATTTAACAACTCCTGATCGTTCTGGATCGGGGACTTTGGTAGCAAACACTTTACCGCCTGATTGGAAATTTTTGATGTCTGGAGTAAAATCATCCTCAAAAATATTGTCGCCCAGAATTAGAGTAACATTATCATCATCAAGAAAATTTTCCCCGAGAACAAAAGCTTCCGGCAAACCAGCTGGCACTTTTTGCACTTCAAATAGAAGTTGGATGCCATGGTTCTTAAAAAGTGAACCCAGTAAGTTGAGAAATTGTCCGCTATGGTCTGGTGCCACAATAACCAGAATCTCCTTGATACCAGCCTTTATTAGAGTATTAAGCGGGTAGAAAATCATCTGTCGGTCATAGACAGGTAAAAGTTGTTTGGAAGTGGTAGCCGTTAGGGGATAAAGCCTGGTAGCATTGCCACCGGCAAGAACGATGCCTTTCATGAAATTTTGGTTATATGTATCAAACTAGCCTTACTACTCCTAGTATCTTTTAAAAAACACGTCAGATTTCATCTAAATACTCTCCCAAAGCTTCCTGCCAGGGTCGCGACAGTGGCAATTTCGTGTTAATCAGTCCGGAATAATGTGGTCGCTTGGCTGGTCGGGGAAATTTATCGGTCGTGACCGGTGTGACTGGTGTTTTTATCCCAGCTAGCTTAAATATCTCCCGGGTGAAATCATACCAAGAAGTTACTCCTTCGTTCGTAATATGATAAATACCAAACGCTTTTTGGCTTTCTAATAACTCTTTTGTTCTAATTGCTAGATCTTTAGCGTAGGTTGGTTTACCAAACTGATCGTTAACAACTTCTAACCTATCTTTTTCCCTAGCCAATCTTAGCATAGTTTCCACAAAATTATTACCGTGTTTGCCGAAAAGCCAAGAAAGTCGGATTAGGTAATATTTATCGCCGTATTTTTGGAGGTTTTTTTCGCCTAGTTCCTTCGATTTGCCGTATTGACTTTGCGGATTGGTCTGGTCAGCTTCCTTATAACCCTCTTCTTTTTCGCCGTCGAAAACATAATCAGTGCTGTAATGAACTAGAGTAGAGCCTACTTTATTACATTCTTTGACTAAATACTCCAGTGCTTGGCCATTTACTTTGTGACAAAGCTCTATTTGTTCCTCACAGCCATCAACATCAGTGAAGGCAGCGGCATTGATAACGATATCGGGCTTAATTTCACCTAATTTGCCTTGGATAGACGCTGAATCAGTAATATCGATCTCTGGCAAATCTGCCTTATATACTTTGTAATCACTGGTCGAAAAAACTTCCACCAGTTCGGTGCCGAGCATGCCTTTGGAACCGATTATGAGGATTTTGATCATTTTTTTCTGGCTTTACTAAAACTTCCTTCGATTGGTTCCTCAAATTTTTTGTATTGAGCCGAGGTCATCTCTAGCGACTGCGTAAAACTACCAGCATTGAGGTTGATTTTACTGTTTTTGAGTAGTAACTTATCGGCAAAAGTCTGACATTTATACAGACTACCAAATGGTGGTAACGCTCCCATCGTTTTAGTAAAATTACGCTTAATCTGAGCTTCATTGGCGATACTGAGCTTTTTGATTTTCCCTGATTTTGACCGGGATCCCGTTTCACTGGACTTCTCCTCCTGCTGAACAAGATATTTGTTCATTACCGCTTTGAGTTTTTGAGAATCTAAGTTGCGGTTGCCAGGGATGATGGCAAAGTAAAAGTTGTTATCCCCTTTTACTAGCAGTGTCTTAGCCACTTGCTGAGGCTTAATTTTCTGCGTTTGAGCAGCATCAAAAGTGGTGTAGACCTTGCGATGTTCTACAACTTTGTATTTTATCTTACTTCCATCAAGTTTATTGAGAAGTTTCTTGAGGGGTGACATTGTTTTTAATATTTGTCTTAATATGCACTTCTTTCAACTGCTTTTCACTTACCTCAGCTGGCGTATCGAGCATCGGATCATAAGCGGAGCCATTTTTCGGAAAAGCGATAATCTCGCGGATATTTTCGTTACCGGTGAGTACCATGAGGATACGATCAATCCCCGGAGCGTAGCCACCATGCGGCGGAGCGCCATATTTAAAGGCCTTAATCATATGGCCAAAGTTCTTATCTACTTGTTCTTTATTGTAGCCGGCGATCGCAAAGGCTTTGTACATAATATCGGGCCGGTGATTGCGGATTGCTCCCGAAGACAGTTCATAGCCATTACCGACGATATCGTATTGGTAAGCTAAAATATCGAGGGGACTCTTGCTTTCTAAGTCCTTCATGCCTCCCTGTGGCATTGAAAAAGGATTATGCATGAAGTCTATCTTGTCTGCCTGCTCGTCATATTGATACATTGGAAAATCGGTGATCCAAGCCCAAGCAATCTCGTTGGAATTAGTTAATTCTAGGCGCTTACCGAGCTCGGAGCGAACAGCTCCCAGAGCCTGACAGACTATTTTCTCTTCATCGGCTCCAAAAAACACGATATCACCGTCTTTAGCGTCTGATATTTGCGCTAATTTAGCTATTTCTTTCTCGGAAAGGAACTTCAAAATCGGCGATTTTAATTCCCCACCCTCATAAATGATATAGGCGAGGCCTTTGGCGCCATTTTCCTGAGCGATCGCGGTCAACTCGTCAATGTGCTTGCGCGAAAACTTCTTGCCAGCTCCTTCGGCTTTCAGGCAACGCACAACTCCTTTATTTTCTAAAACAGACTTAAATACTTGAAATTTACTATCGGTGAAAATTTGCGAGACATCTTGGATTTCTAGGTCGAAGCGGAGGTCTGGTTTGTCACTACCATATTTTAACATTGCTTCGCGATACGGAATGCGCGGAAATGGTTTTTTCAGTATCTTTTTGCCGGCGATTTTCTCTGTTAATTCAACCCAGAGTGGTTCTTGGCTCTGAAAGACATCCTCTTGCCCGACAAAGGCCATTTCCAGGTCTAGTTGGTAGAATTCGCAGGGAGCGCGATCAGCTCGCGGATCTTCATCGCGAAAACAAGGCGCAATTTGATAATATTTATCAATACCCGCCACCATCAGGAGTTGCTTAAATTGCTGGGGAGCTTGCGGCAGGGCATAAAACTTTCCCGGATGCAGACGACTAGGCACAATAAAGTCACGAGCGCCTTCCGGGGAAGAATTGGCCATAATTGGCGTCTGGACATCAATAAAGCCTCGTTCATCTAAGTAATTACGGATAAATTTAATGACTTGGTGACGTAATTTAATGTATTCTTGTAATTTAACTCGACGCAGATCGAGATAACGATATTTTAAACGTAATTCCTCATCGACCTGCTGTTCCTTGTCAATTTCGAAAGGAGGCGTCAGTGATTCGTTGAGGATTTCTACGGCCGAGACATCGATTTCTATCTCTCCAGTATCTAGCTTGGGATTTACCATAGCGGCTGGTCGAGCAATAACTTTACCAGTTACTTGCACGACAAACTCTGAACGCACTTTATCAGCTACTACGAAAGCGTCTTTTACATCCGGATTCACCTTCACCTGGGTAATTCCATAATGATCACGCAAATCAATAAAAATAACCCCCCCGTGATCGCGGCGACTATGAACCCAGCCAGATAGCTTGACTTCCTTTTCAGCGTCTTTTTTATCCAATTCTCCGCAGGTGTGAGTGCGATATTCAGTAGGCATAATTATCTCTTACTCCACGCCACCAGCAACGGACTAGCGACAAATATTGATGAATAAGTACCAGCCACTACGCCGGCAATCAAGGCCAGAATAAACCAGCTAATGGTGGCGCCCCCGAATAAGTACAAAGCCGATAAGACCAATAAAGTAGTAATGGAAGTATTGAGGGAACGCACTAGCGTCTGGTTCACTCCCTGCTCGACAGTGTCCTCTAACGACTTACTAGTAGATTTTATAATATTATAACGCACCCGATCAAAAACAACGATCGTGTCGTTAACTGAGTAACCAAGCACTGTTAATAGAGCAACGACAAATAAGCTATCAATTTGTACGCCGGCAAATTTGCCTAGCAGAGCAAATATTCCCAACACCACGATAACATCATGAAACAAAGCTACGATCGCACAGAGTCCAAATTTCCAGGAGGAGATTGAGACGGAAACTTTGCGAAAAGCATAAGCGATATACAAGACAATAGCAACAATTACCATCACCAAAGCATAAATAGCTTTACCCTTCAGTTCATTGCCAATTGTCGGACCAATTGATTCATAGCGAATTTCTTCTACACGGCTGTATTTTTCCTGAAGATTTTGTAGTAATAGCTGGTGTTTTACCTCGTCAATAGTCTCAGTTCTGACAATATAGCCTTTATCTTCGGTAGTTTGAACAGATATATCTTTGAGGCCAAAGTCAGTCACCGCCTTTTCTAGCTCCGCCTTCTCGGGTCGGCTATCGGCAAATTCCAACTCTGTCAGCGAACCACCTTTAAAATCTATCCCCAGATTTAAACCAAAAACAACCAAAGCAACTAGCGAAGCGACTATTAAAACTCCTGAGAGCCCAAACCAGATCTTGCGTTTTTTGATAATAGATAACATATTAAGTTTCCTTTTTAATACCCAACAACCACATCTTCTGGCCGACTTTTTTCCCCAATACTAGATATAGTAGCATGCGGGTTACCACAATAGCCGAGAACATACTGACTAATATGCCCAGGCCTAACGTAATCGCAAATCCTTTAATGATGCCCACGCCAAACCAAGCTAAAATAACACAAGTGATAATGGTCGAAACATTTGAATCCCGAATAGACACCCAAGCATGTTTTACGCCAGAGTCAATAGCTGACTTCACTGTTTTGCCGAGACGCAGTTCTTCTTTCACTCGTTCAAAAATCAGCACATTAGCATCCACCGCCATACCAATGGATAGAATAAAACCAGCAATGCCAGCCAAAGTAAGAGTAACCGGTATTAATTTAAATAAAGCTAACACTAACAACGCATAAAAGCCGAGAGCCAGTACTGCCAAAACACCTGGCAGGCGGTAATAAATAATCATAAAAAGACTTACTAGCACGAGGCCAATGAGGCCAGCCAGAAAGCTTTTTTCTACTGAAGACTTTCCCAGAGTGGCGCCAACAGTATTTTGCGAGAGCAACTCAATCGGTACAGGCAAAGCACCGGCGTTAAGTCGCATGGCCAATTCTTTGGCTTCATCGAGAGTAAATTGTCCCGTAATGACAGCACTGCCATCACGAATAGGCTCATTTACGGTGGGGGCGGAAATAACTGCCCCATCTAAAAATATCGCAATTGGCTTACCTACGTTTCTTTCGGTGATCTCGGCGAATAACCTCTTGCCTTCGTCATTAAATTCTAGTGAAATAATCGGTTGGTTGGTTTGTTGGTCAAATTGCAATTGGGATTTATTGAGATGCTGGCCGGTGAGCTTAGTCATTTTAAAACCCAGCGCCTGCTCTTGCTGTTGTTGTAATAATTGCGACAGCATCTCCATGTCAACCGGATTACCTTCTTCATCAACAACTTTAC
>JAHJQX010000004.1 GCA_018818965.1 Patescibacteria group bacterium | reverse complement strand
TCTTCTTGCTCGTCAAACCAGCTGACAATATCCTCTAATTTGTTGAGGGACTCGTTGATGTTAGCTTCGTTTTTTGGCATGATATTAAATTATTTATTACTTATTTTTTCCACCCGTGATTCGATCTCTCCCTGCTGTACCTGAGCTATAATCTTTTCTCCTACTTTAATGCCCTTAACGTCCCTCACAATTTGGCCGGCTTTATTTCTTACTATACTGTACCCTAACTTTAAATTTCGCTCTGGATTAACGCCAGCCAGATACTTTTCCTGCTCCACTAAACCTTTCCCAACCCTATTTAATGCCTGTTCGAACCTCTGAACTAAGTTACCAGCCATCTCCATTGCCTTTTTTCTAGCCATTACGGCTTCTCGGCCAAGATTGCTTAACTCATCACACAATTTTTGTCGTAAATTCTTCAGCTTCAAGAATATCTGACCAAATTTGTTGTTCAATTCACTCGTCAATCCACTTAATTGCACACATTTATTATTCAGTGCCTTTTCGAAATTATTCAGTAGCGATTGCTCATTTTCTGGTAATTTTTCTTCCAACCGCTGCCAAGTTTCATTAATTAACACCGCCGCCGCTGTTGGCGTCGAAGTTAAGGTGTCACCTACCAAGCTGGTAATCGGCACGTCACGGTCGTGACCGATGCCACAAATCGTTGGGATCTTGGAAGCAAACACCGCCCGCGCCACTAGCTCGTTATTAAATGCTTGCAAGTCCTCCAGACTCCCCCCACCCCGCATGATCACCAATACATCCAGATCAGGCTGATTTTTATTAAACCACTGCGCTGCTTTCATGATGTCCTCTACCGCTCGCACTCCCTCCACTCGCACATCGTGAAAATGGATCTGATAACCACGACGGGTCAAATTATTACGGAAGTCATCGATCACGGCCCCACTACGCGAAGTTATAACCCCAATTTTCCCAACAAATTCTGGCAATACGCGCTTGCGATCAAACAAGCCTTCTTCTTGTAGCTTTTTCTTCAGCAGCTCATAGGCCTTTTTCATTGATCCCTCGCCAGTGAGCTCTAGTGTCTCGACCCGCAAATTGAAATTACCTTTTGCCTTGTAGACTCCCGGCACACCACCAGCTTTTACTTCCATTCCGTCTTCGAGAATAAATCCTAAATCCTGATAAATCCAGCGCGCTAGAAAACAGTAAAGCACACTTTCGTCATCTTTGTCCTTAAGGGCAAAATACACCCCCGAGGAATGATTATTCAATCCCGAAATCTCACCTTGGACTTTCACATCTTCTAACTTTTGTCCCAAAATATCATTAACTTGGTCAAGGAATTTGCTGACGGTAAAAACTTGGTCGACAGGCTCTAACTGATCCTCGGTCTCTTTGTGGCCACTGGCAGCAGCCTCTTTGCCATTATCGCCGCTGGACACTGCCTGACCGCCAACTTCCTTAACGGTGAACTCCGGTTCACTGTTTACAATCGCGAGAATTTTATCGCCAAATTGCGCCAGCTTTTTATCGCCAATCCCCTTCACCGCCAAAAGCTCTTTAGAATTGGACGGCCGCTTAGCCGCAATCTCATTAATAGTTCGAAATTGCAATATCTTAAACGGCTCAATCTTCTGCTGTTGAGCTGTTTTATTGCGCAGTTCCGTTAATTGTCGGATTATTTGGGTTTTGGTCATGGTCGCAAAATAGCTTACCCGCTTATATTAGCCCACTTTGGCAGAGAAAGCAAAATCAATTGAAATAAAAAAGCTGCAAAATTAAATTTGCAGCTAAGATGTTCGCGTCTAATCCCCCCAAGTCCAATCCAGAACTTTTTCAAAGACATCGAGCGGACGCAGAAGTTTTTCAGCTAATTCCTCAGCCAATTCCAGAGGTGGCGAACAGATTCTCCGGGCGGGATCAGGAAACGCCAACATTAGAGCACCGGAGTAGAAGAAAGCACCCATCTTCAGACTATCCCGAACCATTATCCCGGTTAGTGCTATTACAGTTGCCCCAGCCATAGTTAGACCCAGGGGTGTTCCAACTATAAGCAGGATGGCGAGTTCAATCTCTTCTTCCCGTGATAACCACTTTTCTCTTTCTTCGTTCTGTGACATCAGTCAGTCCTCCTGTGTGTAGGTTACTTCTCTTGTCCGAGTAAAATCCTCAGAATTTCAACAACATCACCCTTAATTCCAGTGAAATCACCAGTAATGCCGGTGATGTTCCCTTTGATCCCGGACACATCGCCTTTCACATTACGCCCTTCGATCTCACCGAAGATGCCAGAGACGTTACCTCTCAGGGAAGAAACATCGCCGATGAGACCCGAGATGTCACCACTAATATTAGAGACGTTGCCCTCTACACCAGCGGGCAAGAGTTCATTCATGGTAAGTTGAGAATCCCGACCACAGCGGTATGAGATCGTTTCTCCCGGATGAGAAAAGCACAACAGGAGTCCAGTAATATGGGAAACATCCCCCGAAATCTTACTAACATCTCCTACCAGTCCAGAAACATCCCCTTCGATTTCGGAAGCATCGCCCCAAACTAGCGAATGAGAATTTACCACCTTAGACCAGTCTCCCTTCTTCTCCTGTTGGTCAAGCTCTGACAACTGATCTGTTACTCCTAGCTGCTGGAGAATCTTCTCTCGCATAGCTTTCTTCATCTCCTCTCTCCTTTCTATTTGTCGAAGCCGAAAATCCAAGCTTCCCTATTCCTTTGGCAAAGAACCAAAGAGCAAATCTGGGCACAACAAAAAACTGGTCCCCAGGGGAACCAGCCAGAATTTGCTCTAAGTGTTTTTTACACTAAAAACTCGCCAGTTTCCCTGATGACCAGTTATTTCCTCGCCGGCTCTGATTTTTAGCAATAATTTTTTCCATTTGCCCTGACTTTAGCAAAGCGGTGGCTTTTGTCAAGTTTTTTCGGCATACTCCGCAAACAACCGCTGCAACTCCCTCGTCTTCTCCCCCACTTGCTCAGCTACTACCTGCCCATCAATCTCTCGCACTGGCATTATTTTCATGGTCGTAGCGGAAATAAAGTATTCATCGTAGCCAGTGATGCTAGCTAATGGGATATCAGCTTCACGCACCGACAAAATCTGGAGCGCAATTTCTAAAATAATTTTCTTGGTAATTCCTTCGAGCGTTTTACTCGCAGGTGGCACAATCAATTCGTCTCCTTTGATTACGTAGAAACTACAACGTGTTCCTTCAATAATATTATTATCGCGATCAACTAATAGAGCATCGAGAGCCTCACGCTTGACCGCTTCCTGATAGGCCAGATAGCTCATCAGTAAATTTTTCGTCTTAGCTGTCGGGAAAAAACGCTCGCCCTTGTAGATAATCAATTTCACCCCCTGCTGATAAAATTGTTTGGGATAAAATGTCAGGCCGACCGGGAACATAAAGAGTTGTACTTCGTTATCTACTTCTGGCCCCACTAGCAATATTCTAATCAAGGCATCTTTCAGCTCATTTTTCTCCACTAACTTTTCTGCCCACTTCACCAGCTCATCTCGCTCCACCTCATATTTAATCCCAATCGCCGCTGCCGATTCCAATAATTTCTCAATTTCTAGCTCAGGCAAAAACATTTTCCCACCCACAACCTTAATATTAGAATAGACGGCGAAATCAAAAAACAATGCCTTATTATAAACTGAAATATTGGCATCCCCACTCTCGACCAGTTCGCCATTTTTACTAACGTATTTTGCTTGCATGCAGCTAGTTTAACAGATTTTAGGCTTAAAGGTAGCAAAAAACAGGGCGCGCGACCCTGTCTATCGAAGCTTCAGAAAACCTACTCCACCAACTCCACCGTCCACTCATCATCGAGACTAACATTTGGCTTCCCTTGGCTATTTTTGTACCAATATCGAGTACTGAGATAGTTATGGCCATCGATAGCTTCAATATTTCGGCCTCGAGTCATAATGATATGTTTGCCATCTGCCTGAGAAAATTGACCAGGACGATTTCTTTCCGGATCACCCCAAGTAGCGTCGACTGGCGTCCAGCCCGTGCCGGGCAGATACGATTCTGTCCAATTATGTTTATTGGTAGGCGCTATTTCTTGATCTTCCTTGGTAGGAGTATAGGATGCCCCTTCTAAAAAGCGGGTTGGTATACCAACTGCCCGTGCCAAGGCAACATAATAATCAGCATAATAAGTGCAGTCGCCCTGGCCTTTCTCTAGCGCTTCCAACGCTCCCCCTTTTTCTTCTTTGGTATTTTTCACATACTCCATATCATCAGCCACATAATTGTAAATTGCTTCAGCTTTCTGGCAATCATCAGCCAGGTCAGCGGTAATTTCCACCGCTTTTTGCTTTATTTTTTCATTATCAGACTCTATATACTCTTCCGCCTCTAAATAATCAGCTATTTGCTCCCCCTCACATGCCCCTAAGTGATTTTTAAAGGCTTTGGCTTTAACCCGATAAACGATTTTAAATTCATACTTTTCACCAGTCGCGATATCTCTCTCGATGGTCGACTTGGCAAATTTATTACCCTGCTCATCAGTTATAATTTCATGATCCTCGGGATATATCTCTTCAGAAATAACCTCCTGATAACCCTCAATATTCGGAATTAAGGCCACTGTTCCTTCTACCTTAGTAATTGTGCCTGGGCCATCATTGGTGTAGGTATAGCGACCAGTTAAATTATATTCCTTGGTTGCCACTTCCTCACGCCAGACCTCACTGCCACCGACTATTTTATTACGCTCAGTCTGACGAGCTAACTCGTCTACTTGCTCTTGGATATACCGGGAAAAATAATAACCACCGACGCCAATCACGACTGCCAGTAAAATACCAACAATGACAGCCGAAATACAGCACCACTTTCTGCCTTTTGTTTTTTTAGCCTCCGGGTCACCACTGCGATAAACGACATCGAGAGCCGTCAACACTTCTTGCTTTTTCCAGCCCTTACTGAGTAAATCCGCTTTTATTTCTGCCTCCGACTTGGTGTCTTTATTTCTTTTGATCCAGTCGATGAGAGCATAGTTAGACATAAGATTATTTAACTAAATTTGCTTTAGCCAGCACCTCCGCCAAATTCGGACTATCAATCTCATCTAAGTAATAAGTGACCCGCGTCACCGGCTTATCAATCTTAAGTAATTTACCTAGATCAATCGGTGTACCTATCACCACTGCTTCAGCGTCGCTTTTATTAATCGTGTCTTCTAGTTCTTTCATTTGCTTGTCACCATAGCCCATAGCTGGTACTAGATTTTCCAGTTGAGTGAACTTATCAAAGGTTTCCTTGATCGTCCCAACAGCAAACGGTCGCGGATCAATTAATTCTTTCGCCCCAAATTTCTTGGCCGCCACTACTCCGACCCCGTAAGCCATCTCACCGTGGGTCAAAGTTGGACCATCTTCTACTACTAACACGCGTTTGCCTTTTATTAATTCCGGTTTTTCCACTTCAAAACTTGAGTTGGCTTTGATAATCGTCGCTGCCGGATTGAGTTCGGCTGCATTAGCCTCAATAATCTTCACTTTCTCTGGATCAGCGGTGTCCATTTTGTTTATCACGATCACATCCGCCATCCGAAAGTTAGCTTCGCCCGGATGATAACTCACTTCATGCCCCGCTCGATGCGGATCAGTCACCACAATATGTAAGTTTGGTTTATAAAAAGGCAAATCATTGTTACCTCCATCCCAAATAATAATATCGGCTTCCTTTTCCGCTTCTCGTAAAATCTTTTCGTAATCTACCCCGGCGTAGATTACCAATCCTTGTTCCACATATGGTTCGTATTCCTCTCGTTCCTCGATAGTGCATTCGTGTTTGTCTAAATCCTCGTAAGCGGCAAATCTTTGCACTGCCTGTTTGGCCAAATCGCCGTAAGGCATCGGATGACGAACCGCGACTACTTTCAATCCCTTGTTTTTGTAATAATCAACCACTTTGCGGGAAGTTTGGCTTTTGCCACAGCCTGTACGGACAGCACAAATCGAAACGATCGGTTTACTGGAAGAAAGCATGGTGTGCGCTGGACCAAGGAGACGAAAATCCGCTCCAGCCGCGAGCACTTGGGAAGCTTTATTCATCACGTAAACGTGCGGTAGATCAGAATAAGAAAGTAGAACTTGATCAACTTTATTTTCTTTAATTAATTTGGTTAAATCACTCTCCGCATAAATCGGGATACCCTTGGGATAAAGCTCGCCACTGAGTTCTGGCGGATATTGTCGCCCCGCGATGTCCGGAATTTGGGTCGCGGTGAAAGCGACTACTTCATAATCCGAATTTTGGCGGAAATAAACATTGAAGTCATGAAAGTCCCGCCCGGCAGCTCCCATGATGATGGTTTTGATTTTGGGCATTGATTTATTTAAATATTGCTATTTACTCTGGTCGGAGCGCGGAGAATCCTTGTCCACCCACAGGTGGGGAACTTCGACTACAGGTACCTCCTCCTCCACGCTTGACTGTTTATTTCGACTATCGGGGTGCCGAGAATCGAACTCGGGCTATACGCACCCCATGCGCACGTACTACCATTATACTACACCCCGCCAGTCGAAATAAACAGGTACTACCACTAACTATACTACGCTCCGGTTTTATCTAGCATAGCATTAAAATTCACCTTTCTAAAAGATATTTTTCCAGTTCCACTAAGTCCGCCGCGATAAAATCCGGCTTAACCGTCTCTAATTTTTCCCGGCTATGGATGCCCCACAATGTCCCAATTGTTTTTAAGCCCGCTGCCCGGCCGGCTTCAATCTCGTGGGTGGTATCACCAATAAAATATGATTTGTTCGGATCCAGCTCTCGCTCAGCAACAATGCTTCTGATCACTTTTTCTTTATCATGAACATCGAAATATATTTTACTAAACACATTTTCAATTTGTAGCGCTTCCATTTCCTCGGGAATATAGTCTGGCAGCTCACTACTAAGAATCAGTAAATCTGCCCCTGTTTTTTTAAGCTTACGTAAAAACTCATTCATACCTGGATATGGCTGCGACCGCGGACATTTTTTAAGAGCCTGCGCGAATGCTTTCTTTTCCTCCCCGATCGTAAGGTCTGGTACATATTTGTTATAAAAAAGCATGTAGGGCTGTTCCCACTCGCGTCGAAATTCCGCCAGAGAGATCTTGTCTACCCCGAACTGAGCTAAAACCGTCATCGCCAAACAGTAAATAGACTCCAGATTCTGCGTAATCACTCCCGACCAGTCAAAAATTATGCCTTTTTTCATACAGTTTTTTATTCATCCTCCCCGTTCTTCGCGGGATCACGAAAGAGCGAGATAAATAATAGAATTAAGCAAACAGCTATTATATATCTGACATAGCGGTATACATACCACCAAATCTCCTCGCCTTTTTTAATTATCTCAAAATCAGTGACATAAATCGTTTCGCAAGCACCATTGCCTCTATCAGTCCGACTAATACTCGAGCCCCGCTCGAAACCACTACCATGGGAATACTCGGCCAAGTATCCTTTAAGGTGAACTTGATCACCCGTCTGAGCCGCCATGATTTGCTTATTCATGTCTTTCTCGCCAGCTAGTAGATGATTATTTGACAACTGACTGTATTTGAATTTATCCCACTCTACCTGATTAGTGCCACTTTTAAATTCCGCGTAACAAGTCCAACTGCCACTGGCGAATTTCATATCTTGGTACACGCCAGATTTAATATTATCTCCCCAGATTACACATAGATCTTTAACATTAAGGTAGTCGCTCCATTCCTGATGATAATAGTCCCACCAACTCTCACTGTTGTGAAAAGAACCGACTAGACCATAAAGTTCGTAATCGAAAAGAGGTTTGATGGTATATTCAATATCCCCTGTCTGCTTGATAAAAGGCGTGGCTTCTGTTTTAGTTTGTTGGGGTTCTTGGTATAATCGTTCGTCGATTTGCTCCGGTGCTGGTAATTTATCTTTTTGGAAATAGGAAAAAGTCCAAGCGAGAGCGCCGAGGAGCAAGAGTACTTGAATGATTCTTTTGCTAACGATATACACCATGAACAATTGTTATTTCAGATATAAGATACTCTCCGGGTCAACCCATTGTTCTAATTCTTTTTCGGTGGGAACATATCCTCGCCAATCAACAATATCCCCGCGATAAATCCCCAAATGCAGGTGTTTTCTCTCTCCACCAGCGTCAACGCTCCCCTGCTCGGCCAACACCGCCAGACCTTTACCGGCAGTTAAATTATCACCGCTCTGCGCGATTTCTTTATCTAAAGACAAATGGCCATAAATTACCCTGACTTCTTCTTCATTAATAAGGCACTCTTGTACTATCACGCCTCCATAGCCAGTGACGTGTTGGCGCTTTGCAATTTCACCGGTGCAAATTGCATTTATCATCACTTCGCGGTTTAATTCATTTTCCCTAATCTCGAAATCGGTACCAGTGTGATAGCCCGAGAACTTTTCTGGTTGAACTGGTGAATTAGTGAGGCTAATTTTAATACCAAAAGGCTTTTTGGTAATACGGTTTTCGGCGTCACTAATTGGTGGTGGGTAGATCAGAGAATTACTGTCCGACGATATTGACTCGGCTGCTTTCTCTGCACTGACATTCAACTTTACTTTTTCATTAGAACCAATGTCTGTTCCACTATCTGTATCCGACGTGGCAGAATCCGTTAGATTTTCAACGCTTTCTGGGATAATTATGAGATAAACCACTAAGCCGACTATCAAAATAGTTATCAGTAAAATTAACAGTCCGTAAAAAAATTTCATTGTTCTTGGAAGCCAAGCTTTAATAATACTTTCCTGGCCTGAAACCAGCAATCGTCCTTTACCATTATGTAATCTTTAGAATACGTTGAAATAATTAGGATATTTAGGCCGGCGGCTGAGATTCCTTCGCTTATCGCCTCTAAAAAACCAACACAATAAAAAGGTACGGAAACATTAAGAGCGATCAATTTATAAAAATCCTTATTTTTCTCTATAAAGTCAACTTGCGATAAATTATCTTCCTGAGTTACCACCGTAATCTCGTCCTGGTCTTGAGTCACCATAAAGTGACCACCACCAGTCGGTAGGCTAGCTGCCTTAATGTAAACAAAGCGGCCGGCGGCAACAGTAAAAGTGCTATTTTTAATTATTTCTGCTAGTTCTCTATTCATAATAATAGGCAATTTACATATCCTATTATACCAGAATAAAGACTTATGCTAAAATGAAGATGAAAAATTCTCTTATGAGATCAATAAATTCTTCCTCAAAACTGGTACAACGAGCGGTGGTTGTTGTTTTAGTGTTAGCTATTTTGTTATTGTCATTTCTATTTATTAAATACGTACTAACCGATTACAACCGGAGCAGCGACGCCGTAAAAGTAACCAAGCTTTTCCATTATCAGTTACAAGATGCGCGTTATGAGGAATTAAAAACGTTGGTGGTCGATTACTTAATTGTCGACCCCGATGATGCCCAGCTTCCCGCGACCGAGATAACAAGCCTAAAGAATGACGGCAAGACAGTCCTAGCGTACCTAAGTATCGGCGAGGCTGAGGACTACCGAGACTACTGGGAAGGATCGTGGCAGACGGGCAGCCCTAGCTTTATCGATCGGGAGAATCCAGAGTGGCCTGGCAATTATAAAGTCAAATACTGGGAGCCGACCTGGCAAGATATTATTCTGGGAAAAGTAGAAAACATTACCTCTTTAGGTTATAGCGGGGTATATCTTGACATCATCGACGCTTACGAATATTACCACGAGCGAGGTCATGTCAATGCTGCTCTTGATATGATCAACTTTGTGAGGCTGATTAAGGAGACAGGAGGAAACATCAACGCTGATTTTTTGATTGTGCCCCAGAATGCCC
Source organism: Patescibacteria group bacterium (assembly GCA_018818965.1). Taxonomy (GTDB): domain Bacteria; phylum Patescibacteriota; class JABMPQ01; order JABMPQ01; family JABMPQ01; genus JABMPQ01. The sequence goes on along the minus strand of JAHJQX010000004.1, from coordinate 682 downwards.
CTGAACTTTATGATTTCGCTGAATACCGGGAGTTGGTAGACGGCTTGGGCAAAGAAGATACCTGGTACAATGACAATTCTTCCCAAGATGCCGAAATGACTAACCAAGAATTAAAATATCTCGACCAGGCGGTGACCGATAATAAATTTGTGCTGGCAATCGACTACCCCACTGGTAAAAATGAGATCTGCAAATTTTACCGGCAGTGCACCGAACATAACTTCTATTGCTCAATATCAAATAGAGATCTGGATCAAGTTAGACCGCCAGTCTGTTTAGATTAATGGAATTAAAAAACCGCTAGCCTAGTTGCCAACGGTTTTTTAGACATCAAATGGCTAAATATTATTCCTGCACTGCTCCATCCATCACCGTTATCACATTACCACAATAAACACTACCACTGGAATTGACCGCGCAGACCCGGTAATAATATGTCCCGCTAGAAGAGCAACACACCTCAGTATCAATGTAAGCGGTTTCGGTTCGGTTTTTAACGGCGATGTAGCCGTCTTCGGGATAAGTGGGGTTGGAATTGGTTCGCGAGCGTACTACTTTGTAATATCGGAAGTTACTCTCGCTATTTTGGGTCCAACTGAGAGCAATGCCATCACCACCGGCAGTTGCTGATAAAGTCGGAGCTTGTAGGGATGTGTCAGTATTTTCTGTCTGAGCAGTGATT
>JAHJQX010000037.1 GCA_018818965.1 Patescibacteria group bacterium | reverse complement strand
TGTTCTTTTACTACCACAATTTGGGCACCTTACTTTACGTTTTTTTTGTCATAATATGCCTATTTAACTAGTTAAATCACTACTTTTGGGCATATCATAGCAGGAAACTCGTAATTTACGCACCCGAAATTGAACGGTGTCCCGCCGGGCTAACTCCCAGCGGTTTTTTAATTCAATCATGATATTTAATTGTCATCGTATAGGCTATGCCTGCTCGGTTGTCGTTACCATTACTAACTTGAATTGCCAAAAGATTATTGCCGGGACGAATTAGGTTTTTGACGCCGAACAGATAAGGATTCCCTTCGCTAAGTGCTTCTGGCACCTTGCCGAAATAATAACCATTGAGGAAGCCAACAAATCCCCAAGCTTCATTGTCGGCCGACATTCTAATGGCAGCGTCATCTATTATTACGTTATTGGGGACGGCGAACCTTTTTCTAATAAGGGTAGTTTCATTAGGATCCACTTGAGGATCTCCCCACAACCATTCACTGTTTGTCTCTGGCTTAAGGATAGAAGTGGGGGGTAACTGGGCGAGGTAAACAATATCGCGCCAAGTATTATCAGCAAAGCTGGGGCTCCACCAGTCAGGGCTGGAAATTAATCCCTTTGAATCAGACCAGTTAGAAACAATGGAGGATCGATAGCCACTTTCCACGCGACTTTTAAGGTAAGTAAAGAGCTGGACGGTAAAAGTCCAATTGACAGCAGTGATGTTTCCGGCTCGGTCAACTACTGTTGCTTGGGCATGGTAGGTACGATTTTCTTCTGCCAGAGTAACGTTGTAACTTGCTTGGGAGTCCGAGACATTACCTGGGGTAGTTGCTAAAGTTCTGTTGTATTGTGATAGGGCACTAGAAGCACTAATTAACATAGCTGAGCTGTGAAAACTTAACTTTGTTCGATTAATGTCAATGCCAGTCCCACCTGGGTTGTCGTGGTAGTTAACAACAATATTATTATGGCGGTGGTGGACAATGTCAGTCGGATCATAGCTAGTGATAATAGGAGCCACTGTATCTATTAGTATGTTGATGTTTTCGGAATAATCGGACGTATTCCCAGCTGTATCACGCGCCCGTATTTTAAGTTCGTATTGGTTATCGTCCAGAGCTTTACCGAAGGTATAGGAGAATTTGCCAGCCGAATCAGCGTAAGTGTAGTGGTGATATTTATTATTACAGTAAATGAGAAGGCGAGCCTTAGGTTCCGCTTGGCCGGTAATAGTAGGGGTATTGTTATTAGTGAAGCTGATGTGGGCGGGAGTAGTAATAATAGGCGTTGGCGGGGTTGTTACATCACGAAAAGTCACTTTTGTTTGACCTTGAGCCGAGCCGGTCGCACTCTTTGCTGTTATTGCCACTTGCGTATTGGATTGGTCGTAACTGTTCCACTGGGGAGAGCGGATAACGAATTGGATAATTCCTTTCTGGGTAATTACTTGTGTGCCCAGTTGAATTGCATCAGCATCGGGAGTAATAATTGATCCCTGCTGAGTGTTAACCGTAATCATTTCTCCGTCGGCTACCGGGTTACCGGTTTTGTCTGTTATTGTCTGCGAAGTAATACTAGTGGTGTTAAAACCATTGGCGTTAATCTGTGCTGGTCGAGCATTTAACTTAATCTCACCAGCGGGATAGCCAGGGACGAGCTTTATATCAATACTGGCCATTGGCTGGCTCATGCAGGTGGAACAGTCGGCAGTGATAGTAATCTGACCATTGCCAACTGCGCCCGCGGCGATGTAAATACTGCTATAGGTGCCGTTACCATTATCTCTGATGGCGGAAATTGAGCCAGTCTGACCAAGATGGCCATTATTTTTGGTAATCATCAAAGTAATGGGCTCTCCGGCTAACTTAGATCCAGTTTTATTATCAGGATTATAGACAGTGGCCGTTAAAGTACTTTGCTGACTACTCTCAGCTGTCAGTGTATTTTTACTAGTAGTAAGGGTGATACTGTTAGCTGAAGTAGTAGTTTGAGCAGTAACAGTGTTAGAAATATCCGACCAATTTTCAACTTCATCAACGGCTTTAATGGCAAAATAATAGGTCTCTTTAGGCTCGAGGCCGTCTACGGCAAGACTTTGTTTGTTGCCGGCTTTTCCCGGAACAGGTATTTTAGCCACCAGTCGAGCACTGGCGAAGTTGGTAATTGTCAGTGGTTGAAGCGAGTAGCGGATGTCATATAGTTTTGTAGTACCTTGCTGGCCGTCATCACCAGGGGTAATCCAACTGAGGACGGTTGAGTGATAGGTTGTATTTGATGCCGCCAGATCAGTGATAACAGCTGGAGCAATTGTGTCGAGCCAAATGGAGTGATCACCGGAATCATTCCAATTGCCGGCTGGGTCGATAGCAGTGGTTTGAATTATATTTTCCCCTTCTGTTAAGACGACACCATTAATTGTCCAATTGCCCTGGACGTCAACTTTGGCTGAGTATTTATGTTTGATCCGAAGGGTATCGTTTTTTAGCACTAATATTATCTGAGAACCTGTTTCAGCAGTGCCGCTAATGGTTTTTTGGATACCGGCTGTTTTTTCATCTTCATCAACACTGGCGCTAAAATTAGAATTGTCAGCTGGATCGTTAATAATAGGCGGATCGGGTTTGGTAATATCAACAATCGTTTCTGTGTCAGACTCGCGGGGATAATTTTCCTGATTATTAATCTGATTGTATGCGCGGGAGCGAAACCAGTAAGTTACTCCATTCAGGCCAGTGAAAAGCTTACCTTCCAACTTAGTCTTACTCAACCAAGTAATCCATTTCTTGGTCAGGCTATCTTTATACTGCACGTCGAAATATTTAATACCGGACAAATTATCTTGTCCGAACCAGGAAACAAAGAAGGATAAGGTATTGTGCCAAGTAGGTAGATCATTGACCCTAGAGTTTGGCTTGGTCGTATCGAGAATTATGCTATCCGTGAATGGTTGGGACCAGTGCCCGCAACTATCACGGAATTTGATAAAAACAGTTCGAGTACCATTGCCGCTAACCAGTTGCCAGGGGGTAGAATAGTTGATGGTTGGCCGGTAGCCATTTTTTAGGGTAAATGTTTGCCAAGCTTGACTGTCAGCCGAAAGACTATAAGCAGTCACTAAAGAGCTATCTTTAGTTATTATCTCCAAAGTAACCTCGTCATTAGCTGTGTATTTATTATTCCTATTAATCGTTACTGAGCCAGTAGGTGGAGTAGTATCAACCGCGAAAGAATAAGCGATAATAGTAGAAAAATTGCCAGCCCGATCGACTGTTTTAATCTTGAGGATATATTCTCCGTCGGACAGGACGTCTGGGTATTGCCAAGTAGTGGAGCCGTTAGTAGCTGTTTTTAAAATAAGATCTTTTATTTTCTCTAATTTCTGGTTTAAAACCTCAATCTGGTAACTATTTATTCCCGAGTGCTTATCGGAACCGGCCGACCAGATAAAAGCGGGCTGACGGCTAGTAGTGATATTTTTCTCTCGACCATCATAATATCTAATTTTCCGCCAACTTGATCTAGTAGTATCAGGACTGATGGCCGGGGGTGGAACAGGAGCTTCGGTGTCAGTCATGAATTTTAGATATGGTGCGTCACCTAGTCGGTCGGTGTTAGCTGGATTAACATTACCCGCTTTATCTTTGGCGGTAATAGCCACTGTGTGCCAGCCATTAACCAGGGAGGTCGGGGCAGTCCAAGTAGTGACATTGTCAATCCACCAGTCTTGTTTGTGAACGCCGTCCGGTGTGGGGTCGTCAATGGCTAAATAATAACCAGCCAGGCCTGATAAGCGATCATGTGCTGGGCTCCATTGGAAAGTAGGAGTATCATCATTGGTATAATTTTGCTGCCAGTGCGAGTTTTTTAGATTAGCGTGCAGGCTTGAAATTTTACTGGGCAACTCCCCATCGACGGCGATATTAAGCTGCATGACTGCCTGGTCAAATCCTTGATTTCCTAAGTGTAAGCGGAAATATTCAACATATTGGCCCGAGTAAATAGGTGCTTGGACTTTAAAATGAAAACGGGTAGTGGCTCCGACTTCCACTTCTGGATCTGATAATCGGGCGGGTGAATTTTTCTGTGTCCAACTACTATCGTAAAAAATACTATTACGATTATCGGGATCGAGACGCAATTGAAATTCCGGAGTAAAATTTTTCAACCAGGGGACATTGCCAGTATTTTTAAATTCTACCCAGATGTTAGATATTTGCCCCGGCCGCAGTATTATCTCCTTAGTACTCTGGGCTACCAGTTCGGCACTGTAATAATCCTCCTCTCCGCCGTAGCCGGTATAACCACTACCATCACTATGACCAAAGAAGTTAAGATGGTCACTGCCTGTTATCGCCAAAGCCAGCTCGTCATCGCCGGAGTCGTCAAAGTCACCAGCAGCCAGAGTGTGAATAATTGGCTGCTCGGTTTCCGGGAAGGCATCCTTAAATTTTTTCTGCTGGAAAATTTTTCCGTTCCAAGCGTTAGCCAGATCTCGTTCCCAGTAAAAATAAATATGGTCATCGGCTGTGGTGGTGACAGCCAGGTGATCTTGCTGACCTTGAAATTTACCAACAGCTAGACTGGTGATGCGAGGATTGATTTGCGGGCTGTTTTTATCACCATGGCAGTCTAGGTAACCTTGTTTGATAAATGGTTGGGGTAGGAGCTGCCAGAATTTCCACCACTTTTTGGCTCTCTGATAGTCAAAATAGTATTCATAAATATGATCATCCACCACCGTAGCTACTAGTAATTCGTCATAACCATTGGAGTCAATATCCATGGTGGCGATGGCAGAAATAGTGGGGTTACCTCCATGAGCATCGAGGAAGCCAACTTTGCGTTCTAACGTCCGCCCGTTCCACTGATCAAAAATGTAAACGTGATCGTCGTTGGGGACAGTGGTGAGCAGCTCCGCTTGCCCATCATTGTCAATGTCACCGGCCGCTAGATGATTGATAGCTGGATGGCCAGGATGAGGATCCAGAGAGCCAAGTTCGCGTTGATGGTGGTAAAAATGAATGACGTCATCGCCAACAAAAGCAACTGCCAAAATATCATCGTCACCACTGCCAAAATTGCCGGTTGTCATGGCGGTAATTTTTCTGTTGGCGTGGCCGAAGGGAGCAAGTTTGTATAAGCGGTCAAGGATGTTCCCGTTCTCTCGTTCTGGTGTGTCCCACCAAACTTCGTGGTAGTAAATATGACCGTCTAGTGTATCAGCGGCAGTGTGAAGCCCAGCACGACTGCCCCCGTCATAACTACCAGCTGTCAAATGCTGCACTGATGGAGCAGTGTTTTTAAAAACATCAAGCCAACCCAGGTGATCCAATTGGTAGGTAGAAGCTGGAGATTTAGGATTGACATTAGGTAGTTGAGGGTTGTCACATCCGCCGATAAATAAACAGCCCGTACTTAGATTATAAGGATTAACGTGATGGCCGTAGCGCTGGCTTCTCACTTCGAAGTGCAGATGTTCGAAAGTGCCACAAGTATCACTGCCGTAAGTACGACCGGAGCTGCCTGCCAGACCGAGCAGGGCGCCAGCTTTTACCGCCTGATCCTGAGTAATTTTTATACTTCCTTTTTGCAAATGAGCGTAAATGGTGTAGTAGCCATTGGGATGAGCGATGATAATGTGATTACCGAAACCACCCCCGTCACTAGTGTTTCTTTGACAACCATCACCAAATCCAGCAGCTACCTTTGTGACTTGTCCAGCGGCAGCAGCATATATCGGTGTACCCAATAGGGCGTCATAATCAGTCCCCTTGTGTCCAGTGTAGTAAGGAAGACCATGCTGGTGAGTATAGCTGTCGTCAAAGTGTTGAGTTATTTTTTTATAGGAAGCATGAGGGTAGGTAAGGAAAGCTTGGATCGCTTGAGAAAATACAGGTAAAAAAATAAGGCTAATTAAAACAAATAATAAACAAAAATAATAATATTGCCCCCTCCTAGTTGACATTGATCCCCCCTCCTAATTAAATTTAAAGCTAGCTAGTATTTGATTTAGTATTAACCGGTATTCCGCTTGTTCTGGCAACTTTGAGGCTCTGGCCGTTAGTTCAAACTGATAGATTTTATCTTGATAAGTAATGTGTAAATCATTTATCTGACCGCCAGCGACATTGTCAGTTATTTCTCGGAGGATGCCTGGTTGGCCGTCAATTTCTCTAGTGCTTTGTGCTACCAACTCCATGGTGTCTGGATTAATGGGGTCATGTTTGGCTACCCAATCTGCCAAAGTCATTTTCGCAGTATTGTCTATCACCCGTAGCGAAAGATCTGCTTGATCAATATTGCCTTTCTCATCAGGGTGATGGTATTTGACTAAAATGTAGTTAACACTGACCTCTTTTTTCTCCCATTCTTCAGGATATTTGAAAGTAAAGCCATGTTCTTGATTGATATAGATCGACCACTCAGTAACTGGTTGAATCTCTGGCGCTTGTTTAGTTTTTTCTTCTGTTATTTCTTGATCTTTTTCTTTTTTATGGACAAATAGCAAAAGACTGATTGCTGTTGTAGCTATCAATATTGGCACAACCCAATAAAAATGCTTTTTCTTCATGATGCAAAAATTATTAGTAAAAAACAAAACCCCCATCGAGAGGGAGTTTAAAAATACGCATCTAATTTTCCCTCCTTCTGCCAGCATAAGACTGTGGGCGTCTAAGTCAACCAAAAAACAGTTGAGATTTTGTTAGTAGTCAGGGGATTAGCAGTTTGTGATTAATAAGCCCTTTACAAAGTATATGATATGTGCTAGAGTTATATAGAATAATAACTAACATATAGAAATATGCCAGGAGAGCAAATGCCAAGGGAACAAATGCCAACTGATGCCCACGAAGAAGAACCAGAAGGAGTTGAAGAAGGTCTTTCTCCGGCAGAAGGTCAAGGACCAGAGGCAGTAGAGGTATCAAAAGAAGTAACAGAAGCCCTAGCTATCCAAGCAGAGGAAGCAGACCGGTTAACACCAGACTGGGCAAAGAAGGGTCGTAGGACAGAGTTAGCTCTTGGCTTAACGGCGGTTATGGCTCTAGGTGCTTGCGCTCCGGCCATGAGAGCTCCAGTGGGTCCAGATAGAACACAACCAATTTTTGCTCAAGCGGAAAAGCCGGGTAGAACTTATGACGATATTCCCGGGCTAACCGCAGCGGAAAGAGAAAATATGTCATATAGAAATCCCTCTGAGCGAATTGCGCGTTTAGATTTTCCCAAGGCGCAGGCTGGAGATAAAGATACTTTTGTTTTCTATGTCACAAAGCTAGAAGATGCTTTAGGCGACCTTAGCGAGAATCGAGATCTTAGCGGTAGTGTTGCTGTTGATGCTCTTAAGCGGTTGCATCGTTTTAATGCTAAGTACGGCGGTGGAAAACCTTTAAATTATTACCTTGATACTAGTAGTGTTCCTGAGAAGGTAAGAAGTGATGCCTGGACAGGATACAAGGCAGACAAAAGAGCAGCTAAAGGTGCAAGAGGTAAAAAAAGAGGTACCCGCTATAGCAGAAAAGCTCAACGGCAAGCAGCGTCACATGAACGCGTTGCCCGTAAGTAATCTAATATTTACTAAAAACAGATAACTAAAATACATGTTACCGCAAACAAAAAAGATCCTGGATTCTACTGGCCTATTAGAAAAATTGCCGGCTGAATCAAAAGATAAGTTGGCCGAGAAAATAGGCGAGACTCTGGAAAAAAAACTGGTAGCTGCCTTAACTAGCAATGTACCAGCAGACAAAGTAGCCGAGGTTGAACAAAGAATGGATCAAAACGATTCTAACCTTGAGCAATATTTGGCAGAAATAGTACCCAACCACCAAGAAATTTTGCGTCAAACGGTTGATGACTTTACCCAAGAAGTAGAAGGTTTGTTATAATACTAAGTAATAAATAACATTTATAATTATGGTAAGAGAATCAGGGTCAATGCCCGCTGGTGCCATTGACGGAATGACAGCGAGAAAAATAGATACAGTTGAAGCAAGTCCGGAAGCAGAAGAAGCAGTGGAATACAATACCGACGATGCGCTAACGGAGATTCAGGAGGCTTGTTTAGGTTCTCAGAATGACCATCCTAGCCCCGACATGAGAAGGTTATTGACGGGACGTAAGATTAAAGAAGTTATAGCTGCTACCCCCCAACTTAGAGAAGCTACAGATTCTGACAGAAGAACAATTGCTGTCGAGCTTGCTGGTGAGGTCAGTAGTAAACTAGAACAAGGAATAAAATCTTTAGAACAGTATCGTGATCAGTTGGTAGAAAAAATGAAAAAACCTGGCGCCTGGAGCACGAGCTTGCCGGATCAGCGGAGGTTAGAGGGTCTCAAGGATGCCATTTTTGAATTTAGTGGCCTGTTAGGGACGGTTCTGATGAAAAAGACTTATAAAACGCCAGAAATAATTGATGAAGTGGATGATGCTGACGTGGTAGAAGTAACAGATCTTGATGCCGAAGAACTTGATGAAACTGATCTAGTTGAAGTAGGGGAGGTTGGTGAAGAAAAAGAAGCTATACTAGAAGGTGTCACCATCGATAACGCTCCCGAACGGTTGAAGACTCTAGACGCTTATATAAATGCTGGAGTTATGCCGCTTAGCGTAGCCAACGAAACGAAGGCAGCCATAATTGAAGAGTTACAAGCGGCCACTGGTTGGCGCTTGCTTTCCAAAGGTGATCAGATTAGTCCGGTTGAGATATATCAGCGCTTAACTAATCCTCTTAGTACCGAGCAAGAAATACGAGACACCTTGGACAGCTTAGCAAAGTTGTACCAAGAAACTGAAGGCGAAGTAGAAAATTTATTTGTGGAAGCTGAACTAGCCCAGGAGCAAGGTTTGATAACGGCAGCGGAGGCTAAAAAAGAAAAAATTACTGCGCTTAAAGGTATTGAGTCGGCGAGAGGTGTAAATTTATCCGAGGCCTACAAAATGTTAGATGCTGACTCGCTAGATTTTGAGCGGTTAAAAACCGTCATTGAGTCGGCAGAAAGTAGCAAGCAAGAGCAGGCGGAGCGAGTTGTTGTTAGAAAAAAAGCTAGAATGGAAGCAGCGTATGTTACTCCGGCTGAGGCGGATGAATTATTGCAGTCATTCGAAGAGAGAGCTGAGGGGATGGGTAGTGAAGAGTATGCTGCTGCCAGACAAGAACTTCTGGCTCGAGTAGAGATCGTTGATTTGGGAAATTTACCTGGATTGTTGGAGAGCGGAGCTATAACGCTTGACGAAGCTAGGGGACTCCGAGATCAATTACAAGCACAATATTTTGAGCGAGGACAAGAAGTTCTTATTGAGGCCAACAAGGCTATCATTCTACGCGAGAATGAAAGAAATGAACAATTGCGAGAACGTATTTATACTGTAGTAGATCAATTACATGCAAATGGTAATTTAGCTTTTGGTTCAGAAGCCATTACAAAATTGAATAGTAGAATAGAACAGGCTCTTTCTGACTTGAGTAAGAAAAGAATAGCTTACAGAGAAATTGAAGGTTCGGCCGTGGATTCCAGAGGTCTAATGGGAGGAGTTATGGAAAGAATTAGACTAGCCAGAGACAAGAAGGCTGCTAATGCCGAGATGGGAGCAGCCCAAGCTGAATACGATGAATTATTGTCCCACAAGAACCAATTGGTGACAGATATGTTGCAAGCAGTTCCACGGGGAGTTTTTGCTCCTGGAGATGTGGAACAAATTAGTAGTGCCCTAGGTGTTAGAGTAGAGGGAGAGGCTAGTGTTCGGGGTAGTTATGTCTCACCTGAGGCAGCTGAAGCCATGCGAGGAATATGGCAAGGTGATTTAACACCAGTCGAGGGTCTTGCTAAAATAAGAGTAGCTCGCGGCAGATTAGAGAAGCAATTGGAAGCTACTAGAGTGCAGGAAGGACAAGCTAGAGATACCGGAGGTCTTTTCAGACTGGTTGATCGATTATATAAAGGTAAAATAATTACTTTTGACAGCGCTTATTATCGAAACATGCAAAGACTAGCCCGTCACGCTAACCCACAGGTAGCAATGGATGCTAAAATGCAATTATTAAAATTAGAGGGCGAATTGCGACAGGCAGAACAAAATCCAGATTATCCACAAATTCTTGAGGAAACTGCTCGGCCGCCTCGTCAGGAAAAATCAGGGGATTTAGCTGATTTGAAAGTTTTTGGTCCGGAATATAAAAATAATCTGCCAGCGATCGTGAGTCAGGTCAACATGTTATATGAATTAAATCGTCTCAGTTTTAATGGGTATGTTTATCAGGAGGCTTATCGTCAGGCTTATCGGGTTGAAATTGGGGATTTAAAAGGAGGCCGGGCATTAAAGGCAGCGGACAGATTTTCTCGGATGCAGGACGAATATTTAGCGGCCAGAAAAAAAGCTTTGCAAGACAAGGTAATGCTTGATTTCAATGAGGAGCTAGGAGCTAACAGCGCTTAGTGGCAAAATTATAAATATTTCTACCAAACACTGTCAATTACACTTGACAGTGTTTTTAGATTTGCTAAATTAGAGATTAGCACTCTGAATATGAGAGTGCTAATGTAACAAAAAGTAATATAAGTAATTAAGAAAAAATATGCCAAACAATCTACAGCCGCTGGGTGACAATGTAATCCTCCAGCCGGTCAGTGAAGAGGAAACTACCAAGTCTGGTATCGTTTTACCTGATACCGCGGAAAAAGAAAAGCCAGAGAAAGCCAAAGTAATTGCAGTTGGTCCGGGTAAAACTTTGGAGTCGGGTAAAAAATCTGAAATGACTGTTAAGAAAGGTGATACTGTTTTATTCAAGAAATATGGTCCTGATGAGATTAAGATTGAGGATGAGGAATATCTAATCGCTGGCATGGATGATATCTTGGCTGTTGTTAAATAATAATTAATCTAAAAAATATATGGCAAAGCAAATTAAATTTGATGAAAAGGCTCGTCGAGCGCTCAAAAAGGGTGTCGACCAGCTAGCGGACACAGTTAAAGTAACTCTCGGTCCCAAGGGTCGTAATGTTATTTTAGACAAGGGCTTTGGTGCGCCGACTGTTACCAACGATGGCGTCACTATTGCTAAGGAAATTGAATTAGAAGGTAAATTCGAGAATATGGGCGCCGCTCTTGTCCAAGAAGTAGCTTCTAAGACTTCTGACGCGGCTGGTGATGGTACCACCACGGCCACCCTGTTGGCTCAGGCGATGATTGAGCAGGGTTTGAAAAATGTAGTGGCTGGCGCTAATCCAGTCGGTATTCGCGCTGGTGTTGAGAAAGGTGTTGCTGCTGTAGTAGAGGAGTTGAAAAATATTTCCCAGAACATAGTTGGTAAAGAAGAGATTTCTCAAGTAGCGACAATTTCAGCCAAAGATCCTAAAGTCGGGAATCTAATTGCCGAGGTGATGGAGGAAGTTGGCAAAGAAGGTGTAATCACGGTCGAGGAATCACAAGTATTCGGTCTAGAGAAAGAGGTAGTAGAGGGTATGCAGTTTGATAAAGGTTTTATTTCACCTTACATGGTGACTGATCCGGATAAGATGGAGGCTAACTATAGCGATGTTCACATCTTGATTACGGATAAGAAAATTTCCGCTATTGGTGATATTCTGCCTCTGCTAGAGAAATTAAGCCAAGCTGGTAAGAAAGAGCTCATCATCATCGCCGAAGAAGTAGAGGGAGAAGCTTTGGCTACCCTGGTAGTTAACAAATTGCGTGGTACTCTCAACGTTTTGGCTGTCAAAGCTCCTGGCTTTGGTGATAGTCGCAAAGCAATGCTAGATGATATTGCTGTTCTTACGGGTGGACAGATTATTTCCGAAGATGTTGGTCTAAAGATCGAGAACACTGAACTTGATATGCTAGGTCAAGCTAAAAGAGTAGTAGCTACCAAAGAAAATACGACCATCATTGACGGTGCTGGCAAGAAGAATACCATCGAAGATCGTGTTGCTCAGATTAAAAAAGAACTAGAACAATCTGATTCTGATTTTGATAAAGAAAAGTTACAAGAAAGACTGGCTAAATTAGCTGGTGGTGTCGCCGTTCTCAAAGTCGGGGCGGCTACCGAGACTGAGCAAAAAGAACGACAGCACCGAGTGGAAGATGCGATGGAAGCTACCCGCGCGGCGGTCGAAGAAGGTATTGTCGTTGGTGGTGGTGTAGCCTTGATTAGAGCTTTATCTGCTCTGGACAAAATCAAAGCGGCTAACGCTGACGAAAAGACTGGCATTAAGATTTTACAAAATTCTTTGGTTGAACCACTCAAGCAGATAGCTAGTAATGCCGGTAAAGAAGGTTCGGTCGTAGTGGAACAGGTCAAGAAGATGAAGGGCAATGAAGGCTACAATGCTAGCACCGATGAATATGAAGATTTAGTTGCCAGTGGTATTGTTGATCCTACCAAGGTAGTACGTTCAGCTCTGCAGAATGCCGCTTCAGCGGCGGTAATGTTGCTGACTACTGAGGCAGCTGTCGCAGATTTACCCGAGAAGAAAAATGAGGCTCCGGCTGGTATGCCTGGTGGTATGCCTGGTGGTATGGGTATGCCTGGAATGTAATTATCCAGAATCTTCTAAAAAACGTTTCTTTTTTCAAAGAAGCGTTTTTTTATTAGGAATAAATTGATCAGGATCTTTTGCTAAATTATTGTCATTGAGTTATAATTAAGTCCAATAATTTGAAGAAAATAAAATGGAGAAAATGCTTTTAGTTGTTTTCAACCAGCCTGTTTTTTAGATTCGCTGGTTTTTTAATAAAAAATAAATAAACAAAACATATGAGCAAAAAGAGTAAAAAATGCTGGCGGTTATTATCATGGATCAGCGTCTTCACCTTGATAATGCTGATGTCGAATGGGTGGGCAGTTATACCCATTGCCCGAGCAGGGACCTTAGTAGTAAGTGGGACGGTGTTGGATGAGCTCGGTGCTGCTGAAGAGAATGTTCAAGTTTCTTTACATACTGGGGACGGGCTCAAATCCTACAATGATATGACTGATGCCGGTGGGAATTTTAGTTTTAATACCGATGATGCTCAATTGCAGGCTAACCCCCTGACTGATGGGGATCAGTTAGTTCTGGAAGTGTCACCGCCATCAGGCTACAATCGCCCCACTAATTCGCCAGTTAATTTTACTTGGGATGGTTCTACCTTTTCTGGCAACCCAGTCAGTTTTCAATTAGTGATTGCTCCCAAGATCGTTACGGGGACAGCTACTATGAAAGATACAGGTGCTCTAAAGCAAGGAGTAGAAATATCAGCTTATCCAGTGGGGAAACAAGGGATAAGTCGAGTTAGTGCTGTTACTGACCAAAATGGTCAATATTCCCTGAATTTGCAGTCGGGTGTGCCTTCTTGGAGTGTAAAGGCCGAGGTCAATCTTAGCGATTATAACACTGATTGGTTACCTACCGGGCCAGCCGTAGATGTTTCCTTTGCTAGTGACGATAGTGCAGAAACTGCATCAGCCAATTTTACGGTTGAGAATACTACCGCTTCAGTATCGGGCACTTTTCTGGATGCTGATGGGGATCTTCTTACCTCTGGTCAATTTCGGGCGGATTGTGATCTTAGTCGTTCTGACGGTGTTGGTACAATCCGTAAAGTCGATGCTAACAGTCAATTAGTTAACATCGGTTTGCCAGCGGGAATATATGGGATATGGTGTTATCACAATGCTTTAAGCGGTTCTGCTTTTCCCGCCAACCAAACCAAGTTTGTCTTGCGAGAAGGAGAAAACAAAAACTTGGGTACCATTCAAGCACAACACAACAGTGCCACCATCAGTGGTGGAGTAATTGACACTTTAGGGAATCCCGTCGCTAATATTCAAGTCACTGCTTCTAGCGCGGAGACTCCTCAATTTTTGGCAACTGATACAGACCCCAATGGCGGATATTCATTTACAGTGGGAGAAGGAACTTGGACTATCGGGGTTAACCAAGGAGCTGGCAATCAATATCGTTTAACTAATTCTCGCTCAGTAAATATTGCTAACAACGGTGATACTTCCAGTGACAATAATCTAGTGGTAGAAAGAATGGATCAACAGGTTATGGGTGAAATAAAAGATGAAAGCAACAATACTATTGATGATTTTTCTGGCACAGTTTATGTTACTGCTACAACTGGTGAGGTTTTTGGCACAGCGGTCGATAATGGCCAGTACGAGATACCATTACCCACTGCTTTATCAGGGCAATCAGTGGAAGTGGGGGTGGCTTCTGATGTTGGTTCGAGTTATAGTCTACCGCAGGCAGCTACTGCTACTGTCAGTCCTAACACGGGCTTGGATTTAGGGCTTTCTCCGGAAAGTTCTACCATTACCGGTGAATTAAAGGACAGCGATGGGGATACTTTGCAACCGGGGGAAAATGATGTGGTAGTAATAGCAGTAGACGCTAGTGACAACATAGAGAAAGGGACGATGGGTACTGATGGCCGGTATTCGCTCAGTGTCCCAGCGGGCAACTGGAATGTTACTTATCAGGTTCAAGATGAAGATTCAAATATAATTAGTCCGGCTGTCCAAGATAATCGAGTAATAGTGAGTAATGGCCAGACTGCCAGTTTAGACTTAGGAGCCAAAGAAGAGGAAGCAACGATAAGTGGATCAATCCTCGATCCGGATGGGGAAGATGTAGCTCTAGCACCAGTAATAGCCACCAATTTACCCATCTTAGAAGGAGTAGGTGAATTTGAACCCGAGGATGTAGTTCAGGTGTCCACTTACGCTGATGCCAATGGAGATTATTCACTAGCTGTACCAGCGGGAGAGTATAAAATAATTACTGGGGTTACACCTGATTTGGCGGATAACGTGATTGAGCCGGAAGCTCAGATAATAAATATCACCGCCGGGGTTACTCAGACTGCTAACCTGTCTTTTACTGACTCTGACGCTGTTATCAGCGGTGTTGTTTTGGATGCTAGCGGTAATCCAGTTTCTTCCGGTAGCGTTGGCGCTTATACTGAGAATGGTGGTTTTGTCAAAGATGATATTGATGCCAATGGCCAGTATTCTTTGCCAGTAGACGCGGGAGATGAGTGGAAATTAACAGCCGCGGCCGTATCGGGTAATAATCTTCTGAAAATTGAAAGCACTGTTACTACTGAGGCGGGCGCAAATCAGCGGAACCTAACACTAGAAGACGCAAATATATCAGTGCCTGGCTCAGTTACTAGGGAATTTGACGCTGACCAGTTAGCTAGCGTTACTTTGCCTTCCGGCAGCACGGTGCAGCTTTCTCCCTTTGCTATTGATACTAGTGGGACAGTCGAGGTTAGTTTAGAACCAAGTGTTGAATTGAATCCAAGTATGGCTGGTGATCCCGTCTCAGTGTCATATAACGTCAAAGCCCGCAACGGCAGTGGGGTTGAGGTTAGTAATTTAGGAAGTCCAGCTAAAATTTCATTACCTTACGATGAGGCATTATTAGAACAGCAGGATATTACAGAAAATAATCTAGTGCCGCAATATTTTGCTGACAATGAGGAATATTGGAATAGTGGAGGCATGGCTACTCTGGTTGATTCTGAACAAAATCGAGTAGTTGCTTATTCGGAGCATCTAACCAAGTTTAACATCACTGGAGTTCCTACTCCAGCTAGCGATAGTCGTCAGCCTACTCCCACTCCTTCTTCTGGAGAAATGGTTAACGGGTTAGTGGTAACCTCACCACAATCGGCTGGTGGCCCTCAGTATATTACCTATAAAGCGGATGGTACTAAATTAAAATCCTTCTTTGCCTACAGTGATAAATTACGCGGTGAGTTCAAATCAGTGATGGCTAATATCGATGGTGAAGGAGCCGAGGAAATAATCACTTATCCGGGGGAGGGAATGGGTCCTCATGTTCGGGCGTTTACGCAACAAGGTGAGGCGATAGCTTCTTTTATGGCTTATGATGAAGGATTTCGGGGTGGCCTGAACGTGGTAGCAGCTGATTTAAACAATGATGGTAAGGATGAGATAATTGTCGCTCCGGAAGGCCAGGGTGGTTCAAATGTAAGGGTTTACAGTTACTCTGGCGGAAAATTTGAGTTACTTACTTGGCAAATGGCTTATGATGAAAAGTTTCATGGTGGTGTTAGCTTGGCAGCTGGCGACCTAACTGGGGACGGGCAATCGGAATTGATTACTGCTCCCCTTACCCACGGTTCAGCTAATATAAGGGTCTACCAGTACACAGAGGGTGAACTTGAATTGGTAGATTGGGTGTTAGCTTATGACGAGGGATACCATGGAGGAGTTAATATGGCCAGTGGCGATTTAGATGGAGATGGTAGCGCAGAGTTGGTAGTAGCTCCTCGTAGTGGCGGTGGACCTAATGTCAGAGTTTATAGTTTAGCTAATGGTCAAATTAACCCGCTGGGCTGGTTCATGGCTTATGACGAAAAATTTCGTGGCGGAGTTAGTTTAGCTGTCGGCGATTTTGACTATGATGGTCAGGCAGAGATTATAACTGCTCCAGAGGGGAAAGGAGGAGCCAATATTCGAATTTACAAATATGAAAATGGTTCTTTCTCTAATCTCTTAGATTGGTTCATGGCCTACAACAGTAGCTTCCGTCAGGGCGTACACATTGCTGCTCGTGACTTAAACGAAGATGGAAAAGTTGAACTAGTCATTACTCCTAAAACTGGTGGTGGTCCCAATTTACGGGTTTACAATTTACAGGAATCTCGATTGGAATTATTGAATTGGTTTTGGGCTTATGATAGTAGTTTCCGGGGAGGAGTAAATGTTACCTTGGGTAACCGTGACTAGGAGTAATAGCAAGTAGTTGCCTCTTCTATAATAAAGCCCCATCATTTTTAGAGAGGGGCTTTATTATCCCCAGAGAGTTATTGATTTTACTCCTTATATAAGGTATAATACATAGTGGTTTTCTGACAAGTGTCAAAAACAAAGAGAAAATAAAATAATAAATGAAAGGGGGTGTTGTTAATTAATGATGGAAGAAAATGTATCTGAAGGGGTTCAATGTGACCCTAAAGATGTCGAAGAAAATAAAGGTATTACTTTTTTGAGCTACATCGGTATTCTGTGCCTTGTTCCTCTGCTTTCCAAGAAAGATAGTAAGTTTGCTCAGTACCACGCCAAGCAAGGTGTCGTTTTGTTGATTTATTTTGTTGTCGATAGCATTATTTACGTGATTCCCGTAATTGGTTGGATCGTTGGACTAGTTGGTTATATAATTGGTCTGGTGTTTGCTATCATGGGATTAATTGCTGTTTCTAAGGGCGAGTGCAAAGAATTACCGGTGATCGGTAAATTCGCCAGCAAAATAAAGATGTAATTTCTGGCATATTTGCTGATAACGCCTGACCCCGTTCGCACGGGGTTTGTGTTGTTAGTAAATTTAGCGGTGAAATGGACAGGACAAAAATAATTTGTACAATTGGTCCTGCTTCTAGTAGTAAAGAGACGATCAGAAAAATGATTAAAGCCGGCATGGATTGTGTCCGGCTTAATTTTTCGCACGGCAATTATGTGGAACATGCAGCCGTGATCAAGACTGTCCGTCGAGAAGCGAAACAGCTCGGAGTGCCAGTAGCGATTATGGCTGATTTACAAGGGCCGCGAGTACGAACAGGTAATTTACCCCCAGCTGGCTACAATGCTAAAAAAGGTAGTCTGGTTATTTTACGAGCGGGCATAGATGAGGTGCAGGATGGAGTTTTGCCAGTGGGCTACAATAAGTTACACCGGGAAGTAAAAGTCGGCGATACTGTTTTAATAGACGAGGGTCTGATAAAACTACGAGTGCAAAGTATATCCGGACGCAACATTACTTGTAAAACTTTAATTGGTGGGATTATTACTTCTTATCGCGGGATGAATTTTCCCAATAGCAAGTTGTCGGCACCCTCAGTAACTACTAAGGACAAAAAAGACTTGGCTTTCGCTCTCAAGCATGACGTTGATTGGGTGGCCTTGTCTTTTATTCGTTGTCGACAGGATGTTGCTTATTTACGGAGATTGATTAATAACCTGGAGAAAAAATATCGGACAAAAAGACCCGCTAAAATTATTGCCAAGATAGAAAAAGGTGAGGCAGTAACTGATTTCGCCGAAATATTAGCTGAAGCTGATGGCGCCATGGTTGCTCGGGGTGATTTGGGCATTGAGATGCCAATTCAACGAGTGCCGATTGTCCAAAAAAAGATCATTGAGCAGTGTCTGACAGCCGCCAAGCCAGTGATTATTGCCACCCAGATGTTGCTTTCGATGGTAAAGAATTCCCGACCGACACGGGCAGAGGTTTCGGATGTAGCCAATGCGGTTATCGACCATACCGATGGCGTGATGCTTTCTCAGGAGACGGCGGTGGGGCAGTATCCAGTGGAAACAGTTAAGACAATGTCAAAAATTATCAGTGATACGGAGCAATCACCCTACGATGATTTGATCTTGAGCAATCGTCAGAACCAAACAGTAATACCGATTGATAGCGCTATCTCATACGCCGCCTATGGCTTAGCACGTGACGTGCGAGCTAAAGCCATTATTGTCGCTACCATTTCTGGTTATTCGGCTCGCTTAGTGTCGCGATACCGTCCCGAATTACCGATAGTGGTGGCAGCTGAAAATGAAAAAGTCCGTCGCCAGCTGGCTTTGTCTTGGGGCGTGTTACCTTTTGTGGTCTCTCGTTGCCAGAGTGTGGACGAATTAATTAGGAAAGTGGTTACTTGCGCTAAGCGTAATCAAATTATTAGAAAGGGCGATCGGGTTATTATTATCGGGGGTCAGCCAGTAGGGAAAACTGGCAATGTCAACTTAGTGAAGGTGCATCAGGTTTAGTTTTTTGGCACGGCAAACAATGAGACCCATAGCTTTTTGCTAGTCGCGATACTGAAACAGCCACAAATCAGATAAATATCAATGGGTTAAGAATAAGACATACCAAACCCTCTGCCGATTAAGATATTTCTTAACTGAGATGCCGTTGAGTTATTACATATTCTGAAACAGCTCAATCTGCTTCATTACCTCACCTACTTTATCAGCATCAGTCAACAAGCTGGGATAATGATGAGCAGGCAACTGGCCGAATTTATTTTCAAATTCTCCTCCCCGGCGGTTGTCTAGATAATTGGATAAATATTCTGGGTGCTGCACATTATTTATGTGGTAGACAGATATTTTACGGCAAAATTCTTCGAAACCATAGTAGAGAGAAGAACCGGTAGTAGTTGGCCGACCACCAGTAGCAGTCAGCTGGTTAAATTTTTGGTCGAGAAGGAAATTACCAATATCACAGGTAACGGAAAAAATACCCTCTGCAAGATATTTTTCTACCAGCGCTGCTGAGTCTTTTTTACTAGCTAGGTAGTAAGTCTCTAACACCTGATAAGGAGAAGTGCAGTATTTAACAAAGTGAGAGGTCGGTAGTTCTTGATTAGTCATTTCCAAGGCTAAAGTCAGTTTTATCTTTGTTTTTTTCTCTAGATGATTAAAAAAACGGGCGGTTCTGATAATTAGATCAGCCGTTTTGCTTTTCGAGACTTGGAGGTCATGTTCTAAATTACTGCTCTTTTTGGCTCGGTAGGCGTGGAAAGATAAAGGTAAAATAGTTTGTGGTGTAATAGCGCTTAGCTGATGAGCCAGATGGAGACAATTGAGAAAAAGTTTATCAGTCGGGTCCTCATAGATAAAATCATCAGTTGGAAGATGAAAGATGAAATCAAGCTTTTCTTTGAGCTTATCCACTAACTCAAGAAAAAGGTCATAGTGGGACTTTGGTAACACTGATTGATAGCTTCCTCTGTCTTCCGGCCGGCCAGACTTGCCGAAGTAACTTATAGCTAAGTATTGAGCTAAATTAAGACTAATAAAATCATAGCCGAGGCTTTTGATGCGGTGAGCATATTCTAGGGTGTCTACTCGTAATAGTTTGCTTAGATTTTCTTCCGGGCTAGCATTAACACCAAAACGGACATTTTTGACCCTATTTTTTAGACAAGCATCTCGAACTTTCTTGAGAGAATTGAGCAGAATATCGTCATAATAAAACCCTTTCTCGCGGATGAGGAATTCTACTTCTTTATCGTCAAACTCTAATTCTAAATATTTGTTTGTTGATTGTGATATCATAAATCCAGTATGCTACACTTCGGGGAGAGAAACAATGTTAATTAAAAGTTAGTAGGCCTCTATTCCATTCACAAGAAGCGGTCGCAGTGTTCTAAGGATTGTTTTTCTAGGCCTTAGTGACTAGTCGTTGTTAGTAGGATTGACTATACTTAACATCATAGCAATTGAAATTACAAAGTGAATGTTTGTTAGGAGAAAGAAACGCCATCGGGAAGTTTAGATATCGTTCCCTGCTCTATTTCTTTGGAGTTTATTTTAATTACCAAAAGTGATTATCTCATCCATCGTTTTTTTCCTAGTCGCCTGTATTGTTTTGGTTGTCAGTGCCACACTGACTATCAAGGCTTTGATAAAGATTGCCGCTTATTTGCGACTTTCTGATTTTGTAGTTGGCTTTATTATCATGGCTTTAGCAACGTCGATACCAGAATTGTTTGTCGGGGTTACCTCAGCTATGAATAAAGTTCCCTCTTTGTCTCTGGGAGATGTTATAGGATCCAACATTGTTGATATAACTTTAGTAATTGGGTTAGTAGCTATTCTTGCCCGGGGGATTCAAATTAAAGGTAAAATTGTGATTAGGGATACTTACTTTGCAGTTGGTGTTGCTATCTTGCCTATACTTTTAATGTTGGATCGGTACTTGTCAAGAACAGATGGCCTAGTATTACTACTTGCCTTCTTTCTTTATGCTTTAAGACTTTGGAGACAACGGAAAAGATTTAAGAAAATCTCTAATCATGTTGCTAGAAAAGAATTTTTTAAAAGTGTTTTTCTTTTCGTTGTTGGTGTAGTATTGCTTGTAGCCTCTGCCAAGATTATTGTTGATCTTGGCTCTAATTTAGCCATCGAATTTGGCGTACCCTTAATCTTGATTGGTGTAGCTTTTTTGGCCATTGGCACTTCGCTGCCTGAACTAGTATTTGAAGTTAAAGCAGTTCTAGCGAAGCGCGAGGGGATGGCTCTCGGTGATCTTTTAGGGAGTGTAGTTACTAATTCAGCTCTGGTTTTAGGTTTGGTCGGATTAATTTATCCTATAACTATCGCTGATTTTTCGTTATTTATAGTTGCCGCCGCTTTTCTGGTCGTTGTTCTAGTCCTTTTTACTTTTCTTTTAAGAACAAAAGATAGGTTGTCTTGGAAAGAGGGGATAATTTTAATAATGTTTTATATTATTTTTATAATTGTGGAATTGAGCATAAGGCAGTGAAGAAGTTAAGGAAAAAATTAGAGGGACCAAAGCAGTATGGTCAATTGACACTTTTGACTAAAAAGACGTACAATACAGGCGTCTGATTATGTAGTCAGACGGTTTTTAGTATAAAATATCAAGAAACTCGATTATGTCCGGGCACTCGAAATGGTCCACAATTAAGCGCAAAAAGGGAGTCAATGATGCCAAGAGGGGTCAGATTTTCACCAAAATGGCCAATATAATTACGGTAGCGGCTAGATCTGGTGGTGGTGATCCAGAAATGAACTTTAAATTGCGCTTAGCTATTGATAAAGCACGTTCCGTTAATATGCCAGCTGATAACATCGAGCGGGCGATTAAGAAGGGAGCGGGTGAATTATCAGAGAATATCCAACTCAAGGAGTTGGCCTATGAGGCTTATGGCCCTGGTGGAGTAGCTTTAATAATTGAAGCAATTTCTGATAATAATAATAGGACTCTGGCAGAAGTAAAAAATGTTTTAACTGATAATGGCGGTCGGATGGGAGAGGTCGGTAGCGTACGCTGGATGTTTGATAGTAAAGGTATTATAAGAATATCGGGGGCGGGGAGTGATAAAATAGAGATGGCGGCTATTGAGGCGGGGGCAGAGGATATAGAACAACAAAATGGCAATCTAGTTATTGTCACTATAGCTAATAAGTTATCAGCAGTGAAAGAATCCCTAGTTGCCATTGGAGTTAGAGTAGAATCGGCTGATATTGAGCTAATCCCTCAGAATCCTTTGCGAGTAAAGGATAAAGATGTTTTAAATAAAATAGAGAAATTAATGGAAGCCCTGGACGATTTGGATGATGTAGGCGAAGTTTATAGTAATTTAGCCGACTAAATTTATTGTGTATGATTATTCTCGGTATTGATCCCGGTACAGCAATTACTGGTTTTGGCCTGGTAGAAAAAACAGGCAGTAAAATTAAATATATAAAATGTGGTTGCGTTACTACCTGTGCTGGACTACCTTTAGCGGAGAGAATTAAATGCATTTACGATGATATTCTGGCGCTGATTAAAGAATATCAACCGGTGGCGGCAGCGGTAGAAGAGTTATTTTTCTTCAAAAACGTCAAGACAGCTATCACAGTCGCTCAAGCCAGAGGAGGAATACTGTTAGCTATCCAGCAGTTTGGACTACCACTAGCCGAATATACTCCTTTACAGATAAAGCAATCCTTGACCGGCTATGGTCGGGCTGATAAGCTTCAAATACAGCAGATGGTCAAAAGAATATTGAGACTTAACAAAATTCCTCAGCCCGATGATGCGGCTGATGCTCTGGCAGTGGCTATTTGTCACGCTAATTCAGAGAAATTAAATAGTATTTGTAAGTAATTTAACGTTATGAATATTCGATGGTTAGTATTAATACTGGTGCTCCTCTTGGCTCCAATATTTTCTTTGGCTCAGCCAAAAATTGTCGCTGCTGCTGAGGGAGAAGAAGCTATTGTCGAAGAACAACCAGAAATCAAACCTCCCAGAGCCAGTGCGGGCGATGATATCGAACAACTGGTGGATCGTAAAGTGATCTTTAATGGTCAGCAACTGGAAGGGCAAGCCGGTGAAGCAGTTATCTATAGTTGGGATTTTGGCGATGGCCAATTTGGTGAGGGGCAAAAAGTAGAACACCAATACCAAAACTCTGGTGATTTTAAAGCCACCCTGACAGTGAGCAACGAAGTCGGTAAGGATGTTGATGACCTTACGGTTAAGATTTTTGATGATGTTATTATCTTCCTAACCGATGCTACTCCTCCCACTGATGAGCTAGAATCTTTACGACGCTATGCTTCCCGCCAGCGGATACTATTATTTAATATCAAGGCATCGGAAACTAGTACTGATTATATCACGGAAGGTTTGCTAGTTGATTCTCTGCTGGAGAATAGCGAGATTGTTAAAAAATCCTCCGCTATAGTAGTTTGGACCTCAGGTAGTTTGGGTTTGAGCGTACTTTCTAAATTTGCTCAGAAAACTGAGGATCTGGGAAGTCTAGATATGTCTGGAAAGGCTATTGTTAATATAGCTGAAGGAGGTTTTACTCCTGTAGCCCGCTACGCCCAGTCAACCTTTGACGTTTTGAAACCCCAGTACATTCTTTTAACCAAAGAGACTTCTTTGTATAATGTGGTCGACAACCGGACAGCTGATGCAATTTTACAAGCGGTACGGGAATCAGGCGTCGATCATAATTTGATTAGTTTCTATAGCGAACGGGCAATTGGCAAGCTGGGTGTGACCAATTTTATGAGCTACACGATTAACTTTCTAATCAACCGGGGTGTTTCGACAGATAATATTTATTTAATGTTGATACTGCCGGTCATTGCTACGGTGGTTGCCTTCGCCCGTCAGTTCTTGGGGTTAAAAACTTTTGGTATTTATACCCCGACAATTATCACGTTATCCTTCTTGGCCACTGGTTTGAAATATGGCTTGGCGATATTTTTGGTCATTTTGGTGGTAGCTACCGTAGTGCGACTAATCTTGAAAAAGTTTCGCTTATTGTATCTTCCCCGGATGGCAATGGTGCTGACGGTGGTTGCTTTTGCTATCTTAGCTATGTTTGTTGTTGGAGCGTTGACTAGTCGAACTGGTATTATTGGTCTATCTATCTTGCCGATTTTAGTATTGATTATCCTAGTTGAGAAATTTATCGCTATCCAAATGGAAAAGGGGCCCAGCACTGCTATTTTACTATCTTTGGAAACAATCCTAGTTTCGGTCGCTTGCTACTATTTGGCTAGTTGGAGTGCTCTTAACACCTTTGTTCTTGCTTACCCGGAGGTAATTTTGCTAACTTTTATAATTAATATCTTATTGGGTAGATGGGTGGGATTGCGTATTTCCGAATATATTCGTTTTCGCGCAGTGCGGAAAACGTCACGGCAGGATAAATAAGATCAATGATAAGATCTGACATTTTGGGGATGAATGAGAGAAATTTGTCTTTTGTCCGTCCCTACAATAAAAAAAATGCTACTAAGTTGGCTGATAATAAGCTAGCCACCAAGGAATTATTAGCCAAAACTGGTATCCCTACCCCCAAGCTATATGGTGTGATTCGTTCAGTAAAAGACTGGGGGGAGTTTGATGGAAAAAAACTGCCGGCTAACTTTGTTATTAAACCTAATCGTGGTTTTGGTGGTGAAGGTATTTTGATTTTGCGACGTAGTGTAAAAAAAGAAAAGTTTTTAAAATTGCCGCTAGGAAAGCGAGAGTGGGTTACTGGTGGAGGTGACATTTTGACTTATGATCAACTCCAGTCTCACATTTTGGATATTTTGGATGGTAGTTTTTCTCTACAAGGCTTGTCGGACACTGCCTTTATTGAGCGCCGGCTTACCACTCACCCAATATTTAAAGGATATACCAAAAAGGGAATTCCTGACATTCGGATTATTGTTTTTAACAAAGTGCCAGTGATGGCTATGTTGCGTTTGCCAACGGAAAGATCGCGGGGTCGAGCTAATATTGCTCAGGGAGCGTTGGGAGTGGGGCTTGATATTGATTCTGGTTTAACGACCACTGCAATGATGAAAATTCCCCGCCGCCGGATGATTGAGCGACACCCTGATACCGGTCAAGAACTAGCTGGCTTAGAGATTCCAGATTGGGATCGGATTTTGGAAATGAGCATTGAAGTGCAGATCGCCTCCGGCCTTGGTTTTTTAGGAGTAGATATTGCGATTGACAAGCGTCACGGACCGGAAATTTTAGAGCTGAATGCTCGTTCTGGGCTTGATATTCAAGTTGCTAATTTGGAAGGCTTAGCGGCCCGGCTGAAGCGAGTGAAGGGTTTAAAAGTTAAATCAGTAGAGCGTGGTGTACGGATAGCCAAGGATTTATTCGGGGGGGATGTAGAAAGAAGGGTGGAAGAAGTATCCAAACGGGAGGTGATTGGTAGCGTGGAGAAAGTACAATTTTTAGACAAAGAAGGTCAGAAAAAAGCGGAAGCTCTGGCTAAAATTGACACCGGCGCCGATTCTACTTCAATCGACCAAAGCTTGGCACGCAAATTGGGATATGGCGACATTTTAGATTTAATGGAAACCTATGAGCTTGATCCTAATCTGACCGATAGGGAAGCGGAGAGAGAAGCAAGGAACTTAGCTGACAAGCTGGGGCAGAAGGATAAAAGAATCGTTAAAGTCACTTATGTCAGATCTGCTCATGGTTTGACCTTGAGGCCATATATCAAGTTAAGATTTAATTTATCTGGTATCAAAATATATTCTCGAGTAAATATTACTGAACGGGGGTTGTTGAAGTACAAGATGATAGTGGGGAAAAGGGATTTAAAAAAATTTCTCGTAGATATTGGCAAAAGATAACAATGTCAATGGGGTATGAAAAAATAGACAATATCCTGAATAATATCAATTGTGGTCTCGATATTCGTAATTGAAGTCAAAGAGGTAAAAATGGCTTACTTCGTTCGTGTAAAATATTTATCTAATGTTTGTAAATTAAATGAAGCAAATAATTGATTTAAAGTCTCTCAGAGAATTTTTGGCCACTGATTTAAAGACTAACGTTTTTGGTGTATGCACCAATGTTTTTAACAGGCTAAGCCCAGAAAAGTTTATCCCTGATTATCGACTTTTAGCTCTGCGTTATAGTTTAGATACTGAAATAATTGAAAAGGAGGTGGAGATGCTGTCTTTGGAAAAGGGTATGGGCACCAAGCATATAAACCAGCCGCGCAATTCTACTACGGTGGTAGAGTCGGCGAGAGTCAGGGATTATATTGCTCAATTCCCTGGCCAAGCCGCCCTGTTGCCTTACAAGTCTACTGCTCGTATAGAAGAAATATGCCAACAAAATAATTGGCTGCTGTTAATGAATAGCCATAAATTTGGCAAAGATTTGTTTGAGGATAAAATAAAATTCCGGAAAATTTTAGAGGAACTAGGCCTAGGTGTCATTCCCGGAGAAGTTTGTCTTTATCAGAAACTTGATTACAAAATATTACAAAATAGATATGGTCTACCTTTCGTGATCCAGCATCCCAGGCGGGGAGGTGGAAAAGGCACTTTTTTTATTAGGGGGCGAGCAAGTTGGAATGCTGCTCTACAGAAAATAGCTGAAAAAAGTGATCAAGACCCTGAAGAAGAAGTTGGCTTGGCGGAGCTGGAAGTATTGGTAGCAAAATTTATTCGTGGTTCCTCTCCTAGTCTGACAGCCTGTGTCACAAAACATGGGATCTTATCGACTAATTTACAGTTTCAGCTGTTAGATAATAACCAGTTATTTAATCCTGAATCGGGGTCGGGTCTTTTCTGTGGACATGATTGGACTTCTGCCAGTGCGATAGGCAATGATATCAATCAACAGGCTTATGAGTATGTGGAAAAAATTGGTCAATATTTTAAAAGCAAAGGATACAAGGGAATTTTTGGACTAGATTTTATTTTAGATGATAAAACAAACAAGTTATATATAGTGGAAACTAACCCACGTCTGCTTGGCAGTTTCCCCGTTATCTCTATGGTTCAACACTTAAATGGAGAGATCCCGATTTTGGCTTTTCACCTGCTGGAATTTCTCGACCTGGACTATTCGATAGATGTTGATGATATCAATGCCATGCTCCGGCGGCCCAAAAGAGGCGTGCAAATGATAATGCATAATTTAGTGAGGCAGATGGTGCAAAATCATCGAGAAATAAAAGCCGGGGTATACCGGTTAGAAAATTCCCAACTTAAATTTATTAGACCAGGTTACGATTTGTGTCATATTAAAAACGAAGGTGAGTTTGTTGTGGCGGACGGTGTTCCTTATCGACTTTCTCATTTTGATCCAGGTCGAAGACTAGGTAGAGTTCTATGCCTTAATTCGGTCCGAACGCAATCAGGCGAACTAAACCAGTGGGCTGATCAAGTGGTACGAAGTGTGTATCAATCTTTTGATTTACGGCCGGTCAAATGGTTACGCCTGAAGAGATTTTTCTATCCTGGCTATTTAGCTAAAGGCTAATAATTAGATTTTGCAAAATGGCAATTCTCAGAAAAAAAATTGGCTTGTGGATTCCCGAAAAAGGAAAACACCCGGCGGGCAAAATGGAGAATCCAGTTCGTTCTGCTTTTTTGCAAAGACTAAAAAAAGAAAACCGTTGGGAATTATTCGAAGATCTGGATTTCACTCGCGCCGTTATAAAAAGTGGTAGTATTTATATTGATGACTTTTGTCTATCCGATCTCGATTTGTATTTCTGGTATGCCAAGGGAGCGATGCTTTCTTATAACTACAACATTCTCAAAAACCTAGCCCGAAAAGTTACCGTAATTAACGATCCACCTGCTTATTATCGAGGGCTTGATAAGTTATCCTCTAACATGATTTTGCACCAACATGGCATTGCTGCTCCTGAGTTTGCTTTTATTTCTGCTCGTAACGTTGACCAGAGCTATAAATTACTAGAACAATGGGGGACTTTATTACTTAAACCACGCCAGGGATCTTTCGGCATTGGCATTGTTAAAATAAATGATCAGGAAACACTCCGTGACGTCATTGGTCATTTAGGCAAGGAAGCCGATAAGGGTTTTTATCTAGAACGCTATATCAGCAATGATATTAAAAAATGGTGCGGGATGACGGTAGTAAATAACCAGATACTTTTTGGCTATCGTAAAAGGCCAACTAAAATTGCCGATTGGAGAGTGTTGGATACTAATAAGGAAGGGGGAGATGTTGATTATGTCGAACCGACAACTGAACAGCGCGACCTAGCGCTCAAGGCCGCCCAGGCTTTTCAGCTTGATATCACTGGAGTGGATATTATTATGGCAGCAGATGGCGGATATTATATCGTTGATGTTCACACTTTACCGGGGTTTTTCCCGGAGTTGATGAAGCAATCTGGCGTTGACGGAGTTGAAGAATTGATTGGCTGTATTAAGAATAAAATTTAAAAACTAAATCGCCTTTGTTATTTTTATTAATTTCAAACCCACGCTCTGCTCTCGCCGCGAGGGTTTTTTATGGTAGCGATGAGACTACTTACTCAAAAAGCATTTTAATGATAGCGGCAGCCACTGGCCGGGGCTTGCCCGCCGTAGGTTGTTGGTGAATGTCAAAGGTGGGAGCAGAGTTAACTTCGATCACTGCTCCGCCGTTTTCTGACAAGGGCTTAGAGATATTAGGCGACATGATGTCAACTCCTATCAGGCGCATATTTAAAGTTGTGGCAATTTTCTCACTTATCTTTTTATTATCGGGGTGAGCTCGATCAGTGACATCTGTCCACTTACCACCGTCTGCCCCCGAGAAACTTAAAGTTATTTCTTGTCCCTGAGGAGGTATACTCTGGGTCGTTAATTTTTGGGTTAATAGAAAACTTTTAGCTTTGTCATTAAGGACTATTTTTTTTCTGGTGCTATTTTTTCCCTTGTCGGTTTTGTTATTTTCGGTTTCAATCAATTCAGCCAGAGTATTTTTGCCGTTACCGACAACGGTAGCTCCCCTCGCTTCAGCCGCCGCAAAAAACTTTTTATTGATTACTAAAAAACGATAATATCTACCCGGTAGAAACTTTTCCACCATTATATTCTCGCTATACTGATTAGCAATCAGGAAAGATTTCCGGAGCGTTTTATCATCGCAAATATTAACAAAAACAGCTTTGCCATCCTGGGAATCAGCTGGCTTCACTACTACTGGATACCCCAAGAGCTGAGCTTCTTTAAGTAGTGTCTTTTCCTCTTGCACTACAGCTCCTAGCGCTGTTGGCACGTCCATCGCTGCTAATAGTTCTTTAGTGAGTTGCTTATCTTTTGTTATTAAGGCTCCAACTCGATTATCGTCTGACATTCTACTTTTGTAGTACCATTTTTCCACGTTGTCGCGTTTCAGGATAAAAATACTTTTTTTAGGGTGAATATAGAAAACTTCAATTCCTTTTTTCCAGGCAGCTTCAACTATAGCCTTGGTAGAAGCACCGAATCGGCTAAGCTCAGATTTCTTGACTAGTTTGCGTTTTAACTCTGGCATTTTATACTTCTACTTTAGCGAATTTTCTCTTCCCGACCTGTATTGTTGTTCCCGACTTAACTTTAATTTTTATATCCCATTCCTTTACTACTTTGTCGTCGATTTTTACTGCGCCTTGCTCAATTAGGCGTCTTCCCTCGCCTTTGCTGTCAACAAGCTCTAATTCTGGCAACAAATCGACTAGGTTATAGGTTGTGGCCGGTAGGTTATGGGTTTTTATGTTTGTCGGTCTTTCTTTTTGTGTAAAAATCTTAGTAAATTCTTTTTCCGCCGCGATGGCTGCTTTATTATCATGATAAAGCGTCACAATTTTTCGAGCTAGCTCAGCCTTGAGGTCGCGTGGGTTAGTTTTTCCGTCTTCTAACTGTTTTTTGACCTCCTCAACCTTCTCCTCCGGACACTGAGTGGCTAGTTCGAAGTAATTGACGATCAAATCATCGGGGATTGACATTACTTTGCCGTACATGCTGTCAGCTGATTCGGTCAGGCCAATGTAGTTACCCAGACTCTTGCTCATTTTCTCGGTGCCATCTAGGCCAACTAGTAATTTGCCGGTGATCACATCTTGCGGTATCTGACCCAGCCGCTTTTGTAAACTACGACCAGCTAGCATATTAAATCTTTGGTCCGTACCCCCCACTTCTACGTCTGCCTTGAGCTCCACTGAATCATAAGCTTGCATAACAGGATAGAGCAGCTCGTGCAGACCCACGTCCACACCTTTTTGCAGGCGATTGGCAAAGTCATCACGCTCAGTAATGCGTGCGACTGTGAATTTACCACACAAGTCGAGAATATCAGCGAAATTTTTCTTAGTAAACCACTCGCTGTTATATCTAATCTCAGTTTTGTCGACATCCAATATCTTACCGACTTGATCAAAGTAAGTCTGGGCGTTTTTTTTGATCTCGGCGTCGGAAAGAATTGGACGAGTTTTGCTTTTTCCACTAGGGTCGCCGATCTTGGCCGTGTAATCGCCAATAATAAAGACAATTTGGTGACCCATATCTTGAAAAGCCTTCAGGATGCCTAAAACTACAGCGTGGCCAATATGTAGATCGGGTCGGGAAGGATCGGCCCCTAATTTTATCCGCAATTTTTTGCCGCTGGCCAGTTTCTTTTCTAATTCTTCTTGAACTATCACTTCCTCGACTTTACGGTCGAGGATTTTTTTGATATCGGACATGTTATTTTATTTCTTTACTTATTAGTCCTACTACCGACAGCACCTTTATTTTTTTATACTTTTTAGTCTGGGGGATGGTATCGGTGATGACTACTTCTTTAATTGGCGCCCGGTTAATTTTAGCGATTGCTTGATCAGCGAAGACGCCATGAGTCACTCCGACATAGATATCTTTGACATTATGCTTTTTTAGAGCCGCCGTCACTTTACAGAGAGTGCCGCCGGTGCTGATCTCATCGTCGATGATGATAACGTTTTTACCAGCTACTTCGCCAGTTAATTTTTCGATTTCGACAGTGTTAAAAGAGATGCGCGTTTTGTCAATCACTGCCAAAGGGATACCAAGGGCACTAGCCAAAGTGCTAGACTCGTCAGCGGAGCCATGGTCAGGAGCGACAACTATAAAATCTCGTGCTTGATCAATCTTTTTACCGAAATGTTCAATCAACAAAGGTAAAGTCCGGATGTGGACTAGAGGAAAGTCGAAAAACGCTTCGACTTTTTCGGTGTGCAATTCAACGGCGATTACTTTATTGGCTCCAGCAGCTTTAAGGAGTCGAGCTACTAGTTCAGCCGTGACGGATTCGCCGGATTTGACTTTCTTTTCTTGGCGGCGATAAGGATAGAAGGGGATAATGGCAGTGATTTTTTTTGGTTGCAAGCGCTTGGCTGCGTCGATTAAGATCAGAAGCTCCATCAAGCTTTCATTAGCTGGATTGGAGCAGGATTGGACGATAAAAACGTTTTGACTGTGTAGATCTTGCTTAATGTTCACATAAGTCTCGTTGTCAGGGAACTTAGTGATTTCCGTTGGGGCGAGTGGGGATTTGGTTTGGCGGGCTAGCTGGCGGGCGAGGGTGGGGTTGGTCGAACCAGAAATAATAATATTTGACACTGAATTAAAGTTAATCTGTTTGCTCTTTATTCTAACACAAAGAAAAAAAGGCACAAAGGTGCCTGTACTACATCTGGAGCAGCGTAGTAGACAACGTTCGAACTTTTTTTCTAAGCATGAGAATAGATTCCATATTTCCGACTATAGGGATGATCTTGGTTTGTAACAGAACCATCCTCGCTAATTGTTTTGGTTAGTGGGGACAGCTACAAGATAAAAAGCTTAGTTTATTTGGGTTATCATTGGTGAGCGAAAAGTAGATTTCGTCGAAGGGGGCGTATAATTAGAACAAACTCCTTTATTTAATCAACCAAGTCATCCAGACGAGTATTGGGTTCCCAGTTGACAATAGCGGAACACTCGTTCGTCTCAAGTTTTACTCCTAGCTGATTGGCTAGAGATACAGCGAAATCGTAATGGCCTGTGTTGTCCCACTTATTGCTGGGGTAGTACGCCTTATCTTCCACGTAGCCAATGTTGACAGTTTGACCATCATTTTTCACCAATCGTAAATCTGAATGTGATATCCAGTCGCCCAGATAAACTTTTGTCGCCGCTTTATCTATTCTCATAACGGATCGCCGGCCGCATTTTTCAAAAGCTAAGTGGTCAATCTCATCCACCAAATACTTATTGACGTTGATTGGATATGATATCAATTTGGTGGTGACTATTAGATCTTGCCCCTCGGTCACTTCAGTATTTACAAACATAACGTCGGGAACAAGATAATGTATCCGGTAGATCCCTAGGCCAACCAGGCTGCTCATAATCACCAAGACGATAACATTTTTTATCGATCCACCAACGTGTTTTTTATTAAGCTCGTACACTACCCAAGCAAAGACCAAAACATAGATTGCTATGGCTAGATACAGCATCGCTGAAATCAAAAGAGGAATTTCACCTGAGTGCATCACAGCACTATGAGCGGGATACAGATATTCGCTAACTAACTTTGCTAGATAATAATTACCGTAAGTAGAGCAAACAACGACCAAAAAACCAGCGGCGGCAACTAGCGCCGCGATTTTAATAATTTCCTTGCTGTTTTTACTTTTAAGACTCAAGGGGATTGTCAGCAGAAAACAAAAAATCATGACCACAAAAACATACAACAGATCCTCTTGGCTTAAAGTCGGATCGATACTGACTTTACCCCTGATAGCTGCATCGCGATGATAATGATAATAGCCGATAGCACCCACCACCAACGGAATCAGGAGAACAAAAATACCATAAATTTTATATAAGGTTATTTTCTTCATCAGGCATTTATTGCTATGTACAAATATACTCAATTACTAATTGTCGGGCGGATTCAGTTAGAATCATATTTGAATGACAATCTTCAATAAAATCGTGTGATCCTGATTCGTCTTGGTTAGACTCATCACCGTTCACCTCTTTCTCAAAATTTGCCACCGAAAAATATCCACTGAAACCATATCCTTCATCGATCTTAAACCAGACTCCCTTGGTGTCTTTCTCAGTAGCTAGAGCGATAATATCCTTTTTGCTACCCGCTTTTATCTCCACACTACAATAATTGCCACTGTACTCTGGCTTGCTACAGTAGGCGAACTCTACAACATCGGGCGAAACATAAGCCCCATCTTCTATCTGGTCTACAATCTCGTTATATCTTTCCTCAGAAAATTTTACTTGGATATATTTGCCATAATCAAAACCGAGCCAGTCCTCGTCATTATATTCCAGCTCGTCTTGTCTTTCCAATTTTATTCCTGCCTCTCTCTGAACAAACTTGATAGCATCGCCCTTACCAACTAGTAAACTGGGAATAAGGCCAAAAGTGACAACCAAAAACAATCCCAGACAGGAAAAACTTTTCATAGATTTGATTGTTTTAAAAACCAAGACACTTAAAGATCACTTCAGCTTACTCCACAATACTATCTTTTGTTTTTTTAGGGAAGTTTATCCCAGAGTTTCTTGTTAGTTGCTGGTGAGAAGAATGGGTTGGTTTTTAGGCATGATTAGGTAGATAAATTATTTCACGTAGCAGTATGTCGTATTCTGATCTTGTGATATTCTAATTTGACCCTGCCTAGTCTACTCACTTATCCACTTTGCCTCGAACCACCACTTCTTTCCTTCAAATAAGGCAGAAGCCCAAATCTGTCGCATATGCCCTATTTTTGACTCGAATTTATCGTGCTGGGGGAGTATCAAAAAAGCCCTAATCTAGGGGCTTTTAAAGTCATCTGAGAAATACAAAAACTAATTCGCATCAAAAGCGGGTGATGGGAATCGAACCCACGTAACCAGCTTGGAAGGCTGGAGTTTTACCACTAAACTACACCCGCAGTTATTTACAGTTTAAGGGTTCTGGCAAAATATTCAATCTATTTCTGATGGTCGCGGAGCGCAAAAACAACAATTCCGAAAGCGACAGACACGTTTAGTGATTCTTTCTGGCCTTGCATAGGGATTTCAAGGATTTTGTCTGTTTCGGCTAAAATCTCAGCTGATAAACCATCTACTTCGTTGCCAACTATTAAGGCTATTTTTGCCAATTCGGCCGGCGATGGTTGTAATTGATGATAAGGCACAGAACCAGCCGCTTGTTCGATTGCTAGTAGCTGATATTCTTGCTTTTTCAAATTGACCATCGTCTCTACAATAGATTTCCGACTTTCCCAGTCAACATTATCTTCCGCACCCAGCGAAACTTTAGTTATTTTAGCCACCGGTTGCTTGTATTTATCCAGCGGAGCTGGCGTGATGCCACCTAAATACAACTTCTCAATCCCAACCGCATCAGCGGTACGGAAAATAGAGCCAACATTATGGGCGCTGCGAATATTGTGGAGAATGGCAATCATACTAATTGGTTGGAGGAGGCGGTTGAGGTCCGCTTGGTCCGCCCGAGCCTGATCCGTTTGGCCCTTCTTCTTGATATTTATAGATCATCAGATAAGATCTGTCCGCTAATTCAATCACCGAAGGGTCAGCGGTGATCTTTCCCATTTGAGTACGGAATGATTTACCGGTAGCGGTGAATGATTTACCGTTGGAGGAAGTGGCGATGTTAATACCAGCCGTATACAAATAATAGGTGCCGTCTTTGTAAAATACATCAGGCACTGCTCCGGCGCCAAAAGCTGTTCCTTCTTTGGTGAAGTCTAAGCCATCAGAGGAAGTAGCCGAGACAGTAGAATCATTTTCCACATCGCCGGTATAAAGTCGCCAGGTGTCACCAACCTTAATTACATCTGGGTCAAGCGTGCCAGGGTTAGAGAAACGTACGCCATCCTCCTGGACAAAGTTTACTCCATCCTCAGAAATAGCCGAATATATCTCAAAGTTGGTTCCCGGAGCTGGATTTACGCTAATATCAAAGTAAAATAATCTAATTCGACCATCGTCTAGAAGAATGGGAGCGGGATCAGCTGTTACTTTGGTGCCTAAACCTTTAATGTAAGCTGTCTCTGTGGCTGACCAAGTGATGCCATTGTCAGTTGATTTTATTAGTCCGAGTTTCTCTGGGTAGCATTTCTCGGAGACATCGACAAAATAGACATAAATCGTCCCGTCCCGATAAACTGCGCCGGGCACTGAAGCATGTTCGGTTAAAGTTTTTTCGGAATCGATCCAGCTCAATAAGTCAGTACTAGTGGCGTAAGAAATCTTGTTGTTGTAAGGGCCTTCGCGGTTAGCCCAGTCATATTTCT
Organism: Patescibacteria group bacterium; assembly: GCA_018818965.1. GTDB lineage: Bacteria > Patescibacteriota > JABMPQ01 > JABMPQ01 > JABMPQ01 > JABMPQ01. Next base: position 9,249 of record JAHJQX010000037.1, on the reverse strand, counting down.
GGCAATCTTTTTGCTGAGCTCTAGTTTGCTCAAACTCTTGTTTGGCAGTGACAGCCAAATCTTCCTGTTCTTCCGGCAGCTTTGCTTGTTCCTGGATTTGCTTCTGAGTCTGTTCTGGTTCTTGCTTATATTCCGACGTTTTTTCTTCTTCCTTTTGACAGCCAGCACCGAGTAGAAATAGACCGGTGGCGAGAATAAGGAGGGGAGTTAACAGTTTAGACATTTGTTTTTGTTAGATTGACGACCTGTTTATTATAAATACCGCAACCAGATATAAACATTACTTATCATCACCGAGATTACCATCACAGCGAAGCCAATTTTCATAAAATCGATGAATTTAATTTTGTAACCGGCCTTACCGGCCATATCGGCGGCTACTAAGTTAGCACTAGCGCCAATCAAAGTCCCGTTACCACCCAGGCAGGCTCCCAGAGCCAGTGACCACCAGAGTGGATTGAGATTAGTGAATGTTCCACCCATTTCTTGTACTAGCGGAATCATGGTGGCGACAAAAGGGATGTTATCAACAAAAGAAGAGAAAATAGCACTACCCCATAAAACAATTATAGCGGTGGCGGCTAGATTACCAGCGGTCAAAGATAACAACTTAGTAGCGGCCCAACTGATTACCCCGGTGTGTTCTAGGCCACCAACTAACACGAATAAACCAATAAAGAAAAATATTGTGGTCCATTCGATCTCATGCAAAGCTTTTTCCGGATTTTGCCGATCAAGCAGGAGCAGCAAACCAGCGCCGAAAAGGGCAATGGTGGCGCCCTCCATTCCCAGCCAACCATGCAAGAAAAATCCGAGAATGACCAGAGCCAACACCGCCAACGATTTCCGCAGCAGTTTTGTATCGGTTATACTCTCTTTTTCGTCCAGCCGCATGATTTGCTTCATACTGGCCTTATCCGCTTTGATTTTTTTGCCGTAGATTATTTTGAAAAAGGGTAAAAATACTATGAATAACAAGGCGACAATTGGAGCCAAATTAACAATGAAGTCCAAGAAAGACAATCCAGCGGCACTACCGATCAAGATGTTGGGGGGGTCGCCGATTAAGGTGGCTGTTCCGCCGATATTACTCATTACTATTCCCGTGATCAGGAAAGGAATGGGATTGACCTTTAAATTGTTACAAATGACTAAAGTAATCGGCACCATTAATAGGATAGTAGTGACGTTATCGAGGAGGGCAGAAAAAATAGCCGTAATCAAGGCGAACATCACCATAATTTTCCAGGGGTTTCCTTTGGCTAATTTGGCGGCTTTGATGGCTATGAATTGAAAGAGGCCAGTACTTTTAACAATACTAACAATAATCATCATTCCTACCAGTAAGCCGATGGTGTTGAAATCAACGGCCGCTACGGCTTGATGTTGATCGTAGAAATTCAATAAGACACCGACAATTACCATCAGAGCGCCACCAAAAATGGCAATAATAGTTCGGTGGATTTTTTCGGAAATAATCACAGCGTAGCTGCCGAGAAAAATTAAGAGAGCTATTAAGATGGTAGCTGGACTAACGTTAGATACGTGTTGGGAAATTTCGCCGAGTAATATCATCGCTATAAATTGAATTAGATTAATAAAAACAAAAAGACTACTCTCGAGCAGCTAATTTATTTTAGCTATGGTCACGACCACATTTGCAATTATGCTCGCCTGTTTGCGGGTCGACTATGTGATCCTTGTAAATAGCATTATGAAGAGCGTTTTTGATGCAGGTTCTAGTGATAACTCCCGCTAATTTTCCATCTTCATCTACCACTGGCAGGATTCTTTTTGCCCCTTCGGAAGCATGAGTAGCGGCTTCGATCATAGTGTCGTCCAGAGTGAGGATGTGGATATCTTTGAACATAAAATCGACAACTTTTTTATCTTTAGCTTGTTCAGCGTACTTTTCAAAAATTCCTTCGGCATCGTAGGCCGCCGCCTTAGGGCTATCTTTTAAGTATTCCGGAACAGTTTCCAGTATTAACAAATGAGACGAGACAACGCCAATCGGTTTTTTGCTGTCGTCAACCACGATCAGACTGTTGGTTCTGTTAGCCACCATTTGTTCAACCGCTTCCGCCAAAGTTTTGTCCGGGGTGATAGTTCTAACTTTGCTACACATGTAATCTTTGACCCACATAGATTTTAGTTAAATTATCGGGGCACTGGGATTCGAACCCAGGCTAAATCCTCCCAAGGGACTCGTGCTACCATTACACTATGCCCCGCGTTAATTTGTATTATTTGCGCAGCCCTGCCTTGCCGCCTGCCTGCCGGCAGGCAGGGAGTGAGCTCCCGATCTGATCGGGACGAACGAACAAGTAAACAATGAAGTTTCTTCATTATATGGCTGCGTGGTTGATAAAGCAAGGAGATATTGAGCCTGGAGAGCGCTCGTGCTATGTTAAATAAGCCATGTTTCTTTCTAGCATCAAACTGAATAATTTCCGCAATTACTCTGACTTCGCCCACACATTTACTAAAAATGTGTTATTTCTGGTGGGTCCAAACGGAGCGGGCAAGACGAATTTTCTCGAGAGTCTGCGCGTGCTCAGTTTGTCTAAGTCATTTCGGGCACGGCGGGATACAGAATTAATTCAATTTGATAAAGATTTTACTCGCGTTGAAGGAAAAGTAAAGCTGGCTAAGCGGAAAGTGGAGCTAGCAGTAGTCATCGAGCGGAATGGCCGCACTGCTCAAAAGTCGATTCAGATTAACAATAAACCCGCCCGCGCCCTAGATCTAATCGGAAAAATGACGACGGTTTTATTTGCTCCCGATGATCTTAATTTAATCTTCAATCCTCCTACCAATCGCCGCCGCTATCTCGATATCACTATTTGCCAAGTCGATCCCCTCTATTGCCGTGTTTTGAATGAATACCAACAGGTACTGCGAAATCGCAATCAATTATTAGCGCGGGTCAAAGATGGTCAAGCCGGTGAGGCCGAACTTGATTTTTGGGATGAAAAATTATTAGCGGGCGGGAGAAAAATTACTAGGGTTCGCCAAGACCTGACCACTTTTTATAACAACTGTTTGACGAAGATGTATGGTAAAATTAACCAAGGCGAACAAAAGTTGTTATTGTGTTATCGACCCAACATTGCTTACGAAAATGACGATTCGTTCGATACAGAATTTCGCGCTCAGTTGTTAGCTAAACGGCAGCTGGAAATACAGCGGGCTTGTTCACTAGTCGGACCACAGCGCGATGATTTCAATTTAACCCTAGCGGGTCGGAATTTATCTGCTTACGGTTCGCGGGGAGAAGTGCGCTCGGCCATAATCGCTTTGAAGTTAGCGGAACTAGATTTTTTCGCCCAGAAATTAGGTCAACGACCAATTTTATTGCTCGACGATATTTTTTCCGAACTAGACCAGAGACGACGACAGCGTCTAGTGGAAACATTCGATCAACAGCAAACTATTATTACCACTACCGATTTAAGCTTTATTGATCAAGAAGCAATTAACAAGGGAGAAGTGCTACAAGCCAATGGCTAAACCAATCAAACTCGGCGGCTTGATCGCCAAAACTATCAACCAGGCCGGTATTACCAAGCAGGTTGAAGCAGCCCGGATTTGTGACACATATCAGAAAGTGTTAGCCCGGGTTGATATTGATAAAAAGGCTTTAGAGAAGTCACAAGCCATTCGCTATAAGTACAAAATTTTAACGGTGGCGGTGATCGGATCAGGCTGGGCGCAGGAATTACAAATGCGACGGCACTTGATTATCGATGGTATTAATAAGGAGGTCGGGCGACCGGTGGTGCATCGAATTGTGTTTCAGATCGGATAATTAGATTATAGATCCGCCCCAACTCGCAAGACAAGGCGGACTGCCGATTTATATGCCACGGGTAGGCGGGTAGGTGTTAAGTTTTAGATCAAATTTAATTAATATAAAAATATGTCAAAAACATTTAGCATTCTCGGTATTCTGGCCAGCACTCTGATAATCGCCTGGCTAGTATTTCCGGCTGGCTCCACCAATCAAGCCCAAGCAGCTAGTGTCGATACTGTCTACATGATGGGTCGCTCGGTGATGGAGGGCTGGTTTGATCATTGGAGCTGGAGTTGGGATGATAACGATCCGGTTAGCCGGGAGGGATATACTTTGTATCATCGTTATATCGATAGTCCTAATGGTAATGGCCAAGATATGGTCGATAGTGCTACCAGTATCGCGCAATCTTTGCCCGCGAGTTCTAGCACCGCCGTTTTTTTTAAATTTTGCTTTGTTGATTTCGCGGGTAGTGATCAATCTACCGCGGCTAGCAATCTGGCGCGGAATAAAAGTGTAGTGCAAAGCGTCTATGATGTGGTGGTTACCCAGCGTGGCTTTAAATTGATTATCGGCAATGCTCTCCCCCAAGTATTAGCTGACACCGATAGTTATCTGGTGTGGGATCACCAGCAATATAATCAGTGGCTCAACGATTTCCAAAGTCAACATAGTAGCCAAGTAAAGATTCTCGATATGTACGGAGCGCTAGTAGATAGTAACGGCAATTTAAGTTCCTCTTTTGCCCAGAGTGTCTCCGACTCTCACCTCAATAATGCGGCTTATAATGTTTTGGATTCTCGCTATTTCGCTTTGCTGACCGCTGGCTTCGAGGATGACTCCGACACAGATACAGATACTGATACCGACACGGATACCACTGATACTGATACGGACACTAACACGGATACCGATACGGATAATAGTACCGACGACTCTGATTCTTCCACTCACCCGAATACTCCTTTCAAATCTTATCTTTCTCAGGCTAACAAGCTTATTACTTCCCCAGCTTCCAGTGGTGGTCCGCAGATCAGGAAGTTTTCCGCCAAGGGAGTTAGTTTGGGCAACGACTTTTGGGCTTACAGTCAGTCCTTTCGTGGTGGGGTGCGATTAGCCCTCGGTGATGTTGATGCCGATGGGACGCCGGAGATAATTGCGGGCGCTGGTGCTGGCGGTGGCCCACAAGTGAGGGTGTTTGAATATGATGGAACAGTTAAACCAATTCAGTTTTTTGCTTTTCACCCTGACTTTCGGGGCGGAATTGACGTTGCGGCTGGTGACACGGATGGCGATGGCAAAGATGAAATCGCTGCCTGCCAATTTTCTAATGGCCAGGCTTACGTCAAAGTATATCGCTATGATAATAATCAAACGGTAGTAGGCCAGTGGAATGCTTTTGGTTTACCCGAGGTGGGATGTACAGTGGCGATGGGGGACATTGACGGTGATAATCAAGCGGAAATAATTGTGGGAGCGGGTACGGGCGGTGGCCCACACATCCGGGTTTACGAAGCGGACGGTACTCTTAAACCAATCTCTTTTTTCGCTTTTCATCAGAATTCACGTACTGGTGTAGATGTAGTAGCCGCTGACTTTGACCTTGATGGCAAAGATGAAATTGGCGTTTCCCAGCTGAAAAATGGTGAAGCCTGGTTCAAAATTTACGAGTACAATAATCAAAACACTGTTGTCACCCAAACTAGAGCTTATGGCGCTGGTGTAAATTCCGGCGCTAACATCGAAGCAGCTGATATAAATGGTGATGGTGCGCCCGAGATCTTGATCAGCGCTGGGCCAACTGGTGGTCCACACGTCCGTGCTTTTGCAATTGGTGGTAAAGCTACTTCTACTATTGCGGGTGGTGCTGGCTTTATGGCTTATCAACCTACTTTTCGTGGCGGCGTAACGGCAGTGGGAGGAAATTTCTAATCTTAGATATTATTGCACCAAAAAACCGCCCCGCGGCGGTTCTATGTTTCTATAGCTTTCTATTTAATATCGTCAAGCGAAGCCTTAATGGCCTGCTGCTTGTCTTCTTCCATCATCTGCATTGACTGATTAGTTATATGCTTCGTTAATTTTTCCAACTTCTGCAGGTTTTCCACATATTGTTGATTCACCTGGCGCATTTTTTCTCCCACTAGGCGATTAACTTCACGGGCTTTGAACTCAGCTGCTTTATCGTCATCAGGGCTGCCTACTTGTTTGATTAATTCAGCCTGCTCAGCCTTGTGTTGAGCCAGAGATTGCTGCAAACTATCTTTAGCTTCTTTTAAAGTTTTGGTGATACTTTTAACAACCGGAGCGCTGGCTCCTTCTTTTTCGATTTTGGCAGTTAATTCTTGCTTAGTTGTAACTGCCAAGTTCGAATTTTGGATAATATCAAGTAGTGTTTGTTTTTGCATTTATTCTTGAGTAATATCGTTACTGACGGTGACCAGCATCTTAGTTCGTCGCTTTACTTTTATGTTGGTCTTCTTCAATCATCTTAATAGCTAGGTCGGTGTTATATTTCATTAAGCGGGCGATTTTGAAAAAGTACCAAAGATATTGCTGACGTAACTGGCGAGCTTTTTCTCCTACCAGGCGATCAAACTCTCGCTCTTTGAATTCTTCAGCGTTGATTTTTTTTGAGCCGGCAGTAATATTCTCTACTTTTAGCTTTTCCAGTGATTGCTGAGACTCTGCCCTCATTTTTAGAAGGGATTTCTTAACATGGTTGGCAGTATCTTTGGTTTCTCCACAGGTATTAATTTCAGAAATCAATTTTTGCTTATTTTTATCTGATAATTGAGAGCTTTTAATGATGGAGATTAGATTTTGCTTAGACATTTATTTTGATTAATTTAGGCTGCCTCTTCCTCTGTTTCTCCTCTTTCTCCTTCTGCCTCTACTTCTTCCCCCGCGACCTTTCTTCCCGCATCCATGTCACCTAAAACTCTTTCTATGGCGGCTAGTTCTCCTTCTTCAGCTTTCATTTTTTCCTCGTTTTCAGCTAGTTTAGCCTGGGCAGCTTCAAACTGTTCCTTATCTTTTTTCATTTGCTCCTGACGCTTGGTTCGTGTTTTCTCAAGTTTTGTTTGCCGTTTTTCTAGAGCACCTGCTTCTTTTTTCCGCTTAGATTTTTCCTTTCGTATTTCGGCATTTTCTTTAATTTCGGCTACCACCGCTCTATATTCCTTAGCCAGACTTTGACCAAGCTCAGCCATTAAGCCAAGCCCTTTTTTTAGAAATCCTGTTCCTCGAGACCTTTCTGAACGGCTAGCTTCTAGAGCCTGGATACGTTTGAGCGCGTCTGCTAGTTGTCTATTTAAAACTTGTTCAGCTGATGCGTCAGAAGGGAGGGGGATAGCTTCTGTTTTACCTTCTCTGCCTGCACTAGGAATAACCTCGGTGAGGTCTTTATCTGTGAGTTGTATAGTTTCTCCACCATCTGTAACTCTCGCTATTGCAGCTTCAATAGCTTGATCAAAATCGAACTCAGTGGCAGGACCTTCGGCCACCGGCTGAGATTCAGCTGGCTGAAATTCATCAATAATTCTCTGTACCTCTGCCTCTTCGCCGGAGTCAACGGCAGCTTCTAAATCGTCAAGCGACTCTAAGTCTGCTCCCTTTAAATCTAACACTGCTCCTCCAGCTAGCTTTTCATTCATTTCACCTAGCCATTGCTGGTGAGCTTCCGGACTGCCAAAGGCATCAGCGGCGGCTGCTTGGTATGTATCATGATCCATATCAGGATAGGGTGATTGCTCCGGTGGTATAGGTTGAGTCATCTCTGAGGGAGCTTCAACTGGTGCAGATTCTACCACTTGTCCTTTATTATCTAGTACTTTTGCCCCTTCTTGGCTGGGGTCAAAGGTGTATCCTGCACCTTCAGTGTGGTCAGGGCTATTTTCGGGCATATTTATTACGTTAATTATTTACCTTTATATTTTACTATATAAAAGGGCAAATGTCAATTAGTAATTTGTCCACTAGCTAGCTATATTTTCTCAATTTTGTCAGTTTCTACTACAAAAATAGTAGCTCCTCCCACCTTCACTTTAGTTTGGCTTTCGGGTATTACTACTTCTCCTGGCTGTCCCTCAACAAACCAGGGTGTTTCAGCGATTTCTTCCTGACTATGGCAAGCCCGTCGGGTTATTTTTGTTACCTTATCAACATTTTTTGGTTCGGTACCGACCAGGTAGGTATAATTTTTCTTACGCAAAAAACCACCCATAGTTTCCATCTTAGTGAACTGAACTTTTTGCTTAATGAATTCCTCCTCGAGTTGCTTGGTATTTTTTTGGTGGGTGATGATGATTAGTAGTTTCATAATATATTTTACTTTATTCCACAGTTACGTTAGCTTTGGCTGTACTAGCCGTTCTATCTTGGGCGTCTAAGACGGTGGCATAAACTTGATAACTACCTGCGCCGGGATAAGTCCAGCTGGTAGAGAAGGTCGAACCATTGGTTGGCGCCACTGTCCCGATTAGACTAGCAGCTGATCCATCAACTGCATAAAACTTTACGTTTTTGATACCAGCCGAGGCCGAAGCTTCGGCTGTCAGAGTGTAGGGGAAGCTGCCCTCAGTTAAAGAAATAACCGGTGGGGGAGTAACTGCTTCAATTACCGGCACCTTGTCCATTTTAAGATTAATCGTGATGCTAGTTTGGTTAGTGTTATCAACGATGTCATATATCTTGGCGGTCAAGGTGTGATAGCCATTGGCAGCAGCACTGAAATTATAAGAATGAGCGTAGGGTCCGGTTAAGTCTGTTCCTACCTTAATGTTGTCGATGTAGAATTCTACTTTTTTTATACCTAACGCGGAGGATACTTTAACGGAAGCGGTAGTGGCGTTAGTGCTGATTGTGTTATTGTCGCTCGGGGTAATGAATTCTACAGTTGGTTGTTTATCGGGAGTATGCATGTCGTCTGTCTCAGTAGGAGGATCTTCTGATTTGTAGCCCTGACCTTCTGCCCAGCTGCGCACCGGCCCTTCCCAACGATTAAATTGCGGATCAGCCTGGGGATTTTTCGGGTAGGGACCCTGGGGTTCATCTTTATCAACGTAATAAAGAATGGTGTGAACTTTTTTGTAAGTTTTTTCTTCAATCAAATGTTGGGGGCAAGCCTCGGTGGCTAATTTCATTGAGGGCTTGCACAGCTTGACGGTTTGTTCTTCAGAGAGATGGCCATTGAGAATAGCCTTTTTAGTTTTGGGGATTTGTGGTTTGTCAAATTCTTCCACGCCTGCCCCCGCTAGCGCTTGCGACATAAAAGAATTCCAAATAGGAGCGGCTGCATAGATACCGGCTGCTCCGTCTTTCATCGGTGTGTTATCGTTATTACCAGCCCAAACGCCAGTTGCTAGACTGGGAGTGTAGCCAACGGTCCAGCCGTCACGGTATTCCTGAGTAGTACCTGTTTTGACTGCTACTGGGCGGGAACCAAGAGTGAG
>JAHJQX010000036.1 GCA_018818965.1 Patescibacteria group bacterium | reverse complement strand
TAGAATAGATGGTGAGATCTATCGTACCGAAGTAGGTGGAGATAATCCTCTTAAACTAGCTGATACTATTAGACCCCAGACCAACAATACCTATGACCTGGGAACCTCAACCTACAATTTCAAGAACGGTTACTTTGCGGGCACAGTAGCAACGTCAGGGCTTACAGGCACAGGCATCGTTACTTCTACTAACATCTTAGATGGGACGATAGCCGCCGCTGACCTAGCTGACTCGGCTGTGACTACTGCCAAGATTGCTGATTCGGCTGTCACCTCAGCTAAGATTGTGGATGGGACGATTGCTACGGCTGATCTAGTAGATGACAGTGTCACCCCTGCTAAAATCAATGGTACGGGCGGAGCTAATTTACCTATTGCTTATGGCAGTGTTGCCAGTGATGGCACTATTACTGCGGCCACTTCAAACATAACGGTGACTTGGCAGGCAGGAGGGCAATATTATGAGATTACAATTGATGGGGAAAATTATATATCTCAAGAATATGTCACTGTTGTTACTCCTATTTCTAATAATTATTTTGGCATGGTAAGTCATGGCAATGGCAAGCTTGATATAGACTTTATGGATGATGGCGGAACCTCTGGCCAACAGACAGGTTTTCAATTTGTTACTTACAAGCCATAAATTATAAAAAATAGATATAATAAAAAAACCATCTCGATCTCGAGGTGGTTTTTTAAATGGGCCCGGGAGGATTTCCACCCTACGGGTGGTCACCCGTAGGGTGAGAACCTAAAACTTTATCACTTAGATAGTTAATCATTCAATGGGCCCGGGAGGATTTGAACCTCCGACAAATCGGTTATGAGCCGAGTGCTCTAACCACTGAGCTACGGGCCCCCTTATAAGAGTATTTTATATAACAACGATAGCTGGGTCTAGGGGAAATAAACAAAATTGCTGATAACGGTCTTGTTTTATCTTTGACTCAGAGTTCAAAATATGCTATAATAAAAGAAATATTAAGGTTTCTCTTAAAAAATCAAAACAAAAAAACATGTCACAGCCAAAAACTAACAAATCTTCATCAAAGAAGCCGAGAGCTGTGTTTTTTTCACAAACACTGGTAGTTACCGGGCTAGCTGGATTTTTGGTTAGTCTTCTACTTTTAGGGACGATGAATGATATTAATAATAATCCCGCGGCGTCTTCGCCAGAGGGACAGGGAGTGTTAGAATATATTCCTGGAGAAGTTATCGTTAAATTTAAGCCCGCCGTCAAAGGTCAGCTGGAGAAGGAAGCCAAACCTCAAAAGATGGGGCTAGTTTCCGTAGATGAAATCAGCCAGCAGAACCAAGCTCAAAAAGTAGAAAAGGTTTTTGGGGATGAAGCGAAAAACGTCACTTCTGAAAAGAAAGAAAAGTTACCCCAAGGCGTTATTAGTCCAGATTTGTCGACTGTTTATAAAATTAGTTTTCCAGAAGAAGCGGATGTCCAAAGGATTGTTACAGAGTATAAAAATGATCCAGCCATAGAATATGCCGAACCTAACTATAAAGTAGAAACTTCTCGCACACCCAATGATCCCTATCTAAGTTCGTCCGGCACTTGGGGCCAAGCTTATGATGATCTTTGGGGGCTAAAGAAAATCAGTGCCGAATATGCCTGGGATGTTAATGTCGGTAGTGCTGACGTAGTAGTCGCCGTTATTGATACTGGAGTTGATTATAATCATGAAGATCTGGCGGATAATATTTGGGCTAATACGGATGAGGTGGCGAGTAATGGCATTGATGACGATGGCAATGGCTATGTCGATGACGTTTACGGCTACGATTTTTATAATGGTGACGCTGACCCGATCGATGATCATGGTCACGGCACTCATTGTTCGGGAACTATCGCCGCCGTCACTAACAATAACAAAGGCGTGGCTGGAACCTCCTGGAATAGCCAGATAATGGGAGTAAAATTTCTCGGGGCAAATGGTTCTGGTTGGCTCTCCGATGCCGCCCTCTCTATCAAGTATGCAGCTGACAATGGAGCTGATGTTTTAAGTAATAGCTGGGGAGGTTGGGGGCGCTCACAAACTCTCCAAGATGCTATTAATTATGCTTATAGTAAAGGGACAGTGTTTGTGGCCGCTGCCGGAAATAGCAATTGGGATACTAGTGATTACCAGCCCGCCGGCATGGAGAATGTTATCACGGTGGCCGCCACTGATTATACTGACAGTAGAGCCTCATTTTCTAACTACGGCGATGAGGTAGATGTAGCCGCTCCTGGAGTGGATATTCTATCTTTAAAAGCAGTTGGTACTTCGATGGGATCAGCTGTTGGTGATAAATATACTAGAGCAAGCGGAACATCAATGGCTTGTCCTCACGTAGCCGGGGCAGCCGCCCTTATTTGGTCAGAAAGCCCTAATTACACCAACCAAGAAGTTGAACAGGTATTGGAAACCACGGCTGACGATCTGGGGGATATCGGCTTTGACCCGTATTTTGGCCATGGCCGCATTAACGCCCTAGCTGCCTTAGGAGGAGAACCTTCGGCAGTGAGTGCTTCGTATTCTATCGTGGGAATAGATTCTTCTTCTATATATTTAGGCCAATATGGTACGATCACCGTAACTTTAAAGAATATTTATAATATACCTGTTTCTGGCAAAGAAGTATCTCTTAACTCAAATAGAAATGCTGATACTATTATTCCTCTCCAAACTCACACTAACTCTGAGGGTAAGTTTTTAGCCAACATCACTTCTACCCAAGCAGGTACTTCGATAATTTCCGCCCGAGATGTCACGGATGGAATAAACATTAACCAAACCAGAGCAGTAGTTTTCTCTACGGCACCCGATACTACTGCTCCCGGGAGCATCTCTCGTCTTAGTCTGGAGGCGAGTAATGGACAGGTCCAATTGTCTTGGACTAATCCTACTACTAATGATTTTGTTGGGGTGAAGGTTGTCAGAAAAGAAGAAAACGTTCCTCAGAGCGTCACGGATGGTTCTACAATATATGATGGTCATGGCACCTCACATCTTGATACAGGTCTTACTAACGGGACAACCTACTACTATGCTGTGTTTAGCTACGATGAAGTGCCCAATTATTCTTCGGGAACGGGTGGTAATGCTACCCCGCAAGCTGGCATCCCAGCCACGATTTCTGACTTCCGTTTGAGCGCTGGTAATGGACAAGCGGTTTTGACTTGGGCTAATCCCGATGATCCTAATTTCAGCGGCGTCAAAATTGTCAGGAAAGAGAGTGGGAATCCCCAAGGGCCGGAAGACGGCACTGAAGTTTATCGTGGTCAGGACACATTCCACGTAGATACTGGGTTAGCTACTGAGACAACTTATTACTATGGAGCTTTCTCTTACAATGAAGTGGGAGAATATTCTAGCGGTGTCTACGAAACGGCTGGTCCGATTAGCGGCGACACCAAACCTCCCGGTGTGGTTAGCGGTCTTAAGATCACACCGCTTGATGGTAAAATATTGCTTAACTGGAATAATCCATCCGATGCTGATTTTGCTGGGGTGAGGATCAACCGCCAAGAAGGCAGTCATCCTGCCAATGCTCAGGATGGTGTTGTTGTGTATCAAGGAGCGGGGACATCTTATCTTGATACTGGTTTAGTTAATGGCGCTACTTACTTCTATTCTATCTTTTCCTTCGATGGTTCTTTAAATTATACTTCTGGGGTTACCGTGTCAGAAGCTCAAGCTACGCCCAATGAGATAAACATTATTACTGGTGCTGGTCCCGGTGGCGGTCCGCAGATAAGAGCTTTTAATGGTAGGGGAGATTCTATCAACTTAAACTACTTTGCTTACAGTAGAAATTTCAAAGGGGGTACCAGAGTGACAACTGGTGATATCGACGCTGACGGTCGAGATGAGATTATTGTTGGAGCCGGTACCGGTGGCGGTCCCCAAATTAGAGTGTTTGAATCGGATGGCAATGTCAAACCAATCCAATTCTTTGCTTTCCATCCTGACTCGCGTACCGGTGTTGACGTGGCGGCTGGCGATGTTGATGGCGATGGCAAAGATGAGATTGCTGTTTCTCAGTTGGCCAATGGTGAAGCTTGGGTGAAAGTTTATCGTTATGATAATCAGAAAACAGTAATTACTTCTTTCCGGGCGTACTCTCGAGGAGTAATGAGTGGAGCCAATGTGGATTTAGTTGATGTTGACAGTGACGGTGAGGCTGAAATTGTAACGGGTGCTGGTAATACTGGTGGTCCTCACGTCAGAGCTTTTGAGATGTATTATCCTATGACCTCTGTTAACTTTTTGGCTTACGGCAGTAATTTTCGGGGAGGGATAGATGTCGTTGGGGGAAGATGGCAAAATTAAGTAACGTATTCCTAAAAAACTGCCCTTCGCGGGCAGTTTTTATTCTGGTTGAACTATAAAAAAATTGTGATAAAGTAAATTTGACTTAAATCCAACCAGAAATATGTTCCCCGAATTAATCACATTTTCTATTTACGGTCACACCTTTGCCATTTATTTCTATGGAGTGTTTTTGCTGTTAGCGATTATTCTCGGCATCCTAATTCTCTATTTAGAATTGAGACGGCATCAGCTGGAAACGAGACATATTTTGGATAACGTATTTTGGATTATTTTATTGGGTTTGGTTGGCGCTCGTTTGGGGTATGTTTTGCTGTACTGGTCTTTTTTTATAAGCCAACCTTGGGAAATCGTGAAATTTTGGCAAGGAGGGGTGGTATTTTCTGGAGGACTAGTAGTAGGAACAGCTACCGCCGTACTCTGGCTTTGGACGCGCGAACGACGTCAATTATGGGGTTGGCTTGATGCCGCCATGATCTCGGTTAGCTTTGGCCACGCTGTGGGTATGTTGGGTAGCTTTTTCTCCGGGCTAGATATCGGGCGGGCTACAAGTCTACCTTGGGGCGTTAACTTTTTTATCCGCGGTGAAGATATTATCCGACATCCCACCCAGATTTACGAATTTCTAGCTTATCTATCAGTTGGGGTTATCTTGTTTATATTATCCCAGTGGCGCCTAAAGGGGACGAGAGGTGTTTTTACTTTCTCTGGGGCTGGATTTTTTCTCGGGTTGTCTCTGATAGCTTTAACTAGGTTTTTTATCGAATTTGTCCGGGTGCCAGCCAAGATTTTTTTTACTCTAGGAACCGTTGATATCACTAGTGCCCATTTCTCTAGCCTAATTCTATTAATATGCGGTATAATAGGATTAAGTTGGCGAGTGCAAAAGGACTACACTAATAATATTCCTCTAATAAATAGAAAGGATAATAAAAAGATGAACGAAGAAAAAATAACTGAGTTAAAGGGAAAACTAGAAAACAAAAAGCAGATTCTGAAAAACCAGTTGTCTAAAATTGCCAAAAAAGACAAGAACTTAAAAGATGATTATGACGCCCAGTTCGAAAACTTTGACGGTGAAGTGATGGATATTTCCAACGAGGCGACGGAAGTATCGAACTACCAGAATAAATTGTCTCTGGAAGCTACGCTAGAATTACAGCTGCGTGATGTGAGAAAGGCTTTGGACAGAATAAAGCAGGGAAAATATGGTCAGTGTGAAAAATGTGGTAAAGATATTAAACCCGAAAGGCTGGAAGCACTGCCTCACGCTGGAGTTTGTTTAGACTGCAGCAGTAAAAATTCTTAGATGGCAGCTGTTGGCAGATCGGCAAGTAAGTTGGTGTTGTCAGTTTTAGGTATTTTGGCTCTAATCTTTTTGGATCAGGGAATAAAATTTATGTTAGCCAAGCAGGGAGGGTTTTTTATTTGGCCGAATTTTCTCGACATTGGATTCTATCAGAATCGCGGAATTGCCTTTGGCATTCCTTTACCACTTTATCTAATTTATCCTTTGATTGCAGCCTCTTTGATATTAATTGTCTGGCGTTATGGGCGGCAGTTGCGACAAGGTCAGTCGTGGATTTGGTTGGCTTGTTGGATGGTGTTGATGGGAGCAGCCAGCAATTTGTTTGATCGGTTATATTGGGGCTACGTGGTAGATTATATTCATTTTTCCTTTGGTTCAACTTTTAATGTCGCTGACATGACAATTGTCGCCGGCGTGGTGATATTGTTGTGGCGAGAGCTGGAAAAGTCCAAGACTTTAATTTAAATTTAATAAGGAGGGAGATCTATGACAGCCAATGTCACCAGTGTGGCCATTATTGGTCTTGATTGTGAGTTAGTAAAAGTGGAGGTAGATGTCGCGCGGGGTTTGCCGCATGTCTCGATCGTTGGTTTGCCCGACGTAGCTGTCCAGGAGGCACGGGATCGAGTACGTTCAGCTATCAAAAATAGCGAGCTTTCATTTCCCACTACGCGAGTGACAGTTAATTTAGCGCCTGCCAGCCTGCGCAAGGAAGGCTCGGCCTATGATCTGCCGATCGCGCTCGGTATTCTGCAGGCGGCCGGTGAGCTGGATTTTGATGGAGCGGACAAGATTTTTATTGGTGAGCTGGCTCTCGATGGCAGTCTACGTCACGTAAATGGTATTTTGTCAGTCGCTTCTCTGGCCAGAGAGCTAGGGCAGATGACAATATATATTCCTCAGGCTGATGCTCGGGAAGCTAGCCTGGTGCCTGACGTTCAAATAATACCAGTGCAGTCACTTGGTCAGCTGGTTGAACATTTGCGAGGGTATGGTGAAATAAAACCATTTCGCTCTGGTGAAGTCGGACGAGCGAAAAAATTTGAAAATAGTAAACAACCCGATTGGGCTCAGGTCAAAGGGCAGGA
Source organism: Patescibacteria group bacterium (assembly GCA_018818965.1). GTDB lineage: Bacteria > Patescibacteriota > JABMPQ01 > JABMPQ01 > JABMPQ01 > JABMPQ01. The sequence goes on along the minus strand of JAHJQX010000036.1, from coordinate 43,644 downwards.
ACACGCCAAGCGAGCGCTCGAGATTGCGGCGGCCGGAATGCACAATCTTCTTTTGCATGGTCCGCCCGGTTCTGGCAAGACATTGTTGGCTCGAGCTTTGCCTTCTATCCTTCCGCAGATGACGACTGAGGAGGTTTTGGAAACTACCAAGATTTATAGCATCGCCGGTAGGTTGCCAGCTGGCGAGCCGATAATCACTAGTCGTCCTTTTCGCTCGCCGCATCATACAGCCAGCGGGGCGTCGCTGGTCGGTGGTGGCGCTTGGCCGCGACCGGGAGAGATCAGCTTGGCTCACCGGGGAGTGTTATTTCTCGATGAGCTGCCGGAATTTGGTCGGCAAGTATTGGAGAATTTACGCCAACCACTAGAGGACGCCGTTGTTCAAATTTCTCGCGCTCAGCAGACTTTGTCTTTCCCAGCTAAATTTATGCTGGTGGCCTCAATGAACCCTTGTCCTTGCGGCTTTAATCAGAGCGCAGACGAAGAATGTAGCTGTTCACCGGCCGAGCTTGTTCGTTACCAGAAGCGGATTTCCGGACCACTACTTGACCGGATAGATCTACGCGTAGAAGTACCGCGAGTAAGTTATGAGAAATTGACGGGGGAGCGTGCGCAAGAATCATCGGCGGATGTACAGCGACGAGTGCAAGCAGCGCGAGTCATTCAAGAGAGGAGATATTGTAGTAGCCAGGTTACTAACTCGGAAATGGGGAGCGTGGAGATAAAGAAATATTGCGTTGTTGATAGTGAGTCGCAAGCATTGTTAAAATCAGCTGTCGAGAAGATAAAGCTCTCAGCGCGCGGATATTTTCGGGTATTAAAGTTGGCGCGGACGATTGCTGATTTGGCTGAGGCTGATAGGATTCAGGCGACTCATATTGCTGAGGCACTCCAGTATCGGGGGCGGAGTGGAGCGCAGAATGGCTAGTAGTAAAGATGTTTAAAGATATTGGCCTGAATCAAATATTCGCGGAAGAGACAGAAGAAGCGCTGAGAGAAAATCTCTTATTGTCGCGTATTGCAGAGAAAGTTGGCTTGACGACAGGTGAGTTATTAAAATCTCTGGAAGGTAATCCGGATATATTAAAATAAATTACTAGCCCGGATAATTAGTTAAACCTGTTCCTAATTTTCCACTCTAACCAAAAAACCGTCCGATTGCTCGGACGGTTTTTCGTATAAAATTAAAAGGTACGCACTCTGTTAATAAATATAACCCTTAATCACTCCACTCCGGTTAGACACGGTCCTGGTACTAGTTATACCGAATCCTTTATAATTCATCTCCGAGATAGTCACTTTATCACCTTGTACATTTTCGACAATACCAACATGTCCCCACCAACTCTCTGAGGTTACTATGATCGCTCCTTTGGCCGGAGTACGACCGGTCGCTCTACCTTGAGCGCGGGCATTGTTTAGCCATTGGCCGGCGTTGCCTCGCCAAGTAACATCTCCTCGTCTTTGGGCTGCGTACCAAGTACACCATCCCCAAGAGAAACGATTACCGGCGCTGGGCCCTTTGCTAACAACGGGTGTAGTTTGGTCTCTCTGTACTACTGATGACGTTCGATTACTAGAAGTACTAGTAGAATTGTAAGCATAACGAGTAGAAGTATCAACTTCTGGTTGTGGTCTATTTTCAATCTTACGTTCACCGTCGGGAACAACCAGGATTTGGCCTACCTCGATATCAGTGTCATTAACCAACTCGTTGAAAGCCATAATCCCTTCCATATCAGCTCCGTGTTTCTTAGCAATACCGGCTAAAGTTTCGCCTTTATCAACTCTTTCGGTGGTACCAGAAACAGGTAAGATAGTAAGTTTATCTCCTGGTTTAATAATATCATCAGCGTATTTTTCACTCTCTGTAAGAATAGTAGCTGCGTCCACGCCAAACTTGTTAGCAATCGAGTGGATAGTATCACCTTCCCTCACAGTATAGGTAGTGATATCAGTCCGTGGTTTGTAGGAAATAGTGGTATCTGTTGGGCTATTTTTAACCAGAGTGTTACCACCCACGGCCGCCATTTCTTGTTTTTGTTCTTTAGCAGCTAAATTACTGCCAGTTGTGGCGGTGGTCAAAGAAGCAGGCGAATTGGCAGTGGCGCTGGCAATTGAGACAATCGAGAAACGATCGTTTTCTTGACGGTTCTTTTTCCGGTCAAGATTATTGGTAACGATTTCGTAATTATCTTCCTCTTGCCCCTCTAAAAATCCTAGCAGGATACTTTTGTCGTTGTTGCCCGGTTGCTCGTTTCCTTGAGCATAGACGTTAAAGCCAGCAAAGGCTATGGTCACCACTAAAACACCGACAGAAACAATATGTTTACTGCGGTCGGTTACGATTTCCTTTACTTTGCTAGTTACCTTAGAGACGAGAAATTTGTATTTATCAATTTTGTTTGAAGATTCGGTTTGACTCTGCCCATTTTGTCGGGCTTTTAGAAGAGTCAGGAGTTTTTTGGTACTAATAGAATTAGTAACCTTCTTTTAACTGGTGACCGTTTCCACTGTTAACAGATTGTCATCCACTATCCAGTTAAAACTTTTTAATTAATTGAACCTTCTTTAATTTTTAAAACCAGATATTACCATCTGGTCACCTGCTATACTACTCTCCTGGTTGTGTTTGTCAATAACAAATTGTATTTTGTTATTTAGGCTTAAAAAGGGGTAAAAGTGGATTTAACCTTAATTACCTCGGGAAAGGCTGTGTATAGTGATCTTTTTGCTATTTCAGGCTTATTAAAGGGGATATACGTCTAAAATAGCAAAAGATATTTTAAAAGTAACAGTAAAAGCTTATACTAATTATTACCTAATCGTATATATGCCAGACAAAATTCTCCAAGCACTCAACGAACAACAACAAGCAGCCGCCCAGATAAAAGAGGGTCCGGTTTTAGTATTAGCTGGAGCGGGATCGGGCAAGACCAGGGTGCTAACCCATCGGATTGCCTATCTTATCTCTCAGGGAGCAAATCCGGGCTTGATCTTAGGAGTAACATTCACTAATAAGGCAGCTGGTGAGATGAAAGAGAGAGTTCAGCAATTAATGCCTAGCAGCCGGGCAATGAGCCGGGCGATGTTTGGCTCGACGCCAACCTTGGGCACTTTTCATTCTATCTGTGCTCGCCTGCTGCGGCAAGAGATTGAGGCTATGGGGTATAAATCTGATTTTGTAATCTATGATAGTGATGACAGCCTGAAGGCGATTAAGGTCGTGATGGATAGATTGTCAATTCCCGCTAGCCAAGTTAATCCTCGTCTGGTCAAGACGTTAATTTCGTCAGCCAAAAATGAATTGATGACGCCGATTGAGTATGAGAAGCACGCTGAGACAGACATTCAACACCTAGCAGTCAAAATTTATCAAGCGTATCAGCAGCTTTTACAAGAAAATCAAGCGCAAGATTTCGATGATCTAATCATGACGACAGTAAAGCTTTTTGAGCAGAATAAAGCCATTTTGGATAAATACCAGCGTTGCTTTCAGCATGTTTTAGTTGATGAGTATCAAGATACCAATCAGGCGCAGTACACTTTACTGAATTTATTATCACAAAAACATAAAAATATTTTTGTCGTGGGTGATGATTGGCAATCGATTTATGGGTGGCGGGGGGCGAATGTACGAAATATTTTAGATTTCGAGAAAGATTACCCCGGGACACAGGTAATCAAGCTGGAAAGAAATTATCGCTCAACACAGAATATTCTCGATGTGGCTCACGAAGTGATTACCAAAAATTATCAGCAAAAAGATAAAAAACTCTGGACTAAAAAGCCGGCTGGCGATAAAGCTGTAGTCTACGAAGCTCAGGATGAGCGAGATGAAGGTAGTTTTGTCGTTGGTGAAATAGAGGAGGCGGTAAATGGTCCGGACCGCACTTACAATGACTTTGTAATTCTCTATCGCACCAACGCGCAGTCGCGAGCCCTAGAAGAAGTTTTTATTCGGCGCAACATTCCCTATAAGATTATTGGTGGCGTGAGATTTTATGAAAGGCGAGAGGTCAAGGATATTCTAGCGCATTTAAAAGTGTTGCATAACCCGCATGATTCTATTAGTTTGCAACGTATTATTAACGTACCAGCGCGGGGAGCCGGCAAGGTGACTTTGCAGCATCTTGATGTTTTGACCCAGCAAAATGGGGGCGATGGTCTGGGTGCTGTAAAAATGTTAGCTGATGAGCGGGGTAATAAAAAGCTAGCTGATTTTTATCGGGTCATGAAAAATGCTCAGGAACGAGCGAGTAAATTATCGCTGGCTGAATTGATAGATTGTATAGTGGAGAAGACTGGCTATAAGGACTTTATTCTCGATGGCACAATTGAAGGCGAGGCGCGTTGGGATAATATCCAGGAGCTGAAGAGTGTGGCCAATAATTTTGCCGATGTGGTAAATGAAGAAAGGCTGAGTTCATTTTTGGAAGAGATATCACTGCTGGCTGATACCGATGAGATTGATGAACAGGCGGAAGCGGTAACCATGATGACAGTTCATTCCGCCAAAGGTTTGGAATATCCAGCGGTGTTTATGGTCGGAATGGAGGAAAATATATTTCCCCACTCACGGAGCTTGCTCGAGCCAGCTGAGCTAGAGGAAGAGCGTCGTCTATGTTATGTGGGGATGACACGGGCTCAGGAAAAGCTGTATTTAACTTACGCGCAGTCGCGGTCAATATTTGGTAATATCCAATCCAATCCTAGCTCGCGTTTTCTGGAAGATATTCCAGCGTATTTGTTAGATTATGTTAACAGTAAGACCGCGGAACCTTCTGTTTATAGCAGTAGCCCATCTATTACGACTGACGCAGATGAAGCTCAATATGTCAGTGAGGATGATGATATCGAGTTGGTGGTTGGTGACAAAGTTGTTCATCCCCAATTTGGATTAGGGACAGTAAAAGAGATTGAAGATAATGTTCTCAAAATCGCTTTCACTCGTTCTGGCATCAAGGCACTTATTAAGGAGTATGCGCAGTTGCAAAAGATAGAAGATAAATAGCCTTTGGGATATACCGAGAAAGATCTCGATCGGCTGAGCGGGCATGGTCTCCGACGTATGTCGGAGGAGCGAAGCCGATCGCGAAGTTGGATTTTCTCGCTGGGAAAATACAACGTGCTTTCGAGGCATGTCCCAAAGGCTATGTGGCTACAAATAAATCTTTCCCAAATAATAAATCAAAATTGCCAGGAACCCGAAGTAAGTAACAAACACAAATTTCTCCTGGTAGTCTTTTTTGTTAATCAACCAGTAGTTAATTATTCCCCCGGCGATGGCTGCCAACAGTAACCCACCAAAGAAACGAGGGATAATTAAAGTAACGGCTAGATATGAAATTGCTACCAGAGCTCCCACTATTTTTTTGCCTGTCTCTTCGCCGAGTAAAACAGGTAAGGTTTTGATACCGGCCGCTCGATCGCCAGCAATATCTTTGACATCTTTCATGTGAGCAGCCAAAGAAAAGGCTATCAGGATAAGCGCGATAATGTAGGTTGGCAAAGAAGCCAGATATTTGTGCTCTGGTAAAGAAAAACCGGCCATAAAAACGACCAGGGCGGCCACAGCGATTAGGAAAATTGATAGAACCGGTACTCGCTTCAGACGCAAGGGTGGTAGAGAGTAGATAGTATAAATAATCATAAAGATCGCCACAAAGATCAAATATTGATAAGAGACAGTGTAAGCGAATAATAGAGCCAAGAGAGTTAATACAAAAGTTACAGTTTGATACTCGGGGATACTGATCACTTTTTTGATCAATGGTCGGTCTTGATTGGAGATGGCGTCGATTTTGGTGTCACTGAGATCATTGAGTCCCACTTGAGCCAACCAAGCCAGGAGCAGAGCTATGGCAGCCGCTATCATCTGCCAGCCAGCTATTTCATAGCTAAATAATGTTTTACCTAGTAGCCAGCCTCCCCATAGCATCAGTTGGTAATGGACGATACGGTAGGGACGAGTATTACGCCAGAAGGCGACAAATTTCGACTGGTCGTATAAAAAGAACAAAACCAATAAACTGATTAGAGCGAGAATCAAAATCACAAATGAATATAGTTTGTCAGAGTATTCTATGTTAACAACAAGAGAGACAATATTAGGGAGAGCAAGATAGATGAAAGCGATTATATAAACAGAAAGAAATCCAAGTAGAGCTGGCAATATTTTATTGCGCTTCAAGTAAACATAGTAGCCGGCCAGTAAACCTGCTATGATTATCTCAATTCGCATCCCAATCGAAATTTCAAAATTATCTAACGAGCCGAAGAATGTCAGAAACATGTAAAGTAGCTCCTTGGCTTCTCGCCCCATGATATAGGCAATATCGGCTCCTTGCCCGCTACTGAGGATTAGATCGATAAAAGGGGCGAGGAGGATGACAGGGAAGAACATGATTTGTGCTTTTAACAGGGATACCATCTTCTGCTTAGTAATCAAAACTAAGGCCAGCGTGATGGTGAGAAATGTTAAGATAAACCACAGGCAATAGTGAATGAAGGAGTCAGGCGGCAGTATTTGCCAACGGTTGTCGAGATCAGAAAATGTTTCGGCAAAGATACGTAACGCTGACACTGAGAATAGAGCAACTAGAATTTGCCAAAATGTCGTGGGAGCGTTTTCAATTTTTTCAATGAAGGATTTTATTTGCATGTTTTAAATGTAACAAGTCGGCTGTTAATTGATAAGACATTATGTCTCAAAATAGCATTAGACAAATTAAGCAATTACTAAGAGATGAGGGCTTAGCTGTCAATAAGAGGCTGGGACAGAATTTTCTAATTGACCAGTCGGTAATCAATAAAATGGTCGCTGCGGCCGATATTCAAGCAGACGATACGGTCTTAGAAATTGGTCCTGGTCTGGGAGTATTAACAGAAGCGATTGCTAATCGAGCTGGCAGGGTGTTGGCTGTCGAAAAAGATCGACGCCTTATTTCACATTTGCGAGCCAGATTTAGACAACAAAAAAATATTGAAATTGTTGAGCAGGATATATTCAAGCTAGACTTTATTAAAAATGGCTTGAGAGATCATTCATATAAGGTCGTGGCCAACTTACCTTTTTATATCACTTCTCATTTTATGCGTTTTATTCTGGAGAGCGAGCAGAAACCGAGTGAGCTTGTGTTAATAGTACAAAAGGAAGTCGCTCAGCGGGTGGTGGCCGAGCCAGGGAGCCATAGCTTACTATCGTTGTCGGTGCAATTTTACGGTCAGCCGAAAATAATTTCAATTATCGATCGTCGGTCTTTCTATCCGGCACCCGAAATAGAGGCGGCCATACTTAAAATATCTTTACTGGAAAAACCACGCGTTACGACCTCAGATCCGGATGAATTTTTTCAAACTTTGCGAGTCGGTTTCTCAAGTCGTCGAAAGCAACTCCATAATAATCTCTCAGCTGGCTGGAAAATTTCTAACCGAGAGGCTCAGAAAATATTGACGGCAGCTGGTATTAACCACACCAGGCGAGCTGAGACGCTTTCCCTAAAAGAATGGGAAAAGCTGTATTGTTATGTAGTTATCCACAAAAGATCAACAATTTCATAACAGTTTATTAACATTTGGCTTGAAATAAACATTTTCAAGCAGAATAAAACGAATAACATTTGTCACTTTCTAGCTTTTATACTATAATAAATCCAATCTGGTACAAGCGAGTAGGATCAATTATGAAAACAAAACGCATTAAGCTGTTAGTGGTTGTTGTGGGAGGAGTTTTGGTTATTTCAGTTGGAGCTTGGTTGGCTGTAGTAAAGTTTGGTCTCGGCCAAGGTGATAACGCTAACAAAAAAGTAACAGCTGTTATTAGTGAGACTGTCGATACCGATGGTGATGGATTGTCCGACAAGGAAGAAAGAGAAAAAAATACTAATGTCTATCAGGCTGATACCGATGGCGATGGTTATAGCGATGGTGAAGAAGTAGCCGATGGTTATGATCCTCTAGTAGTACAATCATATGATAATATGGATCTGGACGGTGATGGTTTAGTTGGGACAGATGAAAAAAAATATGGTACCGATCCGCGTTTAGCCGATTCTGATTTTGATGGTTACCAGGACGGAGAGGAAATTGTTTCTGGTAATAATCCCCTGAGTGCTAATTTATCAGATTACGTTTCAATTAAGGCAGTAGCCAACGCTAGTGAGGATGGTCGTTTGCCTGATGATACCAATGACAACAATAGCAATGAAAATGGTGAGAGTGAAAGTGGAAATAAAACAGCCGACAATGTTATCGAAGTAAATGATAAAGATATCCAGCAAGTTAATTATCTGGAGCAAGCATTTTCGGCCAGCGATGCGCAAACATTTCAAGACAATATGGTCGGCTACATTGAAACACAGAATGATGTAGAAAAAATAGCCGGCCAGGTGCAGTTACCCGAAGTTAGTGATAGTGACATTCGCATTATGGCTGATCCAAATGACGAGAAGGTGCGCAATTATATCTCTAACATGGGAGAAATATTTTACCAAAGCTTTGATTTTCAGGGAGAAGGCGGTGATTATGGCTTGTTGGCCGTAAACAGTTCTCGGGAAGATTTGGTCTATCAGTTTTCAGCTGCTGTCTCAAATTCCTTGCAAAGAGTATACGAACTAGAAGTGCCACAGGAAGACAAATTAATTGATGTTCACAAAAAAATTATTGCTTCTTTGCTGCGAGCTGAATATTTAACTGAACGTATCGGCGAAGGCAGTTACCTTAACACCGGTAGTCAAGACGATGTGATCGGCGTTATGAACGATTACTCGGAGCTGACTTATATTTTAAAAACGCAAGTTATCGATAATTATTTAGGCATTTTAGATCAGATAGCGGAAGAAAGAAATTTGAAAACAAATATCTAGTAAAAAGCCATGTCACGAACTAATAGCTTGAGTACTAAATTACTTATTACCCTCCTGGTTTGTTGTGTGATGTTTGTTTGTTCTGGTTTGGGTGTTTTTGCCTTTCCTAAGCCAGTGGAAGCTGGTTGGCCGACCCTAACATTGAAAAACCTGGGCAAGTTGATTGAGGACATTTTAATTGCTATCTGGAAGCTAGCCGTTTATCCCCTAATAAAGGACATGATCATGGCGGCAGCGACTAATTCGGATTTTATGATGACTTCCGAACAGTTTGAAAAGTGGATTTTACAGGACGTGGTCTTCCAGGCAGCTAACGTAGTTTTCAAACAGATGACTGGTTTTTCTCTCTGCGCAACTATTAATTGGAATTTACGTCTAGCTATAACAAAATTTGTCAAGGATGATTATACTCCTGATTGTACCTATGATCGCAGCGAAATAGCTAAATTAATCGTTGGGGACATTTCAGTAAAAGATAAGATGGATGAGGTTCGTAAGAAATTGCCTGGGATGCTTGACTCTTCTGTCTCTGATTCGAATAATGATATAAATATGTCGCTGGATGCGATGATAAATATTATGGACGAGAGTGGGAAAAAGGAAGAATCGGGTAAACAGGAATTATTTAGCGGTAAAGGTTTGTTGACTACCAGAGATTGTACCACTACTAGTGCTAAGGCCAAGGAGTACGGCTTTACTTTAAAAGGGCTCGATGCTGATGGTGATGGCAAAGTTGATCAAGAATTCCGGCCTGATTACTGTCGTAAGACAACGGTAGAGGCACAATTGGCCGAAGCGATTAAGAAAAATGAGGGAGCGGCTAGTGAGGAGTTTGGTCAAACTCTAAAGAGCCAGGTTGCTTTAGACATGTTAGCTTTAGTAAAGATGGCGATTAGTTCCGCTATCGAAACATACGCGCTTGATCCCTTGAAAAAATATTTATCAGAGTATTTAGTTGATTCTGGTAGTGACACCGGTACTACTATCGCTCCTACCCCCAATTACAGTAGATCGGGAGAAAATCGCTTGATTGAGTTTCCTTCTGACGTGGTAACTCCATCAGGAGTAACGGCACCACCAAATTTGTCTAATTAGAAATGGATTTTAATAGTTTTTGTGAAAAACAAAACCAAGAATAAAAAAATATTTTGGCTGGTAAAAGTAAGTCTGGCTATCGGGTCAGCAGTTTTATTGCCCATTCATGTGGTTTCGGCAGGATGGATACCAAGCGCTGAAGATTTACTAAAGTTTTTATTTTTAGTGATCGGATATGTGATGGCTTTGATTCTGCAAGTTGAGACTTTCCTTTTGGTATTATCTGGCCAGGTGTTTAGCCATGTTTATCATAGTAGCCCTGATATCATGAATGATCCGGTAGTGATTACTGGTTGGGGAATAACGCGAGACGTATTAAATATGTTCTTCGTTATTTCCTTGCTAATTATCGCCTTCGCTACCATTCTGCGGATTGAATCTTATCAGTATAAAGCATTGCTGCCCAAGTTGGTTTACGCTGCTTTGTTGGTAAATTTCAGTAAAACAATCGCCGGGATCTTCATTGATTTTTCCAATATTTTGATGAAGACTTTTCTGAATATTAATGGCTATACTTTTGGCGAGACGTTTTCTATGGCTCTCTTTAAAGCAATGCCGCAAACAGTGGCCGACTCGGCCTTTCGAAACCTACAGGATGCTGGTCAATACACAGTAATCAAGGAAATAGTGATCGCTATAGTTCTTACGGTCATTATTATGGGTTTTGTGATGGTAGCCCTATCACTATTGTCTATAATGATTATTGTCCGTAATGTTGCGCTAATGGCTTTGGTTATTCTGTCACCAGTCGCCTTTGTTCTAAACATTTTGCCCAAAACAGCACAATACGCTAGTCAATGGTGGGAAAAGTTTTTTAAATATGTCTTTTATGGACCAATTGTTGGCTTCTTGGTCTATTTAGCTTCAATGGTCGCCTATAATATCACCCAGGATAAGGGCGGTAAAGGGTTAATGGTTAATGCCAATGATGTCAAAGGACAGTTGTATTCTGGTACAAGTATATTGACAGTCAATGGTTTCTATCGGATGGCGGTAATGATCGTTTTTCTCTATCTGGCTATCTTTATGGCCAAGTCGCTGTCACCGATGGCCTCTGGTATGGCACTAGGATTGGCTAAGGGGGGATCTAGATTCTTGGGCAAAACAGCCTGGAACTGGGGAGCGCGACCACTGGGCAGGACAGCGCGGCGGGCGTTGCTGGGGGTAGGGCGAGGAACTGCCGCTACTTGGTTGAGCCAGAGTCGACTTGGGCAGGGGTTTAATAATGCTATGGGAAAATTAGGAAGCAAGAAGATTGGTAAATGGAATTATGGTCGCTATGCAGAAAAAGGAACCAGAGCATTGGTTGGCTTGCCGGGGTCATTAGCGCGTCTGCCAGCTAAGGCGACACTACTGCCGGAAGCTTGGCGGCAGCGGCGCACGCGAGTAGAAGAAGAAGCATTAGGAAGGCCGACGGGCGAGGTCTATGACGCACTCAACCGGGTTATTGGTGGAGAAAGAACGACCTTTGCTCGGCGAGCCCAGCGGGCTCTCGAGAAAAAGAAAGAAGACGAAATTGGTACTGATTCTAGCCCAGAATTAGTCCAAGGGTATAAGGGAGCTCGATCGATGGAAGAAAAACTAGCCTATTTTAAAAAGCTTGAGCAGACCAGTAACCAAAATGATGCTTTGACTGATCCTGAAAATTGGGCCAAGCATTTTAAGAGGTTCTTAAAACTACGGGATGAGAATGGTAATCCGATCGTCACTGGAGCTGATCGCGATAAGCCTTTTTATCACCCTGATTTGTGGAAAGAGTTTCAACGAGCAGAATTGGGCAATAGTGAACTAGCTTGTCAGGCGATGGCCGAACTGCAAGAAATTCCCACGGAAAATGGTCAGCCGGTTTTATCCGGTCGGACTACCTACGACACTGCCAGAAAAAGATGGGTCTGGTCAAGCCAAGAGCAACAAGCCTGGATCCGCGAGGACAAAAGACGTAAGATAGGTGGTCGTGAACGAAACCGAAAACAACATAGTAACAATGTGGCTGTTGAGAGAGAGGGCAAATTAGGTGAAATACATGAACCGGGTTGGAATGAGCTCGAGCATGAGGACGAGGTTGATGTCGAAAGAATATCCGAGGCTCGACAAGATTATATTGATGCCCTGAAAGCAACTGTTGAAGATACCGATTTAACCGGAAATGCCGCCTCATTAGTCCGTCAGCCTAACTATCAGCATATGAAAAGACGAGCTGTCCAAAATATGGATGCAGCTATTCCCAATAGCGCTGCTTCTAAAATAGCCAGGAAAAGGGCTGGTGCTGTTAGGAGGGGAAAACAGATAGAAGTAGAACACTGGGATAAAGAAGCGCGAACATTAAAGAAGCGCATGCGTATTATGTATGCCAAGGGTTGTGCAGTTGAACATCGGGCAGTAGGTGGAGTTACCACTCACACTGGCACCCATCGTCATGCATCAACCGATACTCTTGGGTTAAAAGACTTCTTTGCTGTCGCCAACGCCGAATTACCTTAGAAATCTACCGCTTTAAATTTAAGTAATCTGTATGTCTACTAGTTTACTAAAAAGCTATCAGATCGATCTCGACAAGCTGGATACTCCAGGGATCTTAGCCAGTATCGATAAGTTTGCTGATGATGCCATCAAACATAATTACGTCAAAGAGTCGTATGAGTTGTTTATCCGTCTGAAAAAAATGGTCGATGGGAAAGACCCCAGTAAAGTCTCAACTCAGGCTCAGAAATACCAACCTGCGTTAGCTAAGTTGACTCTCGTTGTTTTGCATGCTCTGGCCGACGGCGATTTTCTTGATTTTATCAGAGATTATTTTGTTAAGTATTTGGACAATGAGTATATTGATTTATTTGCGCGGGTGCGAACTAAACTAGTTGGCACGCCGATAGAGTTGCGAGATGATCTAAAGAAAAAGATTATCGAAATTCTCAAACAAAATAGAGAACGGATTGGCCAGACGGAAATCAATATTGGTGGTAAAAATAAAAGTCCCTCCGTTCGTAATTGGTTAGCTAGCTACGAAAATTTTGCTGGGGTTGGTTACCACGATAAAATACAACTGCTAAAATATCTTAGTCAGAATCCTAATTGCCAGAAGTTGTCCAAATCAGCCAAAGACCACTTGCATGATCTACTTTACTTCTACGATCTGATGCGGATTTCTTCGTGGGAAGTAGGTGCCTTGGATAATTACGGCCTAGAAGCAGTTAGTCCGGGGGCTTATACTTTAGATTTCTCGGTTGCAGCTGGAAGTGCCAGTCCAGCTAGCCCCGCCGGTTCTAAGCCAGTGACCAAAGTAAAACCAGGTAGTAGCCAGCCGGGCAGAAAACAGCCGGGTACTCCAGCACCGCCACCAACCACTTCCCCGGGAACTAAATCTCCGGCTTCTGAAGTAGGTCAGTCACCCACTTCGCCACTTGCCCGTCCACAGCCACCAACTTCATCAGCTTCAAAATCAACCAACGTAGTTAATCTAAAACAAACTGGAGCAGCCAAAGCTAGTCCGCTCCAGCCACCAGCCACCGCCGTAGTAAAGGAAAAGCTTCATTTGGATTCCATTCCTAGTATCAGTAAGATATCCATCCAGTATTTTCGTGGTCTAGCTTCTGATCCCTATCAGGCGGCCGAGGAAATCAAAGCAGAAATATTCAAATTAATAGGTGCTTCACCGTTGGAAAAGGGCGAGGCTAAGCAGCACTGGCAGCAGTCACCTCTTTATCGACTTTATATCGATATGGGGGAGGAAAGCATGAAAACTAAAAAGCCTATCAAGGAAATATCTCAAACCAAGAAAAACAGCGATCGCCCGTATTTAACCGAAGCAGAATTCAAAGCAATCGTGGAGATTAGTAGAATGTTCTAGAATAATAACCGACCTCATGCAATACGCTGTTCCGCAATTTATCGAAGTAGAAGACAAGGTAATCGGGCCACTGACTGTGCGTCAGTTTTTGTATATGGTGATCGGAGGTGTTATGTTGCTGATTATCTGGTCGTTGGCTGATCTTAGCTTGTTTATTATACTAGCTCTAATAGTAGTGATAGTTGTAGTGGCTTTCTCTTTTGTCAAAATCAACGGCCGACCCTTCCAAATATTTTTACTTTCTATTATCCATTATTTTTCTAATCCTCGCTTGCGGGTTTGGTTCCGGGAACCGGCTCTAGAAAAGATTAAGGCTTCCTCAAAAGAAAAGAAAGTAACAGCGCAGAAGGAAATGGAAAATATGGTTTTTACAGAAGGTCAACGGCTGGTCAAGAGTAAATTACAAGAAGTTTCTAATACTTTAGATAGAGCCTAGTAGTATTGAAAATAAAATAGTTTGGCTAAGAAAAAAATGCCTGTCCAACCCTATCAGGAACAAACGAAGAAAGAGGAAAAAACTTCATCACCGGCATCAACTTCTTCCGTGAAGAAAGCAGCGCCGAAATCTTTTTTTTCTTCTCTAACTGGCTTGTTGCCGGGTAAGAGCGATTCCCGTGGTTCGGCTAGTAAGGCGGGAGTCAGTACCCAGAAATATCTCAAAATAAAAGGGATCAGAGATGGTATCGTCGAGTTAGAAGATGGGGGTTTCCGTTCGGTGGTGATGGCTTCTTCAGTTAATTTTTCGCTGATGTCTGAGGATGAGCAAAAATCAATGATCTTCGGCTACCAAGATTTTCTTAACTCTTTGGAATTTACGGTGCAAATTATTGTTCAATCTCGGGTTCTCAACATTAAAAATTATTTAGAAAAACTTAGCGACGCCGAGAAAATGCAAGAGAATGAACTTCTTCGGATGCAAATCTCTGAGTATAAAGAATATATTAAACAGCTAGTAGAATTAGCAAATATTACCTCTAATCACTACTACGTGGTGGTTCCTTACATGGGAGCACCTAAGGTTGGAAGTACGTCCATTATGGATCGAGCAAAGGAAATAGTTAGCCCCGCTCGAGAAGTAAAGGTGGAAATAGCTAGTTACGACCGGGCTATCCAGGAATTATCCCAACGAGTTACTCAGGTAGTCGGGGGATTGCGAGGGATGGGAATTCGTTCCGCCCAGCTTAACACACAAGAAGTAGTAGAATTGTTTTATGCTAATTACAATCCTGATTTGGCCGGCACAGAGGTACTGGCTGAGCTAGAGAGACTCAATATCGAGACCGAATAATCTATTTAAATGGCAGGAAACAACAATAACAATCCGACCCCAGGAGAGTCAGCAGCCGTGACTGCAAATGCTAGCGATGTTCCTATCGGCAAGCAAGACTTTGCCAACCTAACACAAAAAGAACAAGAGCAGCTACTCAAAATAGAGGAGGTTTTCAAGAAGGGGGTAGTAACAGTTAGGGACATTATTGCTCCGGCGGCGATGAAGATCGAGGCTGACCATATACGTCTTAATCAGCAGTTTGTGCGTACGCTGTTTATCTTTACTTATCCGCGCTATGTTACTACGGGTTGGTTCGCTCCGATTGTTAATCTTAACGAAGAGTTGGATGTATCAATGTTTATTACCCCGGTAGAAACGCAAAAGATCTTGAAAATGTTAAAAGGGAAAACAGGCCAGATTCAGTCTACTATTTCCGCCCAGCAAGAGAAAGGACAAGTTCGTGACCCAATGCTTGAAACAGCTTTGATGGATGTTGAAGAGTTGCGGGACAAGCTGGTACAAGGCACAGAAAGATTTTTCTACTTTGCCCTCTATATAACCCTGTACGCTGATAGTAAGAAGGCGTTGGAAGAAAAGACCAAAACTATCGAAAGTATCCTGGGGCAACGCTTGATTTACTCCAAAAAAGCTATTTTTCAGATGGAGCAAGGTTTTAATTCTACTCTGCCCTACGGCAAAGATGAGCTGAACGTTATTAACAGCATGAATTCCAGTCCGTTATCAACTTCCTATCCTTTTGTTTCTTCAGAACTAACTTCTAATGAGGGGATACTTTATGGTATCAACCGCCACAACAACAGTTTAATTTTATTTGATCGCTTTTCTTTGCCTAATGCTAACTCAGTCGTCTTTGCTACTTCAGGGGCCGGGAAGAGTTACGCTGTTAAGTTAGAAATCCTTCGCAGTCTGATGTTTGGAACTGATGTAATTGTAGTTGATCCAGAAAATGAGTATCGCTATTTGGCAGAAACAGTTGGTGGTACCTATTTGCGGGTATCGTTGGATTCTAAGTATCGTATTAACCCTTTTGATTTACCACCGGCAGTATCTGATATGACCACCGCTGATATTATTCGCTCTGCCGTTATCAATCTAAAAGGCCTGCTGCGTTTGATGATGGGACGAATGACCAAAGAAGAAGACGCTTTAGTTGATAGCGCCCTCAACGAGACCTATGCCAAGCGGGATATTACCGAAAACAGCGATCTATCACAGATTACCCCTCCGACCATGCAAGATTTCCAGAGTATTTTAGAGGGGATGACTGGGGCGGAGGAACTGGTTCCGCGGGTTAAAAAATATACCGAAGGAACCTTTGCTGGCCTCTTTAATGAGTTAACCAACGTAGATTTACAAACTGGCTTAGTTGTTATTAGCATTCGTGATCTGGAAGACGAACTGCGACCGATTGCCATGTATGTTATACTTAACTATATCTGGAATATAGTCCGCGCTGAGATGAAAAAGCGGTTGATTGTGATTGATGAGGCCTGGTGGATGATGCAGTACGAAGACTCAGCTCGTTTTATGTTTAGTTTAGCTAAGCGAGGACGTAAATATTATGTGGGTTTGACTACTATTAGCCAGGACGTTAATGATTTTCTCACCTCCGATTACGGCAAGGCGATTGTAACCAACTCCGCTATGCAAATTCTAATGAAGCAGTCATCGGCCAATATTGATGTTTTGACCAAAACGTTTCGTCTGACGGAGCAAGAGAAATATTTATTGATGGAATCAGATGTGGGCGAAGGAATATTTTTCGCTGGTCCCAAGCATGTGGCAATGAAAGTAGTCGCCTCCTATTCTGAAGATCAGGTGATTACGACTGACCCACGACAATTGCTGGAAATTGAGAAAGCCAAGGGAGAATTTGCCGAGCAAGAGCTGGAAGAAGTGGCTGACGATGCCGAAGCAGCGGAGCTTGATGCGGCTACTACCGAGGGGGAGGAAATACCAGCTGACGTTTAATTTAGTTAAAATATATGGCAAGATTTAATCTTCAATTCAAAAGAATAACTCAGCTGGGGGTAGCTGGGTTGTTGATACTGCTCTTAGCCGCTTTTGGTTGTAAAAAAAGTGATGAACCCATCGACACTACCACTGAAGAAACCAACACAGCTGTTCCTACTGATGAGGTAACCTTTACTTCTCCTACTGATACTAATACCGCCACCACGGACACCAATACCACTACAGATTCGACTAACACAGCTACTGATACTAACACCAGCTCTACTAATACGGCTGACACCAACTCTACCACCACCTCGGATGCCAATAGCACTAATACGACTGACACTACCACAACCTCAACCACTTCGCAGACAGAAAAAGACATTCTCAAACTGGCCGAAACTTTGGCCGAGATTTATGGCACTTTTACCAACAAAGATAAACAATCTTATAAAAATTTGTCAGACATTAAACCTTATACTTCACAAAAGATGAGTGCTTGGATTGACAACAAGACAGCCGGAACGACTACTAGCAATAGCGGCGGCTCTTTCTACGGTATTACCACCAAAGCATTGTCGTCAGCGGTGCTTGACTCAAGTTCGACTAGTTATAAAGTATTGGTTACCTGCCAACGGGAAGAAATTACCGAAGTCACTAAATCCCCCCAGAAAGATTTCCAATTATTAGAGATGTATTTTGTTCAAGAAAGCAAAGATTGGAAGTTGGACAGTGCTTTTTGGAAATAAATTTAGTTGGATAAATGGCTGACTCGGTTAAAACAACAAACAGATTAGAACGAGAGAACTATTTTGGAGAATATTTTCGTTCTTTACGTACGCGCCGGCGACGTCAAGAATTTAATATCAAAAAATATTTACCGACTTGGTTTGGATCTCACTATTGGCAGAGGTTTAAAGATTTTCGGCAGGGTGAAAGCCAAGATATCGCTGATATCGCTGGATTTTTTGCCGGGGGAGAAGTTAATTTTAAACCAGGTTATAATATTGGCAGAGCCGTCTCGGTTTTAGAGATGGAACACGATGGAGGGAAAAGATCTAGGGGTTTAAAAAAGGCACACATGCGTCGCCTGCGTCGCCTGGTGAAGTTGAACAATAAAAACGACTTGATGTCTAGACCGTTGAGTCGAACTGCTGGGGGGAGTGATTCAACGGAAACAGGAGAGGATGGGTTTGATGAAGAGCAGCAGGGACTTACTAATGAGTTATTAAGTAGGCCGGATATGTTTGGAGGGAGAATGATTCGAGATAATAATCCTGAGCTAGATAGTTTTGATGGAGCAGAGGACGAAGAAGAAGATGAGGATGAGGAAGAAGAGGACGAGGACGAAGAAGATGAGGATGAGGATGAGGAAGAAGGAAAAAACGAAGACGAGGATGGGGAAGAGGAAGGTGAAGGGAACAAAGAGGGAGATGAGCAAGAGCAAAAGGGAGAGGGAGAAAGTGATAAGCCGACCAATGAGGGAGGCGAAGGAGGGCAAGAAGGTGCTTCCCAGAAAGCAGCTGATAGAGTCAAGGCAGCCGCCAAAGCAGCTAAGGAGGCCGCCAAAGCAGCCAAAGCAGCCGCGCGCATCATGGCTCGAGCTGCTTGGTGGTTGATCATTAATATTATCTGGCCGCTCGCAGTAAAATTTGGGGGTTGGATTGCGCTTGCCATATTTGTTATTTGGATTGTGGTAATTATTTATAACTCCATATTCTAACTCTGTGTTCTAGGTAGGTTAGCATCGCAATTTTTCATTTATTCTTCCGATTTTAAGTAAAATGAAGTAATATAAAGGTATGCCCATTTATATCAAAAAGTACAAATTTGCTTTGCTGATGAGCTGTCTGGCAGTAGGTCTGATAGTCGGCTTTGGTTTTTCCCAAGCAGCGGATGATACTAAGATAGAGGTAGAATTGCCGACCACGCCCACAGTCGAGATCTCGACTGTCCCCTCCACCGTCCAGCCCGGGGCAGAGATTGCTTTGTATGCCAAGCACACCGAGTTTATGGGGGAGAATATGTTTGATAACTGGTGTATTGATGACACGCCACTTAACAGCCTCTACGCTGGTTCCTCTGACCAAATCTATCAGCGGGTAGTTGACGGGACGGGCAAGGAATATCCCGAGGGGGCTAAAGTTATCAAGCGGAAAAGCGGCAAAACGGCCACTGACAAGGAAAAGGTGTACATCGAATATGTCACCAAGGATAAAAACGGCAAAAGTATTAGAACGGAGAAGGAAGATGCCGGCGCCAAGTACGTTCCGATGATTAAGAATGAATGGGGTCGATTGTACGGGGGAAAGGGGTTTTGTCGGACTCCTATTTTCCCGATGAGTAGTTCGTCTTGGATAAGGACAGGATTGATTCCATTGAGCGTATCCTATGGCTATATGCCTAAGGGCTGGGGTTGCCAAGGAAAAATGAATTGTGGAGGGCCAACTGCGTACTACGATAATCACCTTGAGTTTACTAATACGATGGAAAATATACAAACCGTTGTCACTTTATTTGGGGAGGAAAATTTACCTTTCATGGATCCTCGCCTATGGTATAAGTCGGCTCCCTACAGACACAAGCTTGATAAAAATGGTAACTCACTCTATAAAAATGCTGCAGAAAATACTTATTTACTTGACCCTTTAGGTGAAGGTAAAGCTGCTTTTGAAGTTAGCGGCAGCGAATCTTTCCGAATGGTTGATGTTAATAAAATAGACACTTATTCTCAGAAGTTGGCAGAAGCGGGGTATGATGTGAAATGTGAAAGTAATATTGTTGGTGGTAAACGTAAATGTCGTGTCTATGAGACTTATGAATATGTAAGCGTTGCCAAAGCCACCAATTTAAGTAAAAGCATGGCAGATGCTTGGACAGAACCAGTAGCGACAGGAGAGATGATAAAGTCACAATCCGAGGGTTCAGATGTAGAAACTATTACGCCAGAATATGAGAACGCTTATAACAATTTAATACCAGCGCCACACTGCAATAATTGTGCTGTACACTATTATAATTCCGAAGTTGTATGGGGCTCAGTCAAAAATGGTATGGTCAAAGTAAGATACACTTATGTCCCGGAAGTATTATATAATGGGAAGGAGTTTGTTGATTTCTTTAAGACGTATTTTGACAAGGACGTGACTAGCTATAAAACGCGCACTGGTAGAACCGTTGACTATAAAGCTGATTATACTTGGGAACAATGTTTATATGATTATGATATTGAGGGGGCAGATTTGGCCAAACAGCATGCCCTCTGTGGGGTTTCCAGGAGATCAAGCTTTGGTCCGGCGTTCAATGAAATTGCAAGTGTATTATTCTCGCCTAGCTGGAATGTAAATCGCTATAGTCTTACCAAGGGTAACGAAAACGTGGTGGCAATGTACCGTGTGTTTTCTGGTATGACCGAAAATGAAGCGGATAAACTTAAATGGAAAGAAGGTTCGCCGCGCCCGGGCGGTAGCGATGAGGGTTACCCCATGTACCGTGACCGGGATGGAGACGGACTACCTGATTTATGGGAAATGCGTTATTTTGGGGCGATGGCGGGCAAGGAAGTCCAAGCTGGAGATTCAGAAGTGAAAAAAATAGAATTTCCTCCTTGTTGTAGTACCGATGCCGCGGGGCAAAAAACCGATATTATGAATTTTATCAATGCTGTTGCACCCGATGTTGATTGGGACGTCGACGGTTTTAGCTGGGAAAATTTTCAGGAAAGTACTAGCAGTAAGCCCTGGTCAGCCGCCGGTCTTGGACCATACATTGAAAAGAGTAAAGCGCCTGGCTCGTCAGCTGTTGGCATGGAAAATGCTCCGGGAGACGGAGTATTCACTAATTATGAGGAATTTGTGGCTGGCACCGATCCCACTATTGCTGATACAGACAAAGATGGTGTGCCAGATGAAGCTGATTTTTATGGCTTGGAGCAGAATGCCATCAACGTCAAGCTGAACAAGACTAAGACAGGTGAGGATTATAAAATCACTGTCCGAGCCTATGGTAAGTCCACCCGTTCTAGTTATAAAGGGCAAAAGGATTATGCGCGGGCTGATGCCGTCAAGAAGATGAAAGAAAGTGGGGGCTTATCTCTGGAGGTAAAGCTAGCTGTTACTCCTGGAAATGTCACTATCGCTGATGATATTATGATTCAGGCAGCGGTGGGCAACATTCAGAGTGTCGATCCCAAAGCTTTATATTACCGCTGGTACATCAATGACATTCCGGTTCCGTCAGTTAATGATGGCAGTAAATACTCCACTTTTGAATGTCCTTGTACACCCCAGTACATGTCGTTTGCCAAGGCTCTAGGGGAACAATCTGGCTTTGGTAAAAATACCTTGAAATTTACGGCTGCCCAGGGAGTCAGCCAGGCCTGCGCGGGAGTTAAGGTAATGCTGGAGGTCTTTGACCCTAGTTCAGACGAGACTACTATTACCGAAACAGAGATCCCCGTACTAATGGGGGCGCATTTTGTTAAAGCAATCAAGTGTAATGACACCGACAAAAAAGCGGGCAAATGTACACCCACCAACGATAAAAGTACGGGTGGGGTTGATGCCAAAACCAAGGGTGGAGTTCGTCAAGGTGATCAGATAGAGTATAAAGTAGATCTCGATGGTTATAATGAGGCTTCTTGTGGTGTTTCTACTGGGACCCAAAAAACAGGTGTTGCTACCAATAAAACTCAGCGGGCTGCCAATGAGGAGGCTTTCATGAATGAGCTAGTCTACCGTTGGTCGGTAGATGGAGCGGAACAGACCGACAAAAGTGGCAAAGGCAGCAAATTCCGGGAAAATATAGTTGAAGCTACCGCCACCGCGCGGTCGACTGCTACCAATAAAGGCACTTCTACTTCCGATGCCAGTGAACAAAATGACCACTATGTCGAGGTGAAAGTATATGATAGTAAGAATAAACTAGTGGCTCGTCTGCGTGAGGGTATTAAAGTAATGGGAGCTTATGTGGATGTAACACCAGTACTCTCGGCTAGTATTAAGAAACAACCGACTACCAAGGATGGTAAAGTTTCTTATCAGGCTAACAAGGGGGATAAAATAAAAGTTCAAGCTATTGCCCAGTATTATCGACCGACTGACAAGAAACAAAAATATGTTTTTACTTGGAAGAGGGGTGGGAATCAAGTCAACCAATCCACGGTAGAAAATAGATTAGGGGAAATAGAAATAGTCGCCGGACAGGGCAATGTTACTGAGGAGGTTCTGGAAGTACAAATAGATAGCTTGTCAGCTACGGGCAAAGTCGAAGAGTCGAATAAAGGTGAGCTTAAGATAAAGGTAGTGGATAATTCACCGGGTGGTGCTGGTGCGGCCAAAAGCTTCATCGAAGGCTTTATTCCTGATGGCGTTAAAAATGCCTTCAATATATTTATCACCCTCAGTGCCGCTGCGCTAGTGATGGTCTTTACTTTTGGCTTTTTGGGGAATAGAGGGAGGAGTTAGTTGTCCGAAAAGCGTTGTAAATACATATGTTCATGGCTCGATATTTTCAAAAATTAGGCTGGTTGTTTCTGCTGGGAGTGATAGTTGTTATTCCAACTCATGGAGCTGGAGCAGCTTTCTTTAGTTCATCGGGCGATGTTACCCAGTATATCAATGAGGTTTATTGGTTTGGGGCGATGATTGTCGGGGCGTTGGCGATGATGTTTATTGTGCTAGCCGGGGTTAATTACATGCGAGCTAGTGGTAATGAAGAGCACGTTACTAAGTCGAAAGAAATGTTTGCTGCGGCCTTGATGGGGCTGTTTCTTGTACTGGGCTCTTTTGTACTCTTGCGTACTCTGGATCCGCGGCTGGTAGAGCTTAAGCTTGAGATTACTAGTGTGGATTTGGCGAAAGTAACGCCAACCACCAATAATAATGAAGCATCCTGCACTAATGATAATCAGTGCCTAGGCGCGTATGTTAATTTTGAGTATTGTGGACTCCCGTTCACCGGGAAAGGTAGTGTAGCACTAACTTTGGATTACAAATGCCTGGGTGGTAAATGCGTTCTTCCCTCAGGAGCTATATGTGGCTCTGCGGGTGATAGTTGTGTGGGGAGCATGGATAAACCGCAAAAATGGGGAGGACCATCCGGTCAGTACACTTGTAAAAGTGGAACCAAATGCACGCTGACCAAAGAGGAAAAATATGGGGTAGTTTTATATAAATGTCAGTAGATCAAACGGTAGCACTATAATTAGATTAACATTTTCGCTATGTCCAAAAAGGTAATCATAGTTGTGGTCTCAGCGGTGGCTGTCCTGGCGGTAGCCAGTGCGGCTGTTTATTATTTCTTCCTGCGGAAGCCAGCCGAAATCCCCGAAGAAGCTAAAGTCACCCAAGAAGAAAGAGTGCGTTTGTCTCTGACCGATGACGAGACGGCTTCTGGCCTGACTTTAGAGCAAAAAATTGCCAAGATTGAAAAGGATCGTAAGCTAGCCTTAGAAAAAGGGGAGGAAATAGAATCGATTGAAGTAGACGTGCCAACCGTCCGTTCTATCAATGAGAATAATACTATCGCCACTACTATATCCCCCGATGGCCAGAGTCTTTATTACTATGATCCGGAAAAGGGTGAGTTATATATGTCTGACCTCGATGGTTCTAACGCTAAGGCTATCACTTCTGCCAATTTCCAGAATGTTTATGATATCGAGTGGTCAGAAAATAAAGACAAAGCGGTTATTGCTTTTTCCGAAAATGATGGCCAGGATAAAAAATATTCTCTCTTTGACTTGAATACACAGGAAACAGTTTCTTACAACGAAAATTTTCAGGCAGTCACTCTTTCTCCCGATCAGGATCAAATCGCTTACGTATATCAAGATGAAGAAAGCGACACTTCCAATATTTCCGTCGCTGACCCTTATGATACGAGCAACTATCAGTCGGTCTACCGTCATACCCAGCCTAACGCAGATTTGACTTGGCTAGATGATAAGAACATCGCGGCTGGTCCCAATGAACTAGAGATGACGGGTTATACAGAGATGAATTTATATACGGGAGTTAAAACTGATGATAGTACTTACCGAGCTTGTGTGGGTGAGCAATATTCTGTTTCCATGGTAGAGGCCGGGTTGTCTCCCAATAAACAGCAAATTATTTTTAACCAATCAGACGCTAAAAATCCCCGTGGCTTGAGCTTATACGTAGTGGATGCCAGTTGTCTAGAAAAGCCCAAGGATTTAGGTATTAAAACCCTAGTTAGTAAATGTGCTTGGGCTAAAGATAATAAGACTGTTTACTGTGGTGTGCCTGATTTTTGGCCTGACAATATGGTGATGCCCAATGATTACCGGGATGGCCGTTTTGTCTCCACTGACTCTTTTTACAAAATAAATACAGCCGATCAAACAGTGGAACTAATTGCTGCTTCAAACGAATTCGCCGGTATTTTTGATGTCGAGGCCAAGAGCGTTTCTAACGATTACAAGATATTCTATTACAAGAATCGAGTTGATAACTATACTTACGCCTTGAATGTCCCGCGGAAAGTAATCGAAGGGCCAGCAACGTAATTCTTTAATAAGAAAACGCAGCTTCTAGTCTATGTTCAAAATCGGATGGTTTCTTTTGATTGTTCTGTTGCTAGTAGCCTTTCTGGGAGAAAGCGTTGGGGTTGAATCAGCTCTGGCGTCTTCAACGTCTGGCTTCTTCGGGGCTACAGATGATCCTTGCGCCTATTGGAAGGCTGTTTTTGATTTTGCCATGAAAATAGCGGGAGCGTTAGCCTTTGCTGCGGTATTATTTGGTGGACTATTATGGTTGATATCGAGTGGAGACTCTAGCAAGCTGGAGAAGGCCAAAGATTTAATTAAAGGGGCTTTAACTGGTTTGTTTATCGCTTTTCTTTCTTATGTTCTATTTTGGGCACTTAACCCTTATTTAATCGAGTGTAAAATTGAAATACCGGCAGTAAATTTGGTGAGCGGTGATTATAGTATCCCTGACGTTTCTCGCTGTGAAGGTGTGAAAGCATATAAAAGTCAATCGGAATGTGAGAAAACAGAAACTAAATGTTCTAATAAAAGCAAGCCTTGTATCAAGGACAAAGAAATCAGTAGCAGCTGTAAAGGAGATGGGGTGCAGGTAGCTAATAAAAGTGAGTGTTGTAGTGGGAAAGTGAAGGAAGAAAAGAGTGGAAGCGCGACTGTTAAAAAGTGTGATGGTACTGCCGAAGAAAAATGGTGCTGTTCATCTTCGGCATGTGGCAAAAATCTTGTCGCTAAAGCCAATAAATACCAAGGAACTTGCTTTGGTCCTTGTCACTGTGCTTGGTTTGTTTCCACTGTTTTAAAAGATGACGGATGTAGTAATGGCATTATTGTCAATGTCTCTAGTTTAGAAAGTTGGTTGTTAAAAAATGGCTGGAAAAGACATGAAGGTCAATCCGGAGTACAATCTGGTGACGTTGTTGTTAACGGTGGTGCTCATATCGGCATTCATGTTGGTGGTGGTAGTAGTATTCATTCGGGAAGTGGAGTGAGTACTTGTGAAAAAAATTGTCCCAAGCTAGCAGTTGATTCTGAGGGCACAAATAAGTGTGCCAGTTGCGAAAAAATACCACAGGAAGGACCGTCTACGGGAAGATTTCGAGCTGGCAAGGGCGGGGCTAGTAATTGTAAAGGCAACCAGTGCGTGAAAATATCGGCAATGAAATATGATCATTATTGGCATAAAGATTAAATGATGAGGAAAAGTAAAGTTATAATCCTTGCTTTGATTTTACTGGTATTAGTAGCAGCAGCAGTTTTTGTTGTTGCTTTTGTGACTAAAGAGGATCAGCAACTGTCAGAAAGTATTATAAAGAAAGAACCAGATCAGACAGAATTACCATCGCAGCTCTATAATGATTTTGCCAAATTACTGACTGACGATGGGGAAAAGCAGAATGATTTCAAAGAAATTTCTTTGCTGATTGACGATAATATTATTTCTCCTCATGTTTCCACCGATGGTGGTAGTATTTATTATTTATCGGATGATCTGGATGCTATTATGAAGCGTTCTCTCAAAAGCGATAAACAGGAAGTATATTTTTCCGACGACCTTTTACAAGATACCGAAGAACTTATTTGGTCACCAGAGAATGATGAGGCCTATCTGAACACTACTAAAGGCTTTTACTTGTATAAAGTTACTGATAATTCTGTTTTCGAGTTGTCAAAGAATATAAAAGATATAAGTTATTCTCTGAACGGTGGGAGGATTGCTTATCAGTATATAAATTACATATCGGATGAGAATTATTTTTCTGTTTCCAACCCAGACGGATCCAATTATGTTAATTTAATTGATATCCAACCCGTTGATGAAGAGGCATCTGATGGTATAGTGTTCGGTTGGTTCCCTGATAATCAGACTGTATATTATGCCTATGAATCTTCAGATGTTTCTGGCTCTGAGTTTGAAAAAGTGAATGTTAGAAATAAAGAAGTTTCAAAAATGGATGATTGGGGGGATATTGGAGAAATATTGTTTGCCCCTAGTTTCGGTAAAGTATTGTATGTTATTTTTGATAATGAAAATTTTATTCCTCAAATATGGATTATGGATGAAGATGGAAGCAATCGGAGATATACAGGTATTGATAATTTTTTATCGAAATGTATAGTACAGCACAAGAAACCAATTCTGGTTTGTGCTTTATCCGAAAAAGTTTTTGGTGTTGATTCTAATGATGTTATTGTCAAATACAATATCGAAACGAGTGGAATAGAACCTGTGACTAGATTGGATAACGCTAAAGTTTATAATATAAACAATATACTTTTATCTCAGGATGATCAGAAAATATATTTTTTGAACAACATCGACCAAAAATTGTACGTAGTAGAATGATTCTATCAAATAGATAAACTGAAGAATTTTATTAGATCCCTCAATATCATAATCTTGAGGGATTATTTTTAGATGATTTTGACGATCAGATCTTTCTCGGTTATACTTAAAAAATAAAATAATAATGCCATGGCTAAATCAGACAAAATATATCTTTGCCAAAAATGCGGCGCTGAGCATTTGCGCTGGAGCGGTAAATGTGAAGCTTGTGGAGAGTGGGATTGTCTAGCAGTCGCAACTAAGTCAATACCGGCTACTAGTCGTGGTAGTAGCGGCCGAGTTGTTAAGCCGATGATCTTGGCTAAGGCTAGCGGATTCACCGATCGCCGAATTAGTACTGGCATCAATGAGCTTGATCAGGTGCTAGGTAGTGGTATTGTGCCGGGCTCGGTTATTTTGCTTGGCGGCGAGCCGGGGATTGGCAAATCCACTTTATTATTGCAAACAGGCTGTAGTGGTCAGGTGCCCACAACCCTCTATGTTTCCGGGGAAGAATCAGCCGGCCAGATAGAAATGCGAGCGCAGAGATTAGGGGTCTCGATCGAGAACCTCAATTTTTTGTCGGAAATGAATATTGATAATATTGTAGCGACGATTAGGGATACAAAGCCAGCACTAGTCATAATTGATTCTATTCAGACAGTCTTGTCCAATGAGATATCTTCGGTGGTCGGTAGTGTTACGCAGGTACGGGAAGCGGCGTACAAGTTAATTGAATTGGCAAAATCTCTAAATATCCCGATAATTATCGCTGGTCATGTCACTAAAGAAGGTAATGTCGCTGGTCCGAAAACGTTGGAACATTTGGTAGACGTAGTTTTATATTTGGAAGGCGATCGCTATCATTCCTTCCGGATATTGCGTGCGGTAAAAAACAGATTTGGTTCGACCAACGAGGTGGGAGTTTTTGAGATGAGAGATCAGGGCTTGGTGGAGGTAAAAAACCCAGCCGGGTTGTTTCTAGTTGAGCGCCAAGTGGAGGCGCCAGGCTCAGTCGTCACCGCTACCCTAGAGGGCAACCGTTCTTTTTTGGTAGAAGTTCAAGGTCTGACTGATCGTACCGTCTTCGGTTACCCTAAGCGCACGGCTTCGGGCTATGATGTCAATCGCCTGCAGCTTCTGTTGGCTGTTTTGACTAAGAGAGCAGACTTAAAACTACACGATCGCGATGTTTATTTAAATATTGTTGGCGGGTTTAAAATTAAAGAGCCAGCGGTTGATTTGGCAGTCTGCTTGTCAGTAGCTTCTTCCTTCTTGAATAAAAACTTAGATTCCAAAATGATTGTGTTGGGTGAAGTAGGGTTGGCGGGAGAAGTGCGGGCAGTCTCTCAGGTGATCAAAAGGATAAACGAAGCGCAAAAGCTTGGTTTTACCAAAGTGATTTTACCCAAAGTAAAAGACAAACCAACTTGTAAAAATTGTGAAATTATCATGGTGGACACAGTTAAAGAGGCAATCAACAAAGTCTTTTGACGTAATCGCCTCGCTGTCGAAGTGTCGCGACACAGCTATGAGTTGCCCGCCAGTGAAGCACAGGCAGCCTAGTTTTCTAAAGTAGCTAGCCTTTTGATAAACTCCTGCCGCCATTTTACCCGGGCGTCCCGTTCGTGGAACTTCAACACGTCATCGGTCACTACCACGTCGGTATTATCTTGCCAACGAGCACTTTTTGTTTTAGCGCTCATTTTCTTAAGTTGCAACTTCTTTAATTTTTCTTCTAATTTGTCACCCACCCACCCCGATAATATTTTTTCTTCCATTCTCCTGACCAAGTTAGTTAGCACACCATTTGTAACTTGGCGCTGATAGTCTACTCCCTGGTAAGAAGTAGAATTCGGTAGGTGCTTTTTGATCCAGTTGTTAGCTTGCCAGAAAGTTGACTGAGTATTATTTAGGCTAAAAATAGGGGCAATCTGAGTAATCCAGTACATAAAATGAGTATCGGGGGTAGTATGAGCTAGCTGAGCTAAATCCAAAGCTCGCTCGGTGATGTAAAAACTTAAACACGCCCGATCTTTTATTTTATCGCCATGTCTTCTAACTCCCAACAGGCTAGTAATAAGGGTAACAATCATCCGAGCCGTCCAGATGCGACCTGGTTTGATAATAATAAAAAGGTCAATGTCACTATCATCGTCAGCATTATCATAGGCAATTTTATTGCAGACAGCCAAGAGGTGGACGAAAGGCGTCAAACGTAATATTTTAATAATCCAGCAGGCTCGACGCCATTTCGGCTGTCCGATCAAGTAACGCTGGTGACGAGTGGCTAAAATTTCTGAACGGCCTTGGCGGAAATAGAAACCGTTCTGGCTGGTAGTATACCTTTTTATATTGTTACTAGTTTGCAGACATTTTATAACCTCGGCGATTGAATAAGCGTCTTGTTTGTTGGTTGGTGAGTTATCAATTGCCGGTTCAAAATATAACCCTTGCCAAATTTCGGTGGCAGTCAGCGGATAGGCAAACATATCGAAATAGATAACCGCAGCCAGGATTGCTTTTTCTAGATCTGTCATAATATCTGATTTAGATATTGTCCGGTGTAAGATTTTTTAACCTTGGCGATATCTTGTGGTGTCCCTTCGGCTACCACGTAACCACCCTTGTCTCCGCCCTCGGGACCTAAGTCAATCACCCAATCAGCCGACTTAATAATATCCTGATTATGCTCGATCACTAGAACGGTATTGCCAGTATCGACAAGCTTGTTGAGCACACCTAGTAATTTCTTGATATCATCAAAATGCAAACCAGTAGTTGGTTCGTCGAGAATATAGAGTGTTTTACCAGTGGCTCGACGAGACAATTCTGCCGCTAACTTTATTCTTTGTGCTTCTCCACCGGATAGAGTAGTAGCTGGTTGACCTAATTGGAGATAACCTAACCCCACCTCCTGGAGAATTTTTAACTTTTGCCTGATTGATTGAGTATTGGCGAAAAAGGTAAGCGCTTCACTAACCGTCATTGTCAAAACCTCAGCGATATTTTTTCCTTTATAGTGAATTTCGAGAGTTTGTTGCTGGTAGCGCTGACCGTGGCATTCATCGCACTCGACGTAAACATCAGCCAGGAAGTTCATGTCGATTTTTACCAGACCATCACCCTGGCAGGTTTCGCAGCGTCCTCCTTTAACGTTAAAGCTGAATTTACCAGATTTGTAGCCGTGCATTTTGGCTTCCGGCGTTTGGGTAAATAGGTCACGAATATAGTTGAAGACCCCAGTGTAAGTGGCAGGATTAGAGCGGGGGGTGCGTCCGATAGGGGACTGATCAATCCGAACTACTTTGTTAATGTGTTCTAGGCCGGTGATTTTTTCGTGTTTACCTGGCAAGGCTTTGGCACGGTGAAATTCGCGAGCTAGCGCCCGCCCCAAAACATCATCGATCAGAGTACTCTTGCCGGAACCAGAAACACCAGTGACGCAGACTAGTTTGGCCAAAGGGATGTCTACGGTAATATTTTTTAGGTTAAATTCAGCTGCTTTTTGGATGGTAATTATTTTGCCATTACCCGGACGGTGTTTGATCGGAGTAGGAATACTTAATTTGTTGGCTAGGTACTGACCAGTGAGGGATTTAGGGTGTTTCATGAGTTGTTGGGGGGTACCGGTAAAGATAACCTCTCCACCATATTTGCCGGCTCCAGGACCAATGTCGATAACATAATCAGCAGCTAGGATAGTGCTAGTATCATGTTCTACCACGATAACCGAGTTGTGTAAGTCGCGAAGCTGTTTAAGGGTAGAAATCAATTTAGCGACGTCTCTTTGGTGAAGACCAATTGAAGGTTCATCGAGGACATAGATAATATTGACTAAGCCTAGGCCGATCTGAGTAGCTAGTTTGATTCTTTGTGCTTCCCCACCCGCCAACGAGTTGGCTCCACGGTCGAGAGTCAAATATTCCAAACCAACGTCTTGCAAAAAGGCTAAGCGGGTAGATATTTCCTGTAGTATCTGACTAGCGATCTTTTTTTCGACTGCTTTTAGCTTCTTGTCTTGAGCTAATTGGGCGAAGAAGACGACTGCTTGTTTGATAGTCAGGCTGGTTACAGTATCGATGGTCTCTCCGGCAACCGTTACTGCTAAGGCGGTAGGATTTAATCTTTTGCCGTGGCAAATAGGACACTGCTTGACTCGCATGTAGCGTTCAATTTCACTCCGAATATAATCGGAATCAGTATCCTGATATTGTTGCTCCAAATCTTGCACTACGCCAACGAATTTAATGGATTTTTCTTCTCCTTTTTCGTCACGTACTTGCAAAGTATCATTTTTAGTGCCAAAGAGAATTTTTTCCAAGTCAGCTGGAGAAAGGTTTTCGATAGCGGTGTGGAGCGAGAAACTGTATTTATCAGCCAAGGCTTCTAAAATATTCAGGTACTTATTTTGTTGGCCGGCAGCTGAGCTAGACCAAGGTCTAATCGCTCCTTGCGCCAAAGTGAGATTTTTATTAGGGACAATCAAGGCCGGGTCTACCTCTAGTTTAGTACCTAACCCTGAACACCTGGGGCAAGCTCCGTAGGGGCTATTAAAAGAAAAATGGCGGGGGTTTAATTCGGGGATATTGATATTACAGTGTGGACAGTTGTATAGCTGACTGTAAAGTAAATCTTCCCCTTTTTCAATCAGGTGGACGGTGACAATACCATTACCTAAATCCAAGGCTGTCTCCAGGATACTGGCTAGATGAGCGTCAGTGATTGATTTGCGCAAATCAAAATCACTGATCACGATTTCGATAGTGTGAAATTGCCGGGTGCTAATATCAATGTCGGCAGCTTCAGCAGTGCTGTAAATAGTACCGTCTAAACGTAGGTGAGAATAACCAGCATTTTTAATTTCCGCCAAGACGTTTTTGTGTTGCCCCTTTTGCTCACGTACTAACGGAGCCAGGATATATATTTGAGCGGTGGCCTGCTTTTTTATTTGTTGGACGATTTGTTTCACCGACTGTCGAGATACTGGCTTACGACATTGGGGGCAGTGAGGCTGACCCAGCCGAGCGTAGAGAAGACGAAGGTGGTCATAAATTTCGGTAATGGTGCCGACGGTAGAACGAGGATTACGAGCGACGTTTTTTTGATCGATAGCAATAGTAGGAGAAAGACCAGTAATTTGCTCAACGTCCGGCTTTTCCATAACATTGAGGAATTGACGGGCGTAGGTGGAGAGACTTTCCACGTAGCGGCGTTGTCCTTCAGCGTAGAGGGCGTCGAAGGCTAGAGAAGATTTACCAGAACCGGACAGACCAGTAACAACTACCAGCTGGTTGCGAGGGATATCTAGACTAATATTTTTCAAATTATGAACGCGGACGTTTTTTAAGGAAATTTTATCAGGCATGGGGTGTGTTTTTATTGACTGGAAGTTGGTTGACACTGAATATTGTTAACTAGTATTGTAGCGTGAAATTTACTAGGTGGCAATGGTACCGGGGCATAATTTTGCCAATAAAAAAAGAGCATGCGTAGGCATGACTCTGGGAGAGGGCGAAGGAACATCAGGGTGCTTGGCAGAACCAGATGTACTCGATGCTGTTGCTGAGTAACGGTCCCACTTTTTTGCCGCAATTCAGTCCCGGGGGACAGGGGAAATTTTCGATCTTCGGCTTCTCGCCGTACCCCTGTTCTTTACAGGTGTAAGCACAGGTATCCCTCTCGGTGGCGTTTGTCCAGTTGGGATCTGTGTAGCAATTCCCCATCTTCACCTGCTGTGCCCAGGGGACGCTGCCACCGAGCGTGCAGTGATCCACCCGACACTCATCAGTGCAGTACCCGAGCGGTCCGCAAAATCCCCGTAGGCAGGCTTTGCCTTTGCAAGGCTCAGCGAACTTTGCCGTGGGGTATTGGTCTGCGGGTGGCTCCGCATCTGGCGTCTGGAATGATCCCCCATCGGGCGCAGCAACGTACTGCGGGGGATTGGGCTTCTGCGACTCTGGCTGGGGGAGCGGGTAATCCAGCTCTCCCGGGCAACCAGCAAGGAGAAATAGCAACGAAACAAAAAAAACGGCGGTTTTCATTTTCTCTCCTAGTCGGCTGGAGTTTTTTGTTCAAGCTACAAGTATTTGTACTATACCTTAATAAAGTGAAAAAGTAAAGGCATTTTGTTTAAATTAACTGTTGTGCCTTTATAGTAAAGGGTTCTGGGTAATGTTGTTTTGGTTGGTTGCAAAAAGAGTACTGACTTATCTACATAATATATACAATTGCTACAAAATAACGTAATCTGTCGTTCAACACATTGGATTTCCCCCGTCCGCCCGCTTGCCCAGCCTCTCAATGGTTTTCAAGACTACTAGAACGACAAATCCCTTAAATTCCCTTGACGACAAATAGAAAACTGCTAGGATAAAGTTATGAAAATTAATTATGTTGGCTAAGACCTCCTAAGTAGGCAAAAACTCATTCTTTAATCGGAAGGAGTCTTTTGTTTTATTTAGTTGCGTCTTGTTTTCATCACTTCGACAGGGTATTACGCCCTGAATTTATAACTCTAACGGCGCAAAAAATGTTCTCTACCAAACACTCACCCCGCAAATTTTTCTCCCAACGTCATGAAATTATCGATCTTCCCCCTCTGACCGAAATTCAGATTGACTCTTACGAATGGTTTCTCCGGGAAGGAATTTTAGAACTTTTCGCGGAAATTTCTCCTATTCGTGATTTTTCGGAAAAGAAGCTGGAGCTAAATTTCGTCGACTTTATTATTGACGAACCGAAAATGGACGAGGAAATGTCTAAGTCCAAAAATGCTACTTTCGAGGCGGCCGTTAAGGCAAAAGTGCAACTAGTTAATAAAGAAACGGGTGAATTAAAAGAACAAGAAATATATCTAGGTGAGTTTCCCTTGATGACTGATCGGGGAACTTTTATCGTTAATGGTGTAGAAAGAGTAGTGGTTAGTCAGCTAATCCGTTCTCCCGGTGTTATTTTCACTGTCAATGTGGTTAAAGATGAACAACTTTTTGGAGCCAAAGTAATCCCTAATCGAGGGGCTTGGTTGGAATTTGAGACCGATGCCAATGGAGTGATCAGTGTAAAAATTGATCGTAAGCGGAAAGTGGCAGCTACTTCTTTAATGAAGGCTTTTGGTCTTGGTCCTGATGAAAAGATCAAGGAAATGTTTACTGAGGTTGATACTCTGCCAGATAAAAAATTTATTGCCAGTACTCTAGCAAAGGATGACGCCAAAACTGAGGAAGATGGCTTAATTGAAGTTTACAAACGGATCCGTCCCGGCGATTTGGCTACAGCTGA
The DNA here is from genome assembly GCA_018818965.1 of Patescibacteria group bacterium. Classification (GTDB taxonomy): domain Bacteria; phylum Patescibacteriota; class JABMPQ01; order JABMPQ01; family JABMPQ01; genus JABMPQ01. The sequence continues at coordinate 9,480 of JAHJQX010000036.1, read as the reverse complement.
TAATGCCCGTTCGTTAATTGAGGCAATGTTTTTCGATTTTGATCGCTATGATTTTGGCAAGGTTGGTCGATTTAAGGCCAATCAGCGTTTAGGCATGAATGCTCCCATCGACAAGAAGAACCGTGTTTTTCGCAAGGAAGATCTGGTAGCAATTATGAAAGAAATTGTCCGCCTTAACGTTGTTAAAGGGTCTCCGGATGATATTGATCACTTGGGTAATCGTCGTTTACGAGCCGTTGGCGAATTAGCCCAGAATAAAATGCGGGTTGGTCTGACTCGGATGGTGCGTATTGCCCGTGATCGCATGAGTACACAGGATACTGATACCATGACCCCCACTCAGCTGGTCAATGCTCGACCGATTATCGCGGCTATTCGAGAATTTTTCATGTCTTCCCAGCTGTCTCAGTTTATGGATCAAACAAATCCTTTATCGGAGTTGGAACATAAACGGCGAGTATCAGCTATGGGACCTGGCGGTCTCTCTCGAGAACGAGCCGGCTTTGATGTCCGTGATGTTCACTCTTCTCATTACGGTCGGGTTTGTCCGATTGCCACTTCTGAGGGTCCAAATATTGGCTTAGTTGGCCATCTTGCTTCCTATGCCCGGATTAATGAATACGGCTTTGTCGAAACTCCTTATCGTAAAGTATTACGTGCCATTGAGGGTAATAAAATAGAAAAAGCTGTTGGTGAAATTAGCTACAAGGATATTAAAGATGCTAAAGGTAAGAAAGTTATTGTTAAAGAGGGAGACGTTATCAAAAAAGACGACGTCAGTAAGTTAAAAAAACTAAATTTAGAAGAAATCAGAATTAAATCTCGTGTTACCGATGAGATTGTCTACTTGGATGCTTTTGAGGAAGAGAGGACAGTTACTGCTCCAGCCACTACTCCGATGGGCGAGAATGGTTATTTTGTCAATAATCGTGCTGAAGTGCGAGTGGAGGGCGAGCCATCAATGGAAGCCACTGGCAAGATCGAATATATCGATGTCTCCCCCCGACAAATTATTAGTGTAGCTACTTCTTTGATCCCCTTTCTGGAAAATGACGATGCTAATCGAGCCCTAATGGGCACAAATATGCAACGGCAGGCGGTGCCTTGCGTGAAACCACAAGCACCGATCGTTGGTACGGGAGTAGAGGGAAGGGTTGCGATTGATTCGGGAGCAGTAGTAGTCAGTAAAGAAGCGGGTGAGGTGATGGCAGTCGACGGCAATCACCTAAAAGTTAGAAACAATAAAGGAGGAATTGATGAATACAAATTACACAATTATTTAAGATCTAATACTTCGACTTGCATCAACCAGCATCCGATTGTCAATGTAGGGCAAAAAGTGGGGAAAGGCGAGACATTAGCAGATGGACCAGCTACTGATAATGGTGAATTAGCTTTAGGTCAAAATGTGCTGGTAGCCTTTATGTCTTGGCATGGTGGGAATTTTGAAGATGCTATTTTAATTTCCGACCGCTTGGTACGTGATGATCGTTACACTTCTATTCATATTGAAGATTTCTCAATGGATGTGCGTGATACTAAATTAGGTCCAGAGATCGTTACTCGCGATATCCCCAATGTTGGGGAAGAGAAACTTAAAGATCTCGACGAAGAAGGCATTGTTCGTCTAGGAGCAGAAGTTTCCTCCAGTGATATTTTGGTAGGTAAAATTACTCCTAAAGGTGAAACTGAGTTAACAGCTGAAGAAAGACTGCTGCGCGCTATTTTTGGTGAGAAAGCCCGGGATGTAAAAGATTCTTCACTCTATCTGGAACACGGCGAACAGGGTAAAGTTGTCGACATTAAAATATTTTCACGCGAGGCAGGCGATAAATTACCCACTGGCGTCATTAAAACTATCCAAGTTTCTATTGCCCAGATGCGTAAAATTCAGGTAGGAGACAAATTGGCCGGTCGCCATGGTAACAAAGGTGTCATTTCCAAAGTAGTGCCGGCTGAAGACATGCCTCATTTAGAAGACGGGACACCGGTTGATGTTATTTTAAATCCACTGGGCGTAGCTTCTCGTATGAACTTAGGCCAAATCTTAGAAACTCATCTGGGCTGGGCGGCTCAACGTTTAGGCTATACGGTGGCTACTCCCGCCCTCGATGGGATCCCAGAAGATATTATCAAGCAAGAACTCAAAAAAGCGGGTGTCCCCGAAAATGGCCAGGTGCAGCTGTGCAATGGCAAGACAGGCGAGAAATTTCTTGAGAAGACAACGGTGGGTATCATGTATATTCTAAAGCTGTATCATTTAGTGGAAGATAAGATCCATCAGCGTTCGATTGGTCCTTACTCTTTAATTACCCAGCAGCCGCTTGGTGGTAAGGCACAATTTGGTGGTCAGCGCTTTGGTGAGATGGAAGTGTGGGCTCTGGAAGCCTACGGCTCGGCTCATACTCTACAAGAAATGTTGACGATTAAGTCTGACGATGTTTTAGGACGCTCGAAAACTTACGAAGCGATTATTAAGGGAGAAGCTATTAGAAAACCCAATGTCCCCGAATCATTTGGTGTCCTAGTAAAAGAGCTGAAGAGTTTAGGCCTAGATGTTGACTTGATTGGCAGTAAGACCAACGAGGATTTTGATAAAAAAGAAGGCCAGGATAACAGAAAAAGCTAATTTCCCATATCTTTCGGTTTTACATTTTTAACTTTTAACTAATTTTCATGATCCTATCTGACTTCAAAGCCATAAAATTAAAACTAGCTTCCCCCGATACCATTCTGGATTGGTCACACGGAGAAGTAAAGAAACCGGAGACAATTAATTACCGCACGCAGCGTCCAGAAAAAGATGGGCTGTTTTGTGAGAAAATTTTTGGTCCAACTAAAGACTGGGAATGTTATTGTGGTAAATACAAACGTATCCGCTACAAAGGAGTAGTTTGTGACAAGTGTGGTGTGGAAGTTACCCGCTCAATTGTTCGGCGTGATCGGATGGGACATATTGCCTTAGCAGCTCCAGTATCACATATTTGGTTTCTGCGTGGGGTACCATCAAAGATCGGCCTGCTCTTAGATCTATCTTTCCAGAAGTTAGAGCGAGTTATTTATTTTGCAGACTATATTATTATCAGTGTTGATGAGCAAGCTAAGGCGCAAGCTTTGGAGTCACTGGATGGCGAGTATAAGTCTAAGAAAAAGAGCATAAACAAGAAATATAAAGATACTATTAATGAACTTCGTTCTAAAGAGGGAGCTAAGGGCAAATCCGGTAAGGACGACATTTCTCGAATCAACAAAAACCAAGAGAAAGAACTGGCAGGGTTAGAAAAAGTTTTCAAACAAGAGAAATCAGTCTTAAAAGGACTGAAAAAGATGAAGATTATCTCTGAACTAGAATATCGGGATCTGTCACTGAAATATGGACAAGTTTTCCAAGCGGGCATTGGAGCGGAGGCAGTCCGTAAACTTTTGGCAGAAATAGACCTGGCGAAATTAGCGAAGCATCTAGAAGCCGAGAGTAAACAAGTACCAGCCTCGCAAAGAAAGAAAATGAAACGGCGGATTAATCTTATTTATGGTATGGCCAATGCTCAAGTTAAACCGGAATGGATGATGGTCTCTGTCTTGCCGGTGCTACCGCCTGACCTGCGGCCAATGGTGCAATTGGATGGCGGACGTTTTGCTGCCTCTGATCTTAATGATCTCTACCGACGGGTGATCAATCGCAATAATCGTCTCCGGCGCCTGATCGAATTAGATGCGCCCGAAGTTATTCGCCGTAATGAGAAGAGAATGCTCCAAGAAGCAGTCGATGCTCTCATTGACAACTCCGCTCGCCATGGCACGGCCGCCGCTGCCTCGACTGGTAAAAAAAGACCGCTAAAATCTTTGGCTGATATGCTTAAGGGAAAACAAGGTCGTTTCCGTCAGAATCTACTAGGGAAGCGGGTAGATTATTCTGGTCGTTCAGTAATTGTAGTCGGGCCCAAACTTAGTCTGCATGAGTGTGGTATCCCAAAGATCATGGCTTTAGAGCTGTTCAAGCCCTTTGTTATCAATAAACTTATTACCAATGAACTGGCCTATAATGTTCGCTCCGCTACTAGGTTAATCGAAGAAGGCAAAGAGGAGATTTGGGATATGTTAGAGGAGGTTATTAAGGATCACCGCATATTGCTTAATCGTGCCCCGACTCTGCATCGTCTCAGTATCCAAGCTTTTCAACCTCGATTGATTGAAGGTAAGGCTATTCAGGTTCATCCAATGGTTTGTGCCTCTTTTAACGCTGACTTCGATGGTGACCAGATGGCGGCTCATGTCCCGATTACTCCTTTGGCACGAGAGGAGGCCAAAACATTGATGGCATCAGAGAAAAATTTATTAAAGCCAGCTACTGGTGCCCCTAGTACTACCGCTTCGCAAGATATTGTTTTGGGGTGCTATTATATGACCAATATAAAGCCGGGTGTTTTGGGTGAAGGTAAATATTTTACTGACATTGAGGAAGCTCTCTTGGCTTACCAAAACAATCAAGTTGATATCCGTGCCAAGATCAAAATACGGATTGATGGTCAAATACAAGAAACTTGCGTTGGTAGGGCGATATTCAACCAAATTCTGCCCAAAGAGATGTGGTTTGTGAATAAAACTCTAGACAAGAAATCAATTACCAAGATTATTTCCCAGTGCCTAGAGCGATTTAGCCAAGAGCGGACGGTTCAGTTAGTTGATAATCTTAAAGACATTGGTTTCAAGTATCTAACAAAATCAGGTTTATCTTGGAGCATGGATGATTTACACGTACCACCAGAGAAGCCACAGTTGATGGAAAAAGCACGTGGACAAGTAGAGGAAGTGAGACAGCAGTTTAAAATGGGTCTGTTAACCGATGAGGAACGCTATCGCAAAATTATTGAAATTTGGTCAAAGATCAAAGACGAAATCACGGAAGTAGCAGTTAATGCTCTGGATAAATATGGCCCAGTTTACATGATGGTTGAGTCTGGCGCGCGTGGTAGTTGGCCGCAAATTGTTCAGATGTCTGGTATGAGAGGTCTTATGGCCGCTCCGTCTGGTAAAACGATTGAGCTACCGGTTAAGAACAGCTTCAAGGAAGGTCTGGGTGTATTAGAATATTTTATTTCGACACATGGTGCTCGTAAAGGTTTATCTGATACGGCTCTACGAACAGCTAACGCTGGATATTTGACCCGTCGTCTGATTGATGTTGCTCAGGACATGGTGGTCGAGAAAGAGGACTGTGGCGACAAAGAAGGGATTGAGATTAACCGTCAAGTCAGCGAGGATATGAACAAGGATTTTTTCTCTCGTCTAGTAGGACGTACAGCTATGGAAGATATTACTATTGGTAAGGACAAAATTGTTGCTAAGGATGAGGTTATCGGTCGGGAAATGGCGGAAAAGATAGACCAAAGCGATCTCGATAACATAAAAATCAGATCGATGTTGACTTGCAAGCTATGCAAAGGGGTTTGCCAAAAATGTTATGGTTGGGATCTAGGGCGGAATGAATTAGTAGCGATTGGCGAGGCGGTAGGAATTATCGCGGCGCAGTCGATTGGTGAACCAGGTACTCAGCTAACGATGCGTACTTTCCATACGGGTGGTGTAGCTGGTGAAGGAGATATCACGCAGGGTCTACCGCGCGTGGAGGAACTTTTTGAAGCTCGGGGTATCAAGAAACCGGCTGTTGTCGCTGATATTGATGGTCTGGTTCATATCGAGGAGGAAAAAGACCAAAAGATTTTGCGGATTATTTCTTCCGAGGTTAAAAAAGATAATTATAATATCGCGGGCGGTAAGACTAAGGCAAAAGACGGTGATCATATTGATAAGGACGCAATTTTAGCTCAAGACGCTAAAGGCAAAGATATCAAAGCCCAAAAAGCTGGCTTTGTGAAAATAGAAGGTGACAAGCTATCAGTCATACACGAGGGAGGAGACGAGAAGGAATATGTTCTGCCTAGCAACGCGGTTATCTGGGTTGAACAGGGCGAGATAGTGGCTAAAGGCCAACAATTAACCGAAGGTACTCTTGATCTGCAGCATTTATTTAAGGTTGGCGGTCGGACTAGAGTGCAGAAGTATATCTTAAAAGAAGCACAATTTATCTATTCTAGCCAGGGTCAGGACGTGAGTGATAAGCATATCGAAATTGTTATCCGCCAGATGTTGTCCCGGGTGAAAATTGTAGAAACTGGCGACAGTGATTTGTTGGTGGGTTCGATTGAGGATCGAGTACGCTTTGAAGTTATTAGGGCAAAGCTTAAAAAAGAAGGCAAGCGGCCACCCGAATCGACCGAATTACTATTAGGGGTAACTAAAGCTTCTTTGACTACGCCTAGCTTTTTATCGGCGGCTTCTTTTCAAGAAACTTCCCGGGTTCTAATTGATGCTTCCATAGTTGGTAAAACTGATGAGTTGCGGGGTCTTAAGGAAAATGTGATTATCGGTAAATTGATTCCCAGTGGTACAGGATACCGAAATAAGGCAGGGATAGAGGCCAAATAGTAAAGATTATTGCTTTTCCAAGAGAAAAACTGGCATATACCAGTTTTTCTTTTTGGCCAAGTTATATATAATAGAAATAGTATGATTTCATATTTAAAAGGAAAAATTAAATTAGTCAGAGAAGGTTTTGTTATTTTAGAAGTGGGTGGAGTGGGTTATCGTGTTTATACCACTCATAAAGCATTGAGTGGGATCAGAGGTGCGGAGGAGGAAGTCGAATTGTTTGTTTATCAACATATTCGGGAAGATGCCCTCAATCTTTTCGGGTTTTTAACGATGGCAGAGTTAGAATTTTTCGAGATTATCACCTCAGTTTCTGGTGTTGGGCCACGGGTAGGTTTAGCTGTTTTAGAAATATCTTCCGTTGATGATATCAAGCAGGCAATTGGCACTTCTAATGTCGATTTTATAACGCGAGTGCCAGGGATCGGACGGAAAAGGGCCGAACTGATTATTTTGGAACTCAAGAACAAAATGGACGTTTTGGTGGATGGCAATAAAGTGATGGCCTCGGAAAAAGATGGTGACGCTATCAATGCTCTGATGCGTCTAGGTTATAGTAGACAAGAGGCGAAACTGGCTCTGGAAGGTATATCGGATGATGTTAAGGATGTGGGGGAGAAGGTGAAATTAGCTTTGCAGGGAATTGGTAAAAAGTAATATGGACAGCAAAGAAATCAAAGACAAAAATCAGTGGAATAGCTTTTTACTATGCAATGACGCTCATCTCCTACAATCTTGGCAGTGGGGACAGTTCCAAGAGCAATGTGGCCGGCCGGTTTGGCGACTAGCAGTCGGGGACAACGCTAAGATTTTAGCTGTTACCCAAGTGATAAAGTATGAGTTGCCGCTGGGAAAAAGTTATTTGTATTGTCCACGAGGACCAGTTGTCGGAGATAGCCAAATTACCAGCCCCCGATCATTATTTGAAAAAATTAAAAAGATAGCTAAACAGGAGAAGGCAATTTTTTTGCGAGTTGATCCGGAAGTGGAAGAAAAATCAGAATTGGCAAAGTTTTTGCGAGAGATGGACTTCAATATGGCGGAGAAACAAGTGCAACCAAAAGATACGTTATTTCTTGATTTAACCAAAAGCGAGGAGGATCTACTAGCTGATATGCACCACAAAGCTCGTTACAATATCCGCTTGGCAGGGCGAAAAGGAGTGGTTATAAGGCGAAGCACTAATACAACTGACGTTAATAAGTTTTATACTTTGATGGAAGTAACTACGGAACGTGATAAGTTTAGCGCTCATCCCCCGGAGTATTACCAAAAGCAGATAGAAATTTTAGGTAGGGACAATTTGCTCAGGTTGTTTTTAGCTGAGCGAAAAGGTGAAATTATCGCTGCCGCCATTGTTTCATTTTTTGGTGATAAGGCCACCTATTTACATGGAGCTTCTAGTCACAAACACCGACGTCTAATGGCTCCACATTTGCTGCAGTGGGAAGCGGTCAAGGAAGCTAAAAAAAGAGGAATGAGACTATATGATTTCGGCGGGATTGCACCGTCAGACGCTGATAATAATCATCCCTGGTCAGGTATTACCCGCTTTAAGCGAGGATTTGGCGGTGAGGAGAAGAATTGGGTGGGGGCGATGGAACTAGTTTATCAGCCAGTTTGGTATCGGGGGTATAATTTACTTAAGAAGTTTAGATAATAAAAAAACATCTAGGAATTGGATGCTTATTTTGGGGAGCTATTGTTGCAAAGTTGCTTCCAATCTCTTTTATACTCTAGCACTTTTTACTTTGGCTAAAATTCAAATTTGGTTCTACCTTCAGTTTGTCCCACGCGTTGAATTTTCCCTCCCGAGCATAATAAAAACCGAGGGCAGCTACCATCGCGGCGTTGTCAGTACAATATTTAACATCCGGGATTAGAAGCTTTACTTCTTCTAGTTCATTTTGTGCTTTTTTTTGCAAAGTCCACCTCAACAAGCGATTAGCTGAAACTCCGCCTCCTATCACAATCATGCGTGCTTGGTGTTCTTGAGCAGCTTTGATTGTCTTAGTAGTTAGCACCTCTGCCACGGCCGCCTGGAAAGAAGCGCAGATATTATTAATAGCTTGCGGAGGGAGTTTGTATTTATTTTTTTTGACTAGACGTAATACGTCAGTCTTTAGTCCCGAAAAACTAAATTCGTATCCTTGCTCCAACATCGGACGGGGGAAGGCGTAGGAGCGGGAATTACCAGAGTTAGCTCGCTCAGCGATCTCGGGGCCACCCGGATAGTCGAGTTTTAACAATTTAGCAATTTTGTCAAAAGCCTCGCCAGCGGCATCGTCGCGAGTGGCACCAATGGTTGTGTGTTTAAGATGATCTTCCATCAAAACCAATTCCGTGTGTCCACCGGAAGCGATCAAGTAAATCAAGGGGAATTTTAGTCCCACTGGCTTCTCTTGGCCATCTTCCTGGAGCTGACTGGCATAAACATGGGCCTCTAAGTGGTTAATACCGACGATATTTTTTTTGGTCGTGTAAGCAAGGCTTTTAGCAGTATCCACCCCCACCAAGAGTGAAGTTACTAATCCCGGACCTTTGGTAACGGCGATTGCATCTATTTTTTTTAGGTTCACCTTGGCTTTTTGCAAAGCTTGGTCGACAATCGGGATAATATTTTTAACATGATCGCGAGCCGCCACCTCGGGCACTACTCCTCCGTAAGGGGCGTGCAATTCAGTCTGTGAGGAAACAATATTGGACAATACTAAACCGCCGTCTTTAACGACAGCGGCGGCAGTTTCGTCACAGGAAGTTTCAACGCCGAGGATGAGCATGGAGATAAAAAATTAATTCTATATTACCTTACACTTCTCTAATTCTTTAGTAAAGCAAAACTCCCGACAACTTCGCCGGGAGTTTTATTAATACTTTAAAGCGGAGATTAATTACTTAATTGCTGTCACATTTGTTCCGCCATAGAAGTCGGGGTGATAAGCATTAAATTCAGCTAGAACAGTTCGTTCGTTATTGTATTTCAACACCTTC
>JAHJQX010000003.1 GCA_018818965.1 Patescibacteria group bacterium | reverse complement strand
TGGTCGACTACAACATTATTAAATTCACCCTCTTCACTGCGCCAATCATTGGAAAACCCCCAGCCGTACCAGGACCAAACGGAGATATATTGGGCGTAATCTTCATGAAGCTGGTCTTTCTCCAACACAACTAACTCTTTTTTGTTATCTTGATTCAGATCGTGAGCTACTGTCTGGTGAATGGGCTCATCCAGTGGTGAAGAAAGCCAGGCGGGTCTGATCGCGCCGTCTCGCCATTTGTAAATGTAAAAACAACTCGTCCAGTCGTTACTTTCTTTGAAGAGACGATTGGCGCGGTATTCCCCCCGTATTTTTTCCACCGAGAAATTAATTTCAATCTCACCGTCTTGGTTAAGATCATCAATAATCACGTTTCCTACTTGCCAAGCCGGATCTGTTTGCCAGAAAATTTGTCCATTTTTGGCGACGGAGATTCTGTTGTTTTCAAGGACTGTCCTTTCTTTGTCGCCATCGTAGTCGATGTCAGCCCACCACTCAGATGCCGGTGGTGAGGGGCTAGAGAGAGATTGGTCAGGCCTGTCCTTGATCCCATAATCATCTCCATCCCAAGACAAAACTGCCCAGGACTCTGGAACCTGGTTTTGATCGACTGTCTGGCAGCCGGCGAGAAATAAGACGGATAAAACTAAGGGAAATAATTTAGCCAGCACTCTATTCAAGGCAGTTACTTTATTCCACCATAAAACTCTTCTGCCACTCCGCGAAATCAGGTTCTTCGCTCTGCTCTAACATCTCACGCCATTTCTCGTCCGTTAACCGATCTTCCATCGGGTGCAAGAATTCATATTGCGAGAAGACACCACCCTTGGTCAGCACCAATTTACCTTCCACTGGCACCACGACTAGAATTTCATAGATATTACCCACCCCTTCTTCCAACACCGAACCGCCGGGATCAGTCGCGACATCGGCTACTAGAGCGGCGGGACGGTCATCAATCTGTGATTTATTTTCGATACCTTCGTCTTTAAAGGCTTCCAGCCAGAATTGTTCCAGGTCACCCCCGAAGTATTGGATAGTCTCATATTCTTCATCAGTTAGTGGTTTTTCCGTTAGTTCTTTCTCGGCGATGGTTTGCAGATCCGCCGCTAATTCCTCCATTGTGTCCAAGTTGGTTTTTATACGGTCGGGTAGAATATCACGCGCTTCTAATCCTTCTTTAGTCATTTTGATCAGCGAGACCAAACGGCCGAAGACTTCTGGATTTGGTTCAACATATCCCTTCGCTTCACCAGGCATGATGCCACCCATCTCCGCGTAGACCTGCTTAGCGTACAAAATAGTATCGTGTTTTAATTCTGTCCAAGAACCAAGGAAAGTATTGAGCTCTTTTCGCTCCCAGGCCTTATTTTGCATAAAGGTCGGGTAACCGGCGCCTTTAGGCCCGAGTAGTGGTTCGAGACCGTACAGCCAACCCCAGTAAAGATTTTGCGTCCAAGTTGCTGTTTCTAGATCACCGACGTAAGCTTGCATCTTTTTCATGTTTTCGGGATAGCAAGCATAGTCCGTTTCGCCGAGGCCGTCGAGGATACTATACGCTTCAGCCGAACCAAAAGCGGCCGGGACATCTAGACCTTTTGGAATCCGTCGTGATTCGTTGGGACTCCAGGTAGCTGGATCATCTTCGCAGGTGTGTTCTTTATCGCCGACTTCCCGATAGACCAGCCGCTGAAAAACAGAAGCGTCAATGGTAAATCTCTGTCCCATGAAGCGGAAGCCCATAATTTCTTCATTGCGGTCGGGCTGGAAGCGGGCGTCATAAATTGGCATCGAGTTGATTTGCGGAGGATCAAGCTCTTTGGCTTTACTAGTAAAAGTGCTGAGCTTGGTTTCATTTGTCAAATCTTTTAGCTTGGCGTTTTCTCCGTACACTTCTTTCAAGATAATACTAAAATCGTAGTAAATGATGTCATCGCTATCACCGACAAAGAAAACGATCGGTTCGTAAAGTTTTTCCCAGGTGGCGAAGTCGTTTTCCGAAGAAGCCAAAGCCTGAGTTACTAAAACGGCTGATTTTACTTCGTCTGCTTCTTTCAAACGGAAATTCAAGCGGCCGTACCACATCATTGATTTGAAGTAGGCTTTCAAATCATCGGAGCGAGTGTAGTGGCCGCGGGGGATATATTGCGAGTAATCTTCTTTGTATAATTTGGCGTTGTCAGCTGGATCGACGTTGTCCAGATCTTGCCCCATGTTCATAACCGGGGAGAGCTTGTTACCTTCGTGAGCATCGATTAACGCGAATTCTTTGGCCACTTCGTCTTTAACGGAGTCGGGGATAGTTACGTCGCTGTCTAAGAGTTTACTGCCGACGGCGAAGAAGCCAATATTACGCTTAGCGGCGTTCTCCCAGTCGGTTCCTTTTAGCTCTTGATAATTTTTCTCCGCTGTGGCTAGCATGGCTTTATTGAGCTTTTTCAACTCGGGAATCATCTTTTCTTTTTCCAGTAATTTTAGCGAAAGACTGAAAGCTAAATGGTAAGAGTGTAGCATTGAGTCGGTAGTAATGAAGCTGGGAACTTCTTCGTAACGGTTTTCATCGTAGAGTTGGAAAAATTCTTTTTGTGTGCCGGGCTGAACGACGAAAGCGTTTTTAGTTAAAGCACTTTTAGTTTCGTCTTTGACGGTGAATTTACTGGCGTTAGTGACGTTGCCGAGATCCGATTCAACGGTGTAAGGCTTAACGGATGGCGTCACTTTAACTTCGCTGGCTTGATAAGCGGCAAAGCCAGTCGCTAGCGCCTCTTTGGTTGTTTTCTCTTCTTTGGCGGGTTCCTCATCTTTTACTTCTTCCTCTATTTCTTCCGCTACCTTTTCCTCCGGGGCAAATTTAGTTTTGTACACAATAAAAGCGCCAGTACCGATGGCACCGACTAGCAGGACAACTACCACGGCAACGAGAATAGGAATTAAGGCGCTGCCTCTTTGGTTTTTGAACATGGATTTTTATTAGATATTAGATAACAGATTACAGATTATAGATTACAGATAATTTGTAACCGAAATCCTAAATCTATCATCTATAATCTACCATCCATTCTAGCAGACCTTGGCAATTTGAGGAAAAACTTATCAACATAGGGAAAGCTGTCTTGCTGAGCGGGATATTTTTTTATTTGTCAAAAAGCAGTGAATTTGTACCTAAAAATGGGTCATATTCACTTAATATTGACAAAAATACGTGAATTGGTATACTTATATAGAGAAATTCACATATAAATATGCCAATCAACAAAGTAGCTAGAGAAAGAATTGAACAGCTGAAAAAGGAATATAACCGCTTATCAAAGAGAAAAGAGTCGCTTTTGGCGATGATTGACGAGACGGAAATACCGGAAAATGTCTATAATTCCAACGCGATTGAAAATTCGACCTTGACCCTCAAAGAAACCGAGAAAATATTACTGGAGATGGAAGTGCAGCGTGATGTTAGTTTGCGCGAGGTATTTGAAGCGAAGAATCTGGCTCGAGTAGTAGAATATATTCGATCTAAAGCCGGTGATCAGGAAATCAATCAAGAAAAGATATTGTTACTACATCAGATGCTAATTGGGGGAATTGATGATGGGATTGCGGGTAGATTTCGCCAGCAACATGAATATGTGCGGGTAGGCAGTCATATTGCTCCAGCGCCAGAGCAGGTTGAACGGATGGCGGAGGTGGCTCTAAGTGAATACAACGCTGAGCTTGATAGGTATTTTCTCGATCGGATTGCCAAATTTCATTTAGACTTTGAGACTATCCATCCATTTTGCGATGGCAACGGACGGATTGGGCGAGTAATAATAAATTACCAGCTGCGGCGTTTTGGTTTCCCCGGTATTATTATTCGCAATAAAGAGAAAGCCGGATATTATCAAGCTTTTGATCATTTTCGTGATACTGGTAACACGAAAGCGCTGGGCAAAATAATTGCGTTGGCTTTAATCGAATCGTTGCATAAGAGAAACACCTACTTGCGAGGCGAGAATATCATTAAGCTGTCCGAATATATTAGAGAAAGGGGATTATCAGCTCCAGCCGTGACCAATGCTGCTCGCCGGCAAACTATTCCCGCTTTTCGGGAGCGAGGAGTGTGGAAGATTGGCGAGGGGTATGAGTATGGTAGTTGACTTTAGAGGTTTTTGATGGGAAAATGTACCATAGAGATATAAAAATTAACACAAAAAAATGATTGTAGTCATTCTTCTGGGGATCGCGGCCTTTCTGGTCTTTGCTGGTGGCCTGGCAGCTTTCATCATTATGCTGGTGAAAAAAGTAAAATGGTGGGGCTCCTGCTTGGTGTTAGTGGGCGTATTGTTTTTGACTGGCCTATTAGTCTCAGCCGCCGTCGGATTTTGGGTGTATGAGAAAAGCGGTGACAAGATTGACTCGGCCAAGGATTTTATGGGTGAGCTAGAGGATTTTCAGGAAGAAGCGGCTAAGGTGAGTGATGAGCTGGACAAAGTGAACACCAACACTTCAACTAATACCAATACAAGCAGCGACACTGACAGCAGCGACGAGTCTGATTCGACGGCCAAGGACACTGATTATTATAAAGATCAGGGGATGATTGAAAACGAAGATTATAGTTATTTGATCACGGTTGGCGAAGACAAGGCGAAAAAGATCACGCAAAAAGAGGCTGTACCGCTTGAGGGAGTGACCGCTGCCTATCTGTATTGTCATCAGACGACAGATAACAGCTATGGTTCCTCTGAATGTCCGACGGGGACAGTCGAAATATTTCGTATTAGCGTTTATACCGTCAGTCAGTGGAATGAGGTGAAGGATTCTCCTTTCGCCGGGAC
>JAHJQX010000035.1 GCA_018818965.1 Patescibacteria group bacterium | reverse complement strand
TGGCAAAAACGTAATCACTGGAGAGTTCGCCGTAATATATTTGGGGACGATTAACTTTTAGAGACTCGACAGCCGAAGTGGGGGGGATATCTTTGACAAATAGCAGTGGTAGACCCTCGTTTGTTACTTGATTGACTGGCCCTAAAGTTAATCCGTAACCGTGAGTAAAAGTAAAACGTTCGTTAATAAATGTTTTATTGGGTAAGCTAGCAGAATTTAACTCTCGTGGTGAGAGCATAACTTGGCGATATTCATCGTTGATAGTGTAGCGGTCATTATCAACCGAAATAAAGTCATAGTAAGTACGGATTTCCTGGATTTGGGAAAAAGTATCAAGTAGTGGTTCGCGATCCCAAAGGCGGACGTTTTTAATAGTTAATTCGTTCTGGTTAATATCGTCCATTGTTAAGGCAGTATCAGCGGTGATATCACGTTTTTCCACTTGATCGAGTCTCCAAGCCGCTTGGGTGGCGGCGATATTGTATTTGATATAAGGCGATTCCTTATCTAACTCATTGGGGACAACACTAAGTTTTTGTACTAGGGCGGGATAAACTCCACCGACAGCTAAGGCGATGAAGTAGAGTCCAACGGCCAAGAGGACAAAACGGTTTTTACGGCGATAGATATTAATGAGAGTGAAAATGACACTAATTAAGGCAACCACAGTAATTACTCGCAGTAGGGGTAGGGTAGCGTGGATATCGGTGTAGCTAGCGCCGACAAACGATCCGGTCACGGAGTAAAGTAGTTCTGGAATGCGGACGAAATGGGTTTTGAGAGCGATGAGTAGGAAAATAATAGCCGTTAGGATTAATAAGTGAACTCTGGCCGGGTGTCGGTGACTAATGCTTGGCTCTGAGGTGCTTGGACTAGCGGCCAGTTGCCCGCCGATGCCCAGCTTGACGATCTGTTGAGGAATGGTTAGAACGCCCCGGGCGAGATAGATGAAGCTAGCTCCAATTAGGGAGACGATGATTATCCAGAAGCCAAAGCCAATGAGGGCTTTAATAAAAGGGAGGATGAAAAAGTAGTAAGAAATATCCCGACCAAATATGGGGTCGGCGGTATTAAAAGGGGTAGCGTTGAGATATTCTAAGACTGTTTGCCACAAGCCACTGGCAGCCAGACCACTAAATAGTCCGATCAGTAAAGCAATCGGTAGAAAAATCTTGTTTACATATTTTCCGATGGGTACACCTAGCTTTTCCCAGGGGGTCGTATTTTGTTGATTGCGGGTGAAGTGAGTGGCGATCCTAGCATTGAGATAAATTAGGGCAAAGGTGACCAAGCCCACAATTAACCCTAGCGACATTTTAGCTCCTAGGGTGGTAGTGAAGATATTTGCGAAGCCAAGTTCTTTAAACCACAACCAGTCGGTGAATAAGCGAATGAGGTTGGGTAGGATAACCAGCACGATGAGGACGATACCTCCGAGAATGAGAGACCGAGTAAGTTTTTTGGGTTGCATGAGCATGTGGTGAGGTTAATGTTTTGTTACTTATTGACACTATTTTAGCATTATTAGGGGTGGTAGGGAAGGAAAGCATTTATTTACAACAATTATCACCCAACTATCAACAAGATGAGATGGATTAATACACAAAACAGAAAAATGTGATTTTACCACTGTGCTATAATTATGGTATTCAACTGGTAAATTTTAAAATCATGACCCAAAAAGATAATTCAATAGTCCTTTTCCATGAAAAACAAGTTCGTCGTCACTGGGACGAAGAAAGAGAACTTTGGTTTTTTTCGATTATTGATGTAGTTGAGATATTATCAGACCAAAAAACTCATCAAAATGCTCGGAATTATTGGAAAGTATTAAAACATAGGCTGAAAAAGGAAGGGAATGAAACGGTTACAAATTGTAACCGTTTGAAAATATTAGCAGAAGACGGAAAAATGAGAATTACAGATACTTTGGATACCGAAAATATACTAAGACTTATCCAGTCAATTCCATCGCCAAAGGCTGAGCCTTTTAAATTATGGCTTGCTAAGGTGGGTTATGAGCGAATAGAAGAAACTGAAGATCCTGAATTGGCTTTTGATCGAGCGATGCAAACATATTTCAAAAAAGGCTATTCCAAAGAATGGATAAATCAGAGACTCAAAAGCATCGAGATTAGAAAAGAACTTACGGATGAATGGAATGAGAGAGGTGTGAAAGAAGGTTTGGCATATGCCATTTTGACTGATGAGATCACCAAAGCTTGGGCGGAAAAATCTGTAAAACAGTACAAAATTTTCAAAGGACTTAAAAAGCAGAATTTGAGAGATAATATGACCAACCTTGAGCTAGTTCTTAATATGTTGGCGGAAGCTTCGACTACTGAAATATCGAAGAAAAAGAAGCCCGAAGACTTGGCTGAAAATAAAAAGGTAGCTCAAAAAGGGGGGAATGTGTCGAAGCAAGCGAGGAAAGAGATAGAAAAACAGACGGGGGAAAGTATCATTTCACCAAAAAATGACAAACATTTGCAAAATAAGAAAACGAAAAAGATAAAATAATCCTTCCAACAACAAAATGGAAATATTAGACATTGTTAATAGAAAAGACGAGGTAATCGGGAATGCTTCGAAAGATGAAGTTTATGAAAAGTCTTTGTGTCACCGAATAGTGCACGTTTTGATTTTCAACGATAAGAATAAAATGGCTTTGCAACTGAGAAGTGCCAAAGTTTCTTTTTGTCCCCAGCATTGGTCAACAGCAGTTGGCGGCCATGTTAAGTCAGGAGAATCTTGCCAGGCAGCAGCAATAAGGGAATACGACGAAGAATTAGGAACAAAAAGTGAGCTCGCAGAGTTTAGCAAAGATTATTATGAAGCTGAAGAGACTCCAAGTAAGTTCTTAATTACCTTTAAATCCATCTTTAATGGACCATTTGATCCCGATCTAGCAGTTGTAGAAAAAGTTAGTTTTTTCCCGATGGAAAAGATCAAAGAGATGGCCGAAAATGGGGAAAAATTCCACCCTGAGCTGTTGTTTTTGTTAAATAAGTATTTCTTTTAGTGCTTATTTTCGCGTTAGACTGCCGTTTTTCAAAATAGGCAGTTTTTTGTTACTCCAACAAATTACCAATCATATATTCGGCCTTTTTGATTTATGGTTTACTTTAAGGGCAATTTCAGTTATAATGAATTGTCTGTAATTACTAGTATATAGATCAAGATGAATATGGATAGAGAAATAAAAGCTTTTGATGTAATCGTCGTCTACTCAGAATTGGTCGCCAATAGCCCCAATGATGAGAAATATGGAGAAAATACCCCGTTTTCATCTAAGGGCAGGCATGAAGGTTACAACGATAGTTATCGTTATTTTTTGTCACGCTGCCAAAAAATAGGTCTCGAGGCTGCCTTTGTATCGTCTAAAGATATTATTGGACCAGGTTTTTTTGAAGGTTTTTGGACGTATGATAAAAAATGGATCAGAAATTATGGCCAGGCGCATTCTCAAGTTCTATTCGATAAATTTACTCCTTCTTCTAGCAAGCAAAAAAATAAATTGAGGTTGCTTACGGCTGATGAGTCCGTTTATATGTTCAGTAATAGAAAAATAAAAGATATTTTTCAGAATAAATTAAACACCTACAAACGTTTTAAAGAATTTGCTATACCCTCAGTTGAAATAAATAGCCCCTTAAAACGAAAAATAGTTTTGGCGAAGAGTGAATTGGATAAGTTATTTAAAAGTCATAGAAACGGAGTTGATTTTCACGATTGCCATATAGTAAAAGATAAAACAGGGGTGGGTGGCTATAAAATATATAAAGTGGATTTTGCCAAATCTGGTTCAAAAGTAATCGCGCAGCATTACCGGTCAGATAGAAAAGTAAAAGAAATATTATCTTATATCCTTCAGCCGTTTATTAATTGCAATCGGGGATTTGTTTTTGGCAAATATCAGGGATTCATTGATTTACGAGTTATAATTCTGAACAATAAAATCATCCAGACCTATATAAGAATCGCGAAAAAAGGGGAATATAAATGCAATGAACATCAAGGGGGAAACTTGGTCTATATGAAGAGGAAAACAATACCCGAAGATGTTCGGGCTATGACCAAAAAAATAATTAAAAAATTAGGCACAAAGTTGGATTTAGAACATTCTCTGTATTCTTTGGATTTTATTCGCAGCAATAACGGAAATTTATATTTTCTAGAAGGGAATTCCAACCCGGGAATAGATTGGGATCATAGTAAAAAGATAAATGAGCGTAAATCAAAAGAACTGATAAATATTATTGTTGATGAATTAAAATCAATTTATTTAAGCCAGGAATCAGATAAACCGGCAACGATGATTCCCAATTTTGATTTTGGGCTCGAAACCCCTTCGCCAATTACTGTTTCTCCCCGGTAGACATTG
The DNA here is from genome assembly GCA_018818965.1 of Patescibacteria group bacterium. Classification (GTDB taxonomy): domain Bacteria; phylum Patescibacteriota; class JABMPQ01; order JABMPQ01; family JABMPQ01; genus JABMPQ01. The sequence goes on along the minus strand of JAHJQX010000035.1, from coordinate 49,665 downwards.
TTAGAACTGCTAATTAGTCTTGAATTAGAGAGAGTAGGCAGTTTTTTGTTTTCTGTTATATAACAGTGTACTGGCTTGAAATAGCATGAACTTAGACCATTCATTATAGATTGGAAATAGTGTTGTTGTTTGTTAGGATGAGAAGGTATTAAGTTTGCGCAGAACATACTATTGAAAAGCTTTAGTAAAAAAAGCTAATAAAATAAATAAATGGTGTTTGTAAAAAAAGAAGGTGTTATTCTTGAGGCGACCGAATCGGAATTTGAAAATCAAGCCGTTTTGAATCCAGCTTGTGTTCAGGAAGGGAAAACAATCCGGATGTTTTATCGGGCAGTCGGACAAGGAAATCATTCCAGCATCGGTCATTGTGAGTTAGCTGGTCCGCTAAAGGTTGTTAAAAGATACCAGAAACCAGTTCTATTCCCCGAATTTGATTATGAAAAAAGGGGCACCGAAGACCCCAGAATAGTTTTTTTAGATGGGATATATTACCTGTTTTACGTTGCTTACGACGGAAAAAATGCCCTTGGTGCTCTGGCTACCAGTCAAGACTTAAAAAAATTTGAAAAAAGGGGAATAATAACTCCTCAAATATCCTATGACTTGGCGGAAGAAAAATTCCACGAAGTAAAGTCAAAATTGAAGGACAGGTATTTTTTCTTTAAGTCATACTATGAAGATGTTGTCGGAAAAGGCGTTCTCCTCTGGGAAAAAGATCATTTTATATTCCCCCAGAAAATAAAAGGAAAATTCGCTTTGATCCATCGGATCTTGCCAGACATCCAAATAGCCTATTTTAATGACTTTGCCGAATTAAACACTGAATACTGGCTGAACTATCTGAAAAAACTCTCCGATTATGTAGTTTTAGAATCAAAATATTGGTTCGAATCGAGGAATATTGGCGGAGGATGTCCCCCGCTGGAAACAGATAAGGGCTGGTTGCTTATTTACCATGCTGTTGAAGATTCAAATAGTGGTAAGATCTATCGAGCCGGAGCAGCCCTTTTAGACAAAGAAGATCCAGGTAAAGTCATCGGGCATCTTCGCGAACCTCTTTTCTCGCCGGAAGAGGAATGGGAGCTAAAAGGAGATGTTGATAATGTTGTCTTTCCTACTGGAACAGCTCAATTTGGGAATAGACTATATATCTATTATGGTGCTGCCGACAAACGCATCGCGGTAGCGTCTCTTGATATTAATGAATTGTTGGCTGAATTATTAAACGAAGCAAAATCAAAAAATTAACAAATTACTAGGACTTTTGCTAACAATAATATGAAAGATAGTGAAAAAACTTCCTGGGTACTGTATCTGGCGACCTTTCCACCCCGAGAATGTGGTATTGCCACCTATACCAGAGATTTGATCAAAGTGATGGATAAGAATTTATCACCTTTGAGTAAATCCAAAATTCTGGCGATGAACAATGACGTGACAAATATCTATAATTATCCTAAAGAAGTTATTTTGCAAATAAGTGATACTGATATTCAGGAATATATCAATACTGCCAAGCAAATTAATAAAATAAAAGCCATTAAACTTATTAATATTCAGCATGAATTTGGTATATTTGGCGGGAGTTTTGGGAATTATTTAATTCCTTTTCTAGAAATAATAAAAAAACCAGCCATAATCACTTTCCATACAGTTTTGCCAAATCCTAATGATAAATTAAAAAAAATTGTGCAGGATCTAGCGAACAAGTCGGCGTGCTTGATCGTAATGACGAACAAAGCAGTTGAGATTCTCAGAAACGAATATAAAATAAAGACCGACATTGCAGTTATTCCTCATGGAATGCCCCCGGTTCCGTTTGCTAAAAGCAAAAAAGAAAAATCCAGAATGGGTTTAAAAGAAAAAATCGTACTCTTGTCATTTGGTTTGATGAATCCAGGCAAAGGCTATGAATATGTTATTGAGGCTCTACCCGAAGTTATTAAGAAATTCCCCGATGTCCTATATCTGATTGTCGGGGAAACACACCCCGTCGTCAGAAAAAAAGAAGGGGAGAAGTATCGGAATTATTTAGAGGATAAAGTCAAAAAGTTGGGCCTACAAAATAATGTAAAATTTTATAATAAATACCTTAAATTAAAAGAAGTAATAAGTTATCTGCAAGCGGCCGATATATATATTTCTTCCGGACTTGATCCCAACCAGATAACCAGCGGCACTTTAGCTTATGCTATGGGCTGTGGTCGAGTAGTCATTTCAACACCATCCCTTCACGCCATTGACGTAGTTAAATCAGATAGAGGGATAATTGTTGAATTTAAAAATCCCCAGTCATTTTCTGACGCGATTATCAATTTATTATCAAACCCTCGCTTGAAAGAAAGCATGGAGAAAAACACCTACGCCTATACCAGGTTTATGACTTGGCCCAATGTTGCTCTTGCTTATAGAAAGCTTTTTAACAAGTACGTTGTAATTTCAAAGAAGCATGAAACAATACTCCAGAAAGTGAAGTTAACTCATCTCACAAAGCTTACGGATGAATTTGGCGTTATCCAGTTTGCTAATGGCCTCGTTCCGGATAAATCAACTGGATACACGCTTGATGATAATGCTAGAGCGTTAGTTGTTTGTTGTCGTTATTTTAACCAGTTTAAGGATAGTTCTAAATTAAGCTCGATAAAAAAATATCTAAATTTTATCGCTTATGTTCAGCAGAAAAATGGCAGATTATATAATTATGTCGACTACGCCAGAAAAATAAACTTAGCTAATTGGATTCACGATCCTCACGGTCGGGCAATTTGGTCTTTAGGATATCTCATTTCTATCGGTTCGATTCCCAAAGCAATAAAAAACGAAGCAGAAAATATTTTTCTCCAGGCGTTAACGGTGATAAGTAATATTAAATATCCCCGGGCGGTTTCTTTCATAATTTTGGGATTATATTTTTATAACACTGCGCGACCCACAGCCAAAAATATTGACAAGCTGAGGAGGCTCGCCAATCATTTAGTGTCATTATACAAAAAACATTCTAGCGATAACTGGCAGTGGTTTGAACGACATCTTACCTATTCAAATAGTAAATTGCCGGAAGCACTGTTTTATTCATATCTGGCTACTCGGGATGAAAAATACCTTAAAATTGCAAAGTCAACCTTGGATTTTTTATCTTCGGTCACCTTCCAAGCTGAAATGTTTGCTCCAGTCGGACATGATGGTTGGTATTTCCAGAATGGCCAGAAAGCACGGTTTGATCAGCAGCCTGTAGACGTAGCTTCTATGGTGCAAACACTTGTTTTAGCGTATCAAATAACGAAAGACGAGAGCTATCTGGAAAAGGCTAATACAGCCTTCCAGTGGTTTATGGGTAAAAATTCACTAAGCCAGGTAATCTACGATGAGGCAACTGGTGGTTGTCATGACGGACTTGGCAAATCTTCGATAAATCTAAACCAGGGAGCAGAATCTACCATATCCTATCTACTGGCTAGGCTGAGCTTAGAAAAAAATAATAGATTTTAAAAGCTCGCCCATATTGGCCTGAATGCGTTGGCCAAGCTGTTTTTCTTTGGTTGCTTGCCAGTTGACCACTTTTTTTCTCCAGGCCGAACCTTTTAGTTTTTTAGAATGTTCTCCAAAAAATACCAGAATTTCTTCAGCTGAGACATAGCCTTTTTCTTCATCTAAAACAACTAGCTGAGGCACCTCATGAAGATATTTCTTACCAGCCAGCATGTAGGCCAGCAGAGAATGGTGCCCGTCAAATAAAACCCATTCGGCGGCGGCGGTTTTAACTAATTTAATATTAGGCATTTTATTATTATGTAGGATATCATTTCCGAATTCTATCTTTTGAACCATCCTTTTGATTTGCGCCACATCTTTGATTCCATCATCATTATGCAAATTTATAATATTTTTTAAATCAGTTTTATGTCTGACTGGTTTAGTCTCTATCTTTAACTCATCTTTCAGAAAGATATTATTTTCAAAATAATCTACCGTATCGTAGATCGTTTTTGTTGTTGCTGAAATCGGGACGCGAGATTTGGAGATGTTGATTAAATTATTGCAGTTAGACTTTATGGGGGTGATCAATTTTACAATTCTATTCTTCATTATTCACTGCTATTTTCATAAAAAATGACCTCATGTTCAAAGGGTTAAATTCGAAACAGGGGCTATGGGACGATTTTAGAACTCTCAATTGGCGAGAAGTAGCGGATAATTTGGCTTTGGTGCAGAATCAAGCTTGTTTTACAGTGGCAGACTTGGGTCATTGATATGTATTAGAATTATGATTTTTAGTTCATATTCTTTAATGGAATATATCTAACATTATTAACATCAGTGATGTCAGGAATTTCACACACCACTTTACCGGCTATATGAAACTCATTCTTGACAATGATTGGTTTGTGCTTAGGGTCGTTAGATTCTGGAGTTAGAACATAAGCATCCTTGCCTTTATGTAACGTTTTAATGGTAGCTAGGCCATCTAATATAGCTACGACCTTATCTCCACTCTCGTAAGCGTCCAACTTTTCTACCAGCACGATAGATTTATCATGGATGTTTGTTTTGTTCATTGAGGTGCCAGAAGTTTTTAGGAGGAAGTAACTATGTTTATTGTAGTTATCTAGCAGGTTTGTATCTACCGGCAGATACTCCTCAATATTATCATCAGCAAAGAAAGCTGGCGTACCACAAGAGGCAGTTCCCAGTAGGGGAATGAGCTCAGTCTGGCCATCTATATCTTTAAAATCTTCAACTAATTTAATACTTCTGGGAGTGTTGTCTTTTTTTATATATCCTTTTGTCTTTAGGACATCTAAGTATTGGAATACTGATCTAGTAGATTTAAACTTTAACTCATTCTGTATCTCGGTGGTTAAGGGAGCCATATTATTTTTCTCAATATAGTCTGAAATGTAATCAAGGATCACTTTTTGTTTTCTGGTTAAAGAGGTCTTATTCATGTGTTTATATTAGTATATTCTAGCTATATAAAATTATACTAAAGTAAAAATGTATGTCAAGTAAAGTCAATAATGAAAAAATGGGAAAGGTAATAGCTTGCTAGCTATGTCTTTTATTGGGGTAGACAGTTTTTATTATTTATGCTACGACTTAATGTCCAGTATCCGGAAAGTAGCTTAAAAACAAATCACTTGCATGGAGGGGCACAATGAAGAAAAAAGCGGAAGTACTGGCTGGTGTTGCATTGGCGGTTGCTCTGATCGTTTGTGCAATACTTTTCCAAACGGAGAAGAAGGAGACCATCAGAATAACCAAGGAGGTTTGGAGCGCTAGCGTGTATAACATGATTGAGGATGTACATGTTACTCACTGGCAGGGTAGTCTCATTTTTCAAATGCCAAAAAATGATGGCGCTCCCGTTCTGATAGCGGTACCTTCCTGTGAACACAAGGGGGAGGGCGCCTATGGAGCGTACCAGTGGTGGGCGCTCAATTCTGGCGAGGGTCAGAAGCTCCTTGTGACGGACGTGAAAGTTCAAAAAGACGGTACATCGGTTTGGATTTTCTCGCCGCCATCACTTTCGCAGGGCAAGACAAGAACCAGGGAATATCTCGACCATGGCAAAAAAAACGTCATCAGGGTCGAGATGCTAAGAATTGAGGTTATCGAGGACACAAGTAGTTGGGTAGTGCGTTCCGTCGATAGGCTCAAGAAAAACGACGCCCCCTGGGTGACCCACGAGAATTATTTCTATGTCAAGCGACTTCTGGTATACCAGGAGAATACTTCCAGTGCGAGTGACTTGAGGTTACCCGATCGTAATGTCCTTAAGGGTCCTGGCCTACATCTACAATATGGCAACAAGCACCCATTCAATTATGGGTTTTCGAAATTGTGCCATTAGTTCTTTAGCTGCTATTTTTTGAGAAGGCAGTTTTTTATTACTCTCTAGTCCAATCGCCTCATCGCCCCCATCAAAAAAAGGCTTATTTAAGCCTTTTAAAACTGGCGGGGACTACGGGATGATTTTAGAACTATGGATTGGGGAGAAATGGTGAGAGATTTTAATATGTTAGAATTTGGAAGTTTTACGCGGTGTTGACATGTATTGTGTATTATGTTACAAAGTAGAGATTTTTGGATGTCACTGGAATTGCACATTCCCTGAAGGAGGGACAAATCATGGTTCATATCGACAATATACGTAGGTTTTTCAATGATCATCCTGAGTACGTTGGACGGGCGGAGGAGATCATTGCCAGGGCTGCGGAAGTCTCTGCCCCATATCATGGTATGCTTTTTGGCACTGATGCGGGGATCATTATGGGGGATCTGGAAGACCCACTGATGGACGATGTCGAGAAGATTTCTGAACATGCCACCCTTTTTCGAGGGAGGGAGGCTCAAGCCAAAAAGGAAGATCCTGGTTTCCCGCAGCGCATGCTCCGAGCGTCTCGGCGAGTCGGCATTACCGCAACTGGCATGGTTTTCTGGTTCGGTGGTGGATTCGGAGCAGACTCAATTCAGCCCACTGACTTTGTCGAAAGTAGGTCACTTCTGAAGCCGCCAAAAGATCAGGAGTAGAAAACACAAAAAGTCTCGAACTTTGACTGCCACACAAGTGAGCAGTTTTTTTATACAAAAGTCCGATATCCCGTCACCCCTAAAATTAAAAAAGGCTTAAACAAGCCTTTTAATTCTGGCGGGCCCGACCGGATTTGAACCGGCGATCTTTGCCGTGACAGGGCAACGTGATAAACCGCTACACTACGGGCCCACGAATTTTTATGAATTCTTCAAACACTTTTTTCTTTCTGGCAAGGAACAAATCATTCATTAAATCCTGATACATAAAAGTATAAAGTTTGATACTATCAACGACGCTATAGTTTAAACGGTAAGCTCTACTATGATAACCGATACCCCCTTTTAATTCCAGTCTTTCGGTGAGTAATCTCTTTATAGAACGCAAGAAGTATTCACCTTTCGAAGTAAAAACTGTTACTAGGGTCAATATTGGCTGGCTGTGGTTCTTTTTGTGGCTATAACCACACCAGACATTACCGTCTCCATCGAAATACCCTCTTAGGAAATTTCGGAAACAGTTATTTGGCACATCGGGCATTATTTCATGTCCAGTTTTCCTTGGTTTAACGCCCAGCTTTAACAAATCACTAAACATTTTTTTACTGCCAATCTGCAATCTGTAAACTTTTTTCTGATGAGGTAAAACCTTCTCCCCGATTTTATGATTGGAATTTAGTACCTCTCTTATTTTAAACAGCAAATCTCCATCAGTAATGTGAAAGTCCAAGTATTTCGAACCCCTGGGATTTACTGTCATGCTGCCGTCGGCGATGAAAAATCCCAAAACATAAGCCATTTCTGCTGACCAAACTGCAAAAAAATCCTCATTTTTCTCTTTGAAAATAGGTATGTTATACCTCCCTCCTAAATTTTCTTATACCAGGGGTGGGATTCGAACCCACGACCTCAAGTTTATGATTCTCGTGCTCTAACCGACTGAGCTACCCTGGCTCTAAAACAACCACCTAACCCAACTGGTGGTGATTATATAAACCCTGATATTCTTAGTTGCGGCGACCCCGATTGGATCTGCCTGCGGCAGGCAGATCGGGACGACTTCACAGATTGATAACTTGGTTGCGGGGGCTGGATTTGAACCAGCGACCTCGAGGTTATGAGCCTCGCGAGCTACCAAACTGCTCTACCCCGCTATGATAACAACTAGCACAAAACCAGCCTAGTTTCACTAAAACAAGCTGTATATTTAGTTACCTTTTCTATTATAATTAAGTTGGTAAATTACGCAAGCCATGTCATACTTAGGTAATAAGTGCGAAAAACATGATCAAAATTCTCCATATTGCTGACATACATCTCGGAATGAAAAATTATGGCACCGTTGACCGGCAAACGGGTCTTAATTCTCGATTTTTAGATTTTTTACATAGCTTCGATTATGCAGTCGATTATACCCTGAAAAATAAAGTCGATTTTTTCTTTTTCGCCGGCGATGCTTTCAAAACACGCGAACCTTCTCCCACCCAACAAAGAGAATTTGCCAAACGAATCAAAAAAATAGCGGCGGCTGGCATCCCGGTAGTATCTATTATTGGTAACCACGATTTGCCCAACGCCACTGGCGAAGCTGACACGCTCGAGATCTATAAAACTCTCGCTGTCGATAATGTTTATATTTCGCAAAAGCCTGAGTTGTTAACTTTTTCCCAGTCAGCCGCTGGTCGTTGGACTCTAGGTAAAAATAAAAAAAGCCAGAATATTTTCCAAATTGCCACTTTACCCTGGATTAGTAAAAATGCGTTAGCTACTAAAAAAGAATACCAACGAAAAACTATTGCCGAAGTCGATAAGCTGGTTGTTAAAAAAGTATCTAATTTGGTAAAAGATTTAGCTAGGCGAATTAATACCAGTCAGCCAGCTGTCTTGATAGCTCACGCCACCGTGGCGGGAGCTGTTTTTGGAGCAGAAAGGAAAGTATACGTTGGTAATGACGCGGTGTTGCCCCTTAGTCTTTTTATTCAGCCTTGGGATTATGTTGCCTTAGGACATTTGCATAAACATCAAATCCTCAATCAAAATCCACCTGTGGTTTATGCGGGCAGTATCGAGCGAGTTGATTTTGGTGAAGCTAAGGAAGAAAAAGGATTTGTAGCGGTGAAAATAAATGGTAAAAGGAAAGCTAAACAGGCCAACTTTGAATTTATTTCTACCCCCGCCCGTAAATTTATCCCGATTACAGTTGAAATCAAGGAAAGAGACAAAAATCCGACAGCCAAGGTGTGTTCGGCGGTTAAGAAGCATAATTTAAAAGAGGCAGTAGTGAAATTAAATATTGTTTTACCAGAAACAAGTGCTGATTTGTTAGAAGAGGATAAAGTTCGTCGGGCGCTAGAGCCAGCTTACTATATAGCGGGCATTAAAAAAGAAATAATAAAAATTCAGCGACCTAAATCTGACGTCACCAGCGCGGAAAGTATAACTCCTCTGGAAGCTCTAAATCAGTATTTCTCTCTTAGAAAAAAGAAAAGCCAAGCAGTCAAAGAAGCGACTAAGTTGGCTCAAGGAATAATCGAAGAAGTTAATCAAGAGCACTAATGATTCCTCAGCGTCTCCAACTTCATAATTTTATGTCCTACGGACAGAATGCCGAACCCCTCGATTTACGGGGGGTGGAATTGGCGTGTCTGACTGGGGCAAATGGGGTTGGTAAGAGTTCTCTGCTGGAAGCAATTACCTGGTCTTTATGGGGTAAATCACGGGCAAAATCAGACGATGATCTAGTCCGACACGGTAAAAGTGAGATGTGGATTGATTTTGAGTTTAGATTAGGTCGTTCCTATTATCGAGTGTCCCGCAAACGAACTCCACGAGGTCGTGGCCATGGTAGTCTAGATTTTATGGTTAAATCCAAGACAGCAGCCACTTGGCAATCTTTAGCTGGAACAAGTAAAGCCGAAACCCAAGACATTATTACTGATACTCTGAGAATGAGCTATGAAACTTTTATTAACTCTGCATTTTTGCGTCAAGGTCGAGCCGACGAATTTACTATCAAACGGTCGCAGGAGCGGAAAAAAGTCTTATCTGATATTTTAAACCTGGCTTATTATGATCAGCTGACCGATAAAGCTAAAGCCAAAGTGAAAGAAATAACTATGCGAGCTGAAGGTCTGAAACAGCAGTTGGCTTATATCGAAACTGAGGCAAAGGATAGAGATAGATTCAAAGAACAGACAAAAAATATCGCTGGTAATTTAGCAAAAATTACTAAGGCGGTAAAAGCTATGGAGACAGAGCTAGCTCTTTTAAATGATAGAAAAAAGAAGCATGATCAAGGGGTAGCCCAGCTTAAAGATTTAGTGACTCGGATTTCTGCCAGCCAAAAAAGTTTAGCTGCTTTAGCTAACGAACAGGCTAAACAAGAAGACGCCATTGTCAAGGAGAAAAATATTTTGCACCGAGAGAAAGAGATAATAACTGGCTACCAAGATCTCACCAAATCTCGTCAACTAGATGCTGAATTAAATAAAATATTAGCCGAAAGAAGCCAGCTTTTGCAGCAGCAGGCGCAGGTAGAAAAAGAAATCGCTGCCACCAAAAGCCAGCGTGAGCAGGAACAAGGGCGTTTAGCTGAGAGGATTAATCAGTTGCAGGCAGCAATCCAGGAAAAAGGAAAGTTGATCAACTGCCAAAAAGAATCAACTGCCAAGCTTACTCAATTACTAGAGCAGGAGCAAGCTGTCCAAGCCAGGGAAGAACAGGCGCAAGCATTCCAAGACAAGCTTACGCACCAACATTTATTATTAGAGCAAATAGTAGAACGGGGCCGAGAGATTAAAGAAAAAATAGATACTTTGCGCAATACAAAAAGCGCCAGTTGTCCTCTTTGTGCGCAAAATTTGACCTCTCGTCACCGCCAAGACATTATTTCGCAGCTGCAGCGGGAACGAGAGCAGAAAGTAAAAAATTATCAGACCCTAAGAGAGAAAATAGCTCAGGAAGAGAGGGAGTTGAAGTTAGCATTAAGCCAGAACCAAGCGCGGCGGATAAAATTAGTTTCCAAATCACAACTAGAAAGTGAAATATTAGTTGTCAAGAGGAGGTTGACTGAAATCGAAGAAATGACCACCGAGTTGGTAGCTGTTAAGAAAAAGAAAATAAAGTTAGAGCGCGCTGTTAGGCAAGGAGCGGATAGTGTGAGTGGTTATAATAAACTAAGAGTCATCAACCAACGGTTAGAGCAATTTTCTTACAATGAGGCAAAGCACAAGGCGGTTAAGAATAAGCTCGAATCGTTAGAAAAGTTTGCTGATTTAAAGTTTGCTTGGGAGCGAGCGCGGGATAGTAAAATTGCTGGTGAGAAACACCTGCGGCAAATTGTGGTTAATAAGACTAAGCAAGAGAAGGAGTTACATATTTTGGAAAAGGCTCAAGTTGCAGTAAAGTTTGATACTGGTATGGCAACCAAGATTGAGCAAGAAATTGGAAAGAAAGAAAAAGAACTAAAAAACCTGCGTCAAGCTGAAGCTGAATCCCGATCCGATTATGGTGGTGTCAAGGAGAAGTTGCAGCGCTTACAGTCGCTGGTACAAGGAATTAGTTCAAAGCGTAAAGATTTGAGAGAGTTGGTGAAGAAGAAAGCTATCTATGAAGAATTAGTAGTCGCTTTCGGCAAAAAAGGTATTCAGGCGATGATTATTGAAGCGGCTATCCCGGAAATTGAGCAGGAAGCTAATAGGTTGCTGACTAGAATGACTGATGGTCGAATGCAGGTGCGATTTCTAACTCAGAGACAGAAAAAAACCGGCCCGGACTTAATGGAGACCTTAGATATCATTATTGAAGACGAGATGGGGGTTAAAAGCTATGAGATGTTTTCTGGTGGTGAAGCTTATCGCATTAATTTTGCTATCCGGGTTGCTTTATCTAAATTACTAGCCAGTCGAGCGGGTGCCAAGCTGCAATTTTTGGTGATTGATGAAGGTTTTGGTACTCAGGATGATTTTGGTCGCGAGAGTTTGATCGAGGCGATAAACTCAATATCGTCTGATTTCGCTAAAATATTAGCTGTTAGCCACATTAAGGAAATGAAAGATGCTTTTCCGGCTCGCATTGAAGTAACCAAGGATAGTATGGGGTCACATTATGAGGTTGTGCTATAATAAAAAACAATATAAATAGTAACATATGCATATTCCCGACGGCTTTCTTTCTCCAGGAATGGCTACTGTCTTGTTAGGAGTGGCGGCTAGCTTTTTTATCCATGCGTGGTGGCAAGTGCGCCGCCGATTACTGGTTGAAGAGAAGCAGGCGGTGCTAGCTACTACGGAAGGTTTAGAATTAAGCGGAAAAGTTAAAACTCGTTTTACTAAATATGGCCGAGAAAAAATCTGGCGAATGGCTTCGGTAGCCGCTTTTGTTTTTGCTGCCCAAATGATCAATTTCCCAGTAGCCGAGGGAACTTCAGGTCATCTGCTGGGTGGTGTCTTGGCAGCGATTTTGTTGGGACCACTCGAAGGTTTCTTGGTGATCGCAATTATTCTGATAGTGCAGTCACTAGTGTTTGCTGATGGTGGGCTGGTGGCTTTGGGTGCCAATATTTTCAATATGGGTATTGTTGGGGCGATCGGTGGTTATTATTTCTATAAATTTTTGTTCAAGTATCTAAAAAAAATGTGGTTGGCTGCCTTTATCGCAGCCTGGACAAGTGTGGTGGTAGCGGCGAGCTTTTGTGCAGTTGAACTGGCAATTTCTGGTACGGAAACAATTAATATCGTTTTGCCAGCCATGGCTGGTATCCATGTCTTAATCGGTTTGGGCGAGGGAATTATTACGGTGTTAGTTCTATTGGCTATGAAATATAAGGAGAAAACAAATGAATAAAAAATATGTTTATCTGGTCGTAGTCGCGTTATTGGTTGGGGGAATAATATCTCTTTTGGCTTCTTCCTCACCTGATGGGTTAGAGAAAGTAGCGAAGGACAAAGGTTTTATTGCCACAGCTCTCGAATATCCCTTTACCACGCTAATGCCAGATTATGTTTTTCCAGTTGTCGCTAGCGAGTGTTTAGCTACCGCTCTAGCCGGTATTGTCGGTACGGCTCTGGTTTTTACAGTTGTTTTTGGCATTAATAAAGCTTTGTTTTGTAAAAAGTGAGGCTGTCAAAATTCACTTTATTACTTTCGGTGGTTCAAGTACGTTGAATGTAAAAGGTATGAAGGAATTACTAGATAGGAAAGGAGTTAGTAAGCCAATTTGGGTTACTGAGGCGGTGCTCGAGTCGGAGGGGGAAGTAGTAAGTTCATTTGAAGGAGCACTTAATGCCGGGGTCGAGAAAATATTCTTCACTCAGTTTGAAATTGGAGGCTATGGTCCGCCGAAGATTGGCCAGTATTTAAGTGAATACAAAAACATCACTGCTAATTGTCCGCAATAAATAATTTAAAATAAATAATAAAAAGGAATCAAACCTATGAAAACATGGCAAAAGATTTCAACTTTATCGGGAGTTAGTCTAGGAATGTTTATGTTAATAGGGGTAGCCGCCGCCGCTACATCTGACGTATTACAACCAGCCGCTACTGTTACCATTAACGAAGAGTTTGTGGTTGATAATACTGGTCGTTTCAATTCAGTTTATATCGGTGAACAGGGGACAGGCGGAGTAACATTTTTTAACGGCACTATTATCAATAACACGACCGAAGGCGGCACTGGCAACCCAGTTACTTTTGGCGATGATATCCGGGTAGATGGTGCTATCTGGCGCTCAACCGCTAACGATGGCGGGACTTCACCGGTAAAGGTTTACGATGACCTGACAGTTAATGGTAACATCACGGGAAATTTCGTTTATTCTGATAACTTAGTGCATGGGCAAAATGTGCAGGCAGCTTATTCACTTTTTGCTTTAGATATGCGCCTAACGCCTTATGATAGTGGTGCAGTTGGTGACCGCGAAGTACCTACTGAAAATGATCCGGCTTCCTCAGCTTATGATAGCGACGGCAATCTACGCGACTGCGCCAGTGATTATTATGGCTATATGATTTTTAGCACTAATCCTATCGGTAGTGGGGGCGCTAATCAGTTTTATGGCTGTACGGCTGATGGGTGGAAGGAGTTATAGAGTGTAGATAGTATTAAGATGGAGAAAACTTTAAAAAAAATGATTGCGGCGGCGGAAGCAGGCGGTCGGGTTTTGCTTAAATATTTTGGTCAAGATCTCGAGGTCAAAGAAAAAAGCATGGCCTCGGATTTTTATACTAAGGCGGATACTGAATCAGAAGAAGCGATAGTGGAGTTGTTGCAACAAAATTTCCCTGACTACAATATTTTTGCTGAGGAACAAGGGCTGATTGAGGGAAAATCTGATTGGGAATTTATTATTGACCCCCTTGATGGATCAAATAATTATGTGCTGGGGATTCCCCGCTACTCGGTGAGTATTGTATTAATCAAAAACAATGAGGCCCATTATACAGTAATTCATGATCCCATCTTACAACGATCATATTATGCCCAGAAAGGGAAAGGTGCTTTCGTGAATGATCAACCGATCCAGATTAGTCAAGAAAAGGATATTAAGCGGGCTACCTTTGGCTATGCTCACGCCTATAATGGTCCTTATGAGTATTTTGACGAAATGATCAAAAAGCTGCACCGGAAAAATATCAAGCGTGTGCTAGTTAATTGGTCACCTTGTCTGGATTTTTGTCTGCTAGCAGAAGGAAAAATTGAAGCTTATTTGAATGATGGCAGCGAGATCTATGATTTTATGGCCGGCAAATTGCTAGTTAAGGAAGCGGGAGCAAAAGTGCGAGAGTTCGCCGATGGCCAGGGTGAGGGTGATCGTAATGATAAGTTTTTAGTTAGTAATTGTAGCGAAATTGAGGAGAAAGTATTGGAGTGTTTGTAGATATATTTCTTAGAAAGGGCTTAACAAATTGCGAAAATGTGTTAGTATGAGCCACAAGTTTAATTTATCCAAATTTATAAAAAAATGACGACATTTGCTGTAATCAAAACTGGTGGTAAACAATATAAAGTCTCGGAAGGGGATGTTATTGCTGTGGAAAAATTACCTGTCAAAAAAATTAAAGACAAAGTAATTTTCGACGAAGTTTTGATGATCTCTGATGGTAAAGATGATGTAAAAGTAGGCACTCCTAAGGTAGCGAAAGCCAAGGTGGAAGCGACAGTAGTCGTACCTGTCAGTAAAACTAAAAAAGTAACTGGTGTTAAATTCAAGGCTAAAAAGCGACAGAAAAAAGTATTTGGCCACCGTCAACAACTCACCAAGGTAAAGATTGGGAAGATTGTAGGCTGATAGTCGCGCTCAAGAAAATTAGCTAACTAAAACTCCTTCCTCCCCGCCAGAGCATTAGATAAAGTTTCCTGGTCAGCGTATTCAAGATCGCTACCAGTCGGTAACCCGCGCGCGATGCGGGTTATTTTAATATCGAGAGGTTTTATTAACTTGGAGATATACATGGCTGTCGCCTCACCTTCGAGATTGGGATTAGTAGCCAGGATTATTTCTTCGACGCCGTTATCTTTGACGCGCTTTAACAATTCCTTGATTTTAATGTCTTCCGGTCCGACACCGTTGATCGGTGAGATAGCGCCGTGCAAAACATGATATAGTCCATCAAAGTTATGTGTATCTTCGAGAGCGACGACGTCCAGCGGTTTCTCTACTACACACAGTTGGGATTTATCACGACGACTGTCAACACACAGAGAACAGGGACTGTCTTCAGTTAAGTTTTGGCAAGTGGAACAGAAATTAATGCCGTCAGCCATTTTGGCTAACGCAGCCGAGAACGTTTTTATATCATCCTTGCTAGCTTTCGTTAAATAAAAAACCACTCGTTGGGCTGACTTGTAGCCAATTCCCGGAAGTTTAGCAAATTCATTAATTAGATCTTCAACTGTGGAGGGAAGAGTAGACATAAGAAATTATAAATTTGGCATTTGAATTTCACCTGATTGCATTTTACGTATCATTAGTGATTGCACTTCTTTAATGGCTTTAGCAAAAGCTTCCTTGATAGCGCTTTCAAGTGTTTCTTTCTGGTCACTGGCCAGCAATGACTCATCCACCTCGACGTTTTGTATTTCTTGATTGCCATCCATCGTAATTTTTACCAGACCACCTTTTGATTCACCAACAGCCTCTTCTTCCGCTAGACTGCTTTTAAGATCGCTAGCTTGTTTTTTTAAATCTTTAAACTGTTTCAATTTACTAAGCATTTTTAAAATTAATAATTATATAGTTGGATTGTTCTGACATGCTGGAGAAAACCGTTTGCAGGCCGAGCGGGTTTGTAAAAAAGACTCTTAATCTAGCAGAAAGAGTAAGTAGATATAGTGGTTGGGCGAACTTGTATGTTGTTTAAGGGTTAATATTGTTCTTTTTCGCCAGCTGCGGATGTCTGAGGAACCCCGCTATGCGGGGTGACGAGTTCCGTAGCCAGAAAAAGAACAATATTAACCCTCTACTCTCTAACAAGAGACTACAACCATCGTAACTACTTACGAACGGCGTCACACCTCGTGCTTTTTCTCAAGATTTCTAAAACTTACTCGCTCATGATCAAAGAATAATTCTAATTTACCAGTCGGTCCATTCCGATGCTTCTTAACATAAATATCGGTAATATTTTGTCGATCAGTTTCTGGCTTATATAATTCCTCGCGGTAAATAAACATTACCACGTCAGCGTCTTGTTCAATTGAGCCCGATTCACGTAAGTCAGATAATTGTGGAATAGCCGGAGTGCGACTTTCCACTGCTCGGGATAACTGTGATAGTGCTAATACAGGGATATCGAGCTCACGGGCAATTGCTTTTAGGCCACGTGATATTTCTGACACCTCCTGCACCCGATTTTCGCTGTTACGTGATCGGTTACCCTCCATCAGCTGTAAATAGTCAATAATAATAAAACCTAACTTATGTTCTGCCTGCAAGCGACGTGCTTTAGTTCGCATTTCCATGATTGAGAGTAGGGGTGTGTCATCAATGTATATTGGTGCTTCCGATAAAACTCCCATCGCATCGCCAATCCGGGAAAAGTCGTCGTTTTCACCACTGTCAGTTAATTTACCCGTGCGCATTTTCCATAGATCAACATTTGCCTCCGCACACAATAAGCGGTCAACTAATTGCTCGCGTGACATTTCCAAACTAAAAATACCGATTGGTATTTTTTCCCGCACTCCAATGTGACGAGCGATATCTAGAGCCAGCGTGGTTTTACCTTGCGAGGGTCGAGCGGCTAGGATAACTAAATCAGATCTTTGTAACCCCGCTAGCAAATTATCTACATCTGTAAAGCCAGTCGGTACACCTCTCAATTTACCACCGTCTTTATGAAGCTCGTCAATTCTTTCGAAAGTATCAGAAAGCACATCTTTGATGCCGATGAAGTTCCGTTGGATATACTTATGTGAGATGCTGTAAAGTTTTTGTTCCGCTGCATCCAAGACTTTATCTATTTCATCGTTTTCTTGGTAACCAAGTTCTGTAATATCAGCTGCCGCGTGAATTAATTGCCGTAGAGTTGATTTGCGCTGCACGATCTCGGCATAACTACCGACATGGGCAGCAGTGGGGACATTATTGGCCAAGGAGGCAAGGTAACTGCGACCGCCGATTTCTTTTAATTCTCCCTTTTCACCCAGAGCGTTTGACAAACTAACAATATCAATCGGCGCCCTTTTCTCTGATAAATCTAACATGGTCTGGTAGATTTTGCCGTGTATTTCTTTGTAAAAATCACTTGCCCTGAGGTGATCAGCAATCTTAATAATGGCCTCTTTGTCTAATAACAAAGCGCCCAACAACGATTCTTCTGCGTCAGTATTTTGAGGAGGTATTTTAACTTGTTGCGCTTTGTTTTCAGCCATAATTGTGCTTTATCAGTTTTTTTAGAATAGCACTGTGAAGTGGGTGGAGCAAGGCTTTTAGTTAGATCCTCTATAGCTAGGCTAGGGCGACTGTCGTTGTAGATTAACTAGCTTGTTTAACCCTTTGTCCCTCTGGCGTATCATTTACAGTAAAGCCTGCTTGTTCAATCTCATTCCGTAGTTCATCCGCTCGCCCCCAATCTTTATCAGCTCGAGCTTGCTTGCGCTCCGCCAGTAATTTTTCCATTTTGGCGGGAATTTTTGTCGATCGCTTTTCTATTTTATCCAAATCCAATCCCAGTATCTTATCAAAATCAAGCAAAGTTGCTTTTTTCACTCCCGCCGGCCGATCAGTTCTTAACAAATCCCATACAACGCTAATGGCTTGGGAAGTATTGAGGTCATCGTTTAAAGCTGTCCGGAATTTATCCGCATATTCTTGGTCTGGTTTTTCCGTATCACTTAATTCCGCCACCTGCTTTGATAGTTTAGCTAAAGCATTCTGCGCTGCTCGCAAACTCTCCCAGGTAAAATTCAGCTTGGAACGATAATGAGATGTCAGCACCAAATAACGGAAGACAAGGGGACTATAACCTTTATCAATTACAGTCTGCAAAGTGGTGTAGTTATCCTCGGATTTACTCATTTTGCCACCATTAACCAAAAGATGCTCGCCGTGAATCCAATAGTTAACGAATTTCTGGCCAGTCGCCGCTTCTGATTGGGCGATTTCATTGGTATGATGGACATTGAGATGATCAACGGCACCGCAGTGGATATCTATTTGTTCACCGAGGTATTTCATGGCCATGGCCGAGCACTCAATGTGCCAACCAGGGAAACCGGTACCCCAGGGCGAATCCCATTCCATTTGCCGTTTCTCCCCTGAGCTTGTCGAGGGCGAAAATTTCCACAGGGCAAAGTCGGTTGGGTTGCGCTTGCCTTTCACTATTTCTATCCGCGCTCCAGCTTGTAAACCTTCGATATCTAGTTTGGCCAGGGCACCGTAATTCTCAAATTTCGCCGTATCAAAATAAATCCCATCGTCAGTCTCATAGGTGAAGCCTTTTTTCTCCAGAGTTTCAATTAACTTAATCTGCTCTTTAATGTGATCAGTCGCCTTGCACCAAATATCGGGTGGTAAAATATTAAGCTGAGCGATATCTTTTTTAAAGGCCTTAGTATAAAACTCCGCAATTTCCCAGGCCGTCTTTTTCTCTCGGCGCGCCCCGACTTCCATTTTGTCCTCGCCTTCATCAGCATCAGAGGTGAGGTGGCCGACATCAGTGATGTTCATCACGTGCTTGACTTTATAGTCGTCATATAACAAAACACGCTTTAAAACATCTTCAAAAACATAGGTACGCAGATTACCAATATGAGCATAATCATAAACTGTCGGGCCGCAGGTATAGAGGCCGACTTGGTTATCCGCCAACGGCTTAAAGTCTTCTTTTTTACGGGCAAGAGTGTTGTAGAGTTTAAGAGGCATAGAGAAATACTGATAAATTTAAGCCATCTCATTATATCATTCTTGCCCAACAAAAAAAAGCTGACAAACATCAGCCGTTCAATCCGATCGGCACCTCCCCCTACAACCATTTCTTCTTTCGGAAAAAGAAAAACAAGCCAACCCCAAATGCAAACATCATGCCCAACACAATCCAGAAGGATTGAGGATGAAATATAAAGGGGATTTGCGTCATATTCATCCCGTAAATACTGGCAAATAGGGTGAGAGGAAGTAAAATAGCGGAAAAGATTGTCAGCGTTTTTACAATTTCTGATGATTTGTGAGAAATAAGCGATTCGTTAGTATTTTCTAAAGAGATAACAGTTTCGCGCTGGTCTTCAAGCACGGCCCAAGTTTTTTCAACAAAGTCATTAACATCACTGAAGTAAATATCCATCTCGCGCTGGAAGAAATCAATATTGAGACTTTCTAAAGTTTTCATCATCATTCGGTGTGGGCCGACAATACGACGCAGAGCAATAATATTTCTTTTCATAACCATGATTTCTTTGACCATTTCTCTTTCTTGCTCCTGGAAGATTTTGTCTTCTATCTCGTCGAGATCATCACTAATATGATCAATGATCGGAAAGTAAGAGAGAAATAGGTTTTTCATCAGGCTGTATAAAAGAAACTCTGGATCCTTGACACATTTTTCAATAGGTATTTTTTCCGATTGGCATTCACTCATAAATTTCTGAATCGGCTCGACATCACCGCGGTGGATACTAATAAAGAAATCTTGACCGACAAAGAAATCAACCTCAGAGATGTTAAATTTTCTTTCTTTTTTATCAAAGATAGGAAAACGTAGAATTATAAAGAGATAATCATCGTACTTTTCGATTTTCGGTCGCTGGGTGTAGGTTAGAGTGTCATCAATATCTAAATAGTGGAAATGATACTTTTCCCGTAGTTTCTCTAGTTCTTGACGAGTAGGCTTTTTGACATCAACCCAAGTAAATTTTTCTGTTTTTATTTCTTTGACACGCATTTTAAGATGCTTAACCAATAAAACAACACTTATTAGGTTGCTTCGAATACATTATAGCATAAGTTGGGTATATTTTGAAGACAAATTCACCTTGTGCTCTAGGGGTAGTTTTTTCTATGATAGACATATTGTAATTGTAGAAGCAGCGCCAGAATGAAACAGCGATCAAAAAAGCAAGAGATCCAGGGACAAATGAGCAGAGGAGTTACATTTAGTTTACCTATTATTCTATTGAGCCTGCTGTTTATTGTTATTCTGGCTGTCTGGATCAGTTGGCAACGTCCGGAAATTAAAACGGTGGTGAAAGTGGTTGATGGTGATACTATCATTTTGGATAATGGAGAGACAGTGCGTTACATTGGTATCGATACCCCCGAAGTATCAGTACCAGTAACTGACCTAGAGTGCTATGGTCCCGAAGCTACTATTAGAAACGAGGAGCTGGTAGCGGGGCGAGAGGTCAAAATGATCAGAGATATTAAAAATAGAGATAAATATGGTCGCTTATTGCGTTATGTTTATCTGACTAGTGATGATACTTTTATCAATTTAGAATTGGTAAAAGACGGATACGCTCGATCTTTGGCAGTATATCCTAATGTTAGCTATACCAAGGAGATAAAATCGGCAACTGAAGCGGCTCAGAGGGATAAGAAAGGTCTCTGGTCAGAAAACAATTGCCCGCTTACAAAGTAAATTACCCTTAATCTTTTATTCTAAATATGGTATAATAGAAACAAGATTAATTGGTGTCTTCATTTTTTTAATTAAGCATTTTATACTCATATGATTGTCGATAAACAAGACGTCCGCAATGGCATCACTCCTGATTTACAACAGGAGATTCCTGACGCCGAAAAAGAAAGCCAAGAAGTACCTGAGCGGCAACCTGAAAAGCCGATCCAACCGCTTGAACAGACTCAGCGTAAGGAGCAAAAGGAGAAAGAAAAAATTAAAGAAGTAGAAAAGCAAGTTGATACCGGTGAAGGCTCGCAGAAAGCCCCTCCTCCCCCTCCCCCCTCCAAAATGATGACCGACGAGGAAATAGTGGCTGACTTGCGACACGTAATGTCTCTAGATAAGCCTAAGCAGGTTAAGGTGTTGGTTTATTTGGCTTTTAAGAAGGGTGTGCACCACGCTTTTAATATTGCCAAGAAACTCAAAGATCCTTACCTATTAGACGAATTTCATGATACTATGGTAGATGAATTATATGATTTATTAATCAAAAAGAGAAAAATAAAGCGTTATTAGAACTATATTTATTTGCTCAGGCAGCCATTTTATAGGCTGCCCAACTCCAAAATAAATAATAATGGAAGATTTTTCCTTAACATTAACAGCCACTAGTATCTACGCTATCGAAGGTGGGCTGATCGTTTTGTCCTTAGTGGGCTTAGTTTTGTTTTTACGAACGTTACGCAATCGTAATATGCTGCCACGTTCTTTGAACATGGTTACTTTATTAGTAAGGGTACCGCGGGAAGTGAAGCCAATTACTGAAGAAGCTAAAAAAGAAGAAAAAGAAGTAATATCAGTGGCCGAACAAATGTATGCTAACTTGCATACTACCGGTATTGGCCGGGCTAAAATGTTTTCTTGGCTTTTGGGTCGTAATCATATCACTTATGAAATTGCCGCTCTGGGGGGTAAAATAAATTTTTATGTCAGTGCGCCTCGTCGACTCAAGGATTTGTTGGAAAAACAAATTCATTCCCAATACCCCAAAGCTTCGATTGAAGAAAGTGGCGACTATAATATTTTCCAGCCTAATTATAAAACCAAAGGAGGCTATATAAAATTAGCCAAGAAAAATTTTCTCCCTCTTAAAACTTATCAGAAATTAGAAGCTGATCCACTGAATGCTATTGCTAATTCACTCAGCAAAGTTCAAGAGGATGAGGGAGCAGCTATCCAGGTTTTATTTCGCCCAGCCAAAAGTTCTTGGGTTAAAAAAGGAAGATCAATGGCACGTAAAATGAAACGGGGTAAAAAGTCTATCGAAGAAGCGGGAGGAGGAGTGATAGGAAGCACCATCGGGACGATAGTACATGCCACTCGTCCTGCAGTTGAGAAAAAAGAGCAGCAACAGTCGGTTCACCAAATGTTGACACCTGAGACAGAGGAAACCCTAAAGGCGATTGACGAAAAGGCCAGTAAGTTAGGCTTTGAAGTACTAATCCGGGTAATAGTTTCAGCTGCCACCGAAGAAGCGGCGGATTCTCATTTTCGTAATATTTCCTCGGCCTTTACTCAATATACGGCACCAAGTATGAATAAGTTCTATACCCGTCTTCCCAAGAAAAAGAAACGATTTATCACTAATTTTATTTTTCGTAATTTTGCACCCATAATGAATCGCTCTATTTTAAATACCGAGGAACTTTCTAGTATTTATCATTTGCCTACTAAGTTCACGGAGACTCCAAATATCAATTGGCTGTTAGCTAAAGATGCTCCGCCTCCACCTGATCTACCTAAGGAAGGCATACTTCTTGGCAAGAGTAGCTATCGTGGCGAGGAAATGCAAATCAGAATCCAAGATGATGACCGGCGACGTCACACGTATGTTATTGGACAGACTGGTACTGGTAAATCCGTCTTCTTATCTAATATGATTATTCAAGACATTCAGGCGGGCAAGGGACTGTGTGTGGTTGATCCTCATGGTGACTTGGTTGAAGATGTCTTGCCTCACGTGCCTAAAGAGCGTGTGGATGATGTTATCGTATTCGAACCCTTTGATTTTGAACGGCCAATGGGTCTAAATATGCTGGAATACAAATCTGAAGATCAGAAAGACTTTGCTGTACAAGAGATGATAAATATTTTCTACAAACTTTTTCCACCCGAGATGATTGGTCCAATGTTTGAACATACGATGAGGAATGTAATGCTTACTCTAATGGCCGAGCAGGAAAATCCGGGTACCATCGTGGAGATTCCCCGCATCCTGACTGATGAAGATTATCAAAAGACCTGGATGCCAAAATTGAAAGATCCGGTCGTGCGAGCTTTTTGGGAAAAAGAGATGGCCAAGACATCTGATTTCCACAAATCAGAAATGTTGGGGTATTTGGTTTCTAAAGTAGGCCGTTTTGTGGAAAATGAAATGATGCGCAATATCATGGGACAAAGTCATTCCGCTTTTGATCTGCGCGATATTATGGACAATGAAAAAGTGTTACTGGTAAATTTATCAAAAGGTAAGACAGGCGAGGTGAACAGTGAGCTGTTGGGATTAATCATAGTTTCTAAAATACAAATGGCGGCCATGGGACGAGCTGATATGCCGGAGTCGGAGAGAAAGGACTTTTATTTATACGTTGATGAGTTTCAGAACTTTGCCACTGATAGTTTTGCTTCAATCTTAGCTGAGGCTCGTAAATACCGTCTCAATTTAATTGTTGCTCACCAGTATATATCTCAGCTAGAGGAAAAGATCAGAGACGCTGTTTTTGGTAACGTTGGTACTTTTATTTCCTTTCGCATCGGCGTAGAAGATGCTGAGATCGTCGCCAAGGAACTTGACCCAGTTTTTTCGGAGACGGACGTGATTAATATCGAGAAATTTCATGCCTATTTACGTCTGATGACTAATTCGCGCAAATCGCCGCCATTTACAATGGGTACATATCCTCCTCCCGCGGGGGGCAGTAACGAAATCGCGGAAGCGGTTCGACAGTTATCTCGATTAAAAAATGGTCGAGATAAATCGGTAGTGGAATCAGAGATAATGGAACGAGCGCAGTTGGGTAGTGCACCAGATTCTGATTTGAATGCCGGGATGGGCGCTGCAAGATAACTAATATTCTTTAATACAAAAATAAAAAGGAGAAATGAACATGTCTGACAAACAAGTGTTAAGCCAAGATCAGAAACAACAACTGAGTATTATTAAAAAGTCTCTTAACTTGGCAGAGAAAAGCGTAGAAGAAGCGAGAAAGATCGTTGATAGCTTGCTGGAAGGGAAAGACGTTGCCTCCGTAGTAAAAAGTACCAGTAAGGAAATCCGCCAAAAGGCACGAAAACTTAGTACCACTGACGGTGGGAAGATTGTTGAGGGTGTATTTGATGGGCAGAATATGATCGGTCCCGATAGTCGTTTATACCCTATGCCAGCCAATTATGCCAGTAAGTCAAAATTAGTAGAAGGAGACGTTTTGAAGCTAACCATTCAGGACGATGGCACCTTCCTCTTCAAGCAGATTGGCCCGATCGAGAGGAGTAAAGTTATTGGTAAAGTGGTAGAGGATAATGGCGACTATGTAATCAAGGCCGATGATAAGTTATATAAAGTATTATTGGCCAGCATCACTTACTACAAAGCCGAAGCTGGTGATGAAGTTACCATTATTATCCCGGAAGGGAAAGAGAGCACTTGGGCTGCCATCGAGAATGTGATTAAGAAAGGAGAGAGCGAAGGGGACGAAGATGAAGACGAAGACAGCGGTGATGATTTGGAGGATATATAATTTACTACAATCAAACTTATGACTAATAAAAAGTTTGCGGGACTTATACAAATAGTAAAATTCGGCCTTATCGGCGTCTCTAATACAATAGTTGATTTTGCGTTATTAAATTTTCTGATGTGGGTTTTTAAAATTACCAGTGGTTCTTGGATGATAGTTTTTAATATAGTTGCTTTTAGTGCCGCCGTGATAAATAGCTATGTGTGGAATCGGTTTTGGACTTTCAAGATTAAAAGTCGTGAAGAAGTGCCGGAGGAATTTGTGAAGTTCTTGCTAATCAGTTTAGTAGGGGCTCTCATTAACAGCGGTATTGTTTTTAGTGGTACTACCTATTTTGCTCCTCTATTTAGTCTATCGGCTGGGTTGTGGGCCAACGGAGTAAAATTAATCGCCACTGGCGTAGCTATGGTCTGGAATTTTATTGGCTATAAACTATGGGCTTTTAAAAAATAGGTTATTAGGTAATAGGTGTTAGGTTTTAGGGGTAGGAATTTTAAATATTTTCTAACATCTAATATTTAACATCTAACACCTAAAATATGTCTTACATCGCCTTATATCGTAAATATCGACCACGTAAGTTTGCTGAGGTGGTCAGTCAAGATCACGTTAAGACCACTCTTTTAAATGCGTTAAGCAAAAGTAAAGTTGCTCACGCCTATTTATTTTGTGGACCGCGAGGAGTAGGCAAGACAACAATTGGACGACTGTTGGCTCATGCTGTTAATTGCGAAAATATTAATAAGCACCAAGGAGAGCCCTGCGGTAAATGTGACTCTTGTAAACAGGTTGAATCTGGCAAGACAATTGACTTAATCGAGATAGATGCTGCTTCTAATCGGGGGATTGATGAAATTAGAGAGTTAAAAGAGAAAGTAAAATATACTCCCACCAATCTCAAGTACCTAGTTTTTATTATCGATGAAGTACACATGCTGACTATTGAGGCTTTTAATGCGCTTTTAAAGACACTAGAAGAACCGCCCGCCCATGCGATCTTCGTTCTGGCTACCACTGACCCTCAGAAAGTCCCGCCAACAATTTTATCGCGCTGCCAGCGTTTTGATTTTAAGCGGATAAGTCGCAGCGAATTAGTCGAGCATTTGACCGGTATCGTTAAAAAAGAAAAGATTAAGATTGCTCCAGAAGCACTAGAAGTTATTGCTGGACAAGCTGATGGCTCTAGTCGCGATGCGCTTAGTATTTTGGGGCAAGTAGCTGTGGCTTATGAGGGTCAGAATATTACGGCCGATAATCTACGCACCCTGCTTGGCTTGACCAATGTAGAGCAAATCAATGATTTTATTCTTACCGTCCTTCAGGGAGATCTAGCGCAATCTTTGCGGCTGGTAAATGATTTTATCAATGACGGTTATGCTCCCCATCAGTTAGCCGAGGACATTCTTAATGGTCTACGTCGCGTATTGTTAATATGTAGTGTTGAGAGATTGACGGATAGTTTTGAGATTGATCTCAGCGATAAAGAATTAGCTGATTGGCAAAGTAAGTTGGCTGATGTTAGTCCTCGGACAGTAATCAAGCTAATTAATTTAGTTTTGGCAGCCAAGCACAACCAAAAATATGCCCAAATTCCCCAATTGCCGTTGGAAATGGCAGTGATATCTTTTTTGGATCTGGATGACAATGTCGGAGAAAAGGAAACAGATGGCTCAGGCAGAAATACGGCTAACAAAACCACAGCCCAAAAAACAACCAACAGCGACAATAAAATAAGCATTATTGATAAGAAAGAAGCTAAAAAGTCACTGACTAAATCAATCCAGGGCGATGGCGGTAATGGCAAAGCAGTCAGTCTAGCTGTTTTACATCAGCGCTGGCCAAATATTCTCAATAAGATTCAAGCGAAGAATTTTTCTTTAGGTTCGCTATTAAAATCATCTCGGCCAGATAAGATTGAAGATAATAAACTTGTGCTGGTTTGTCAGTATGAATTTCATCGGGAATTTGTTCAGAAGAAAGAAAATCAACTGGTGATAGAAAATTGCTTGCGTCAGGAATGTGAAGCAGAGGTTGGTGTACACTGTGTGGTTGGTCCAGTGACAGCCGAAGGTAATGGTAATGGGCGGACCAAAAGTCTTGCTAGTTCTGAAAGCACTGCAGCCAACTCCAGCGATGGCAATTTAGTAAAAGATGCTCTCAATATATTAGGAGGAGAGGTAACTAATTAACATTTAGAAATGATATTTCTTGGAGCCGATCACGGCGGTTTTGAACTAAAAAACAAAGTGAAAAAGTGGCTGGAAGAATGGGAGGAAGAGTACCAGGATTTGGGTAATAAGGAGTATGACCAGGAAGATGATTACCCTGATTTTGCTGTTGCTGTGGCTAAAGAAGTGGCCAAGGGTGGAAACAGGGGCATTTTATTTTGTCGTTCGGCAGCCGGAATGGTGATCACGGCTAATAAGATAGCAGATGTCCGAGCGGTGGCAGCCTTCGATCAAGCATCAGCCCGACATTCTCGCGAACATAACGATGCTAATATTTTAGTGCTGTCGGGTGATTGGCTAGATGATGAAAAGGCACAGACGATAGTTGAAACTTGGCTGAACACTAAATTTACTCAAGAAGAGCGACATGTACGTCGGCTAAATAAGATCAAAGAAATAGAATAAAAATATGGCCGAGCTAGTACCAGCGATATTGACAAAATCAGAAGTGGAGTTTAGACAGAAAATTAGACAGGTGGAGACGTTAGTTGCTTCGGTGCAGATTGACGTTATGGATGGTAGTTTTGTTCCGAATGAGACTTTTAATGAGATCGACAAAATCGCTACTATTAAAACAAATCTGCAGTATAAAATTCACTTGATGGTTAATGATATTGGAACAGCGGTAAAAAATTGGTCACGCTTGCAACCAGCGCGGATTACTTTTCCGGCCGAGGCAGTTAATTTAAAAAAAATTAAAGATATTGTGCTGGAGGCAAAACGAGGAGATTATGAATTAGGGATGGCTTTGAATCCGGAAACTAAACTTTCAGTGATTGAAGAAGTGGAGGCTAAAATAGATTTTGTGCTAATAATGGGAGTTAATCCTGGGTTCTCGGGACAAAAACTGCAAACCGGTATAGTCGAACGGATTAAACAAACGAAGAATGATTACCCTGATATTAAGGTTGGCGTAGATGGTGGAATAAAGATTGATAATGCAGCTGAGTTGGTGGCAGCGGGAGTGGATGAACTAGCCGTTGGCAGTGCCGTCTTTGCCAGCAAGAATATTGTCGAGGCGGTTAGAAATTTACAAGTAATTTGCCGATCATGAACAGTAATTTTTAAGAAATATTTAGATTGTCGCTTATAATTCAGCCCCATAGATGTATGATATTATCACAATTGGTTCCGCTACGCGTGATGTTTTTTTGCTGAGTAAAAGTTTCCGCAGTTATCAGCCTAAAAAATCCGCAGCAGCCCGATCTTTCTGTTTTGCTGTGGGTGATAAAGTTGAGGTAGATGACATTTTCTTTGCCACTGGCGGCGGGGGAACAAATTCCGCTGCTACTTTCGCTCAGTTGGGGCTAAAATGTGCTTGTGTAAGTAAAATTGGTAATGATCCGGGAGGACACGCTTCACTGGAGGATTTAACCAAGCTTAAAATTGACACACGTTACTTAGTCAAGTCTCCCTCAGACCACACGGCTTATTCAGTGATTATTTCCTCACCACGAACGGGTCGGACAGTTCTAGTTTATCGTGGAGCTAGTAAAAATTTGCAGGCCAAAGATATCCCCTGGGATAAGTTGGGACAGGCTCGTTGGCTTTATATTACTTCCTTGGGTGGTAATATTTCATTACTCCAGCGGATAATAAACACAGCTCGTCGCTCAGGAGTTAAAATTGCTCTTAATCCTGGTTCGGGGGAACTCAAGCAGGGACTAACTAAATTGAAGCCAATTCTAGCGCAGCTGGATGTGTTGTTACTAAACAAAGAAGAAGCTAGTAGTTTACTGAAAATCGAAGTGGGGACAGAACCTAAAAAAATAGTTCAACAATTGTCAGCCGTAACATCACCAGGGATAGTAGTTGTTACCTTGGGCGACAAGGGAGTGGTAGCTGCTACTGGGCAGCAATTCTACCGGGCAGATACGTTAGGGGGGAAGATAATAGAAAGATCGGGTGCTGGCGATGCTTTTGGCTCTGGTTTTGTAACTGGCCTAATTAGGCAAGATTCAATTAAATATGCCATTCAGCTGGGTTCAGCTAATGCCAGTTCGGTTATTAAATATTTAGGGGCTAAAAATGGTTTACTGACTAAGAGTCAACTACCCAAAATTAAAAAACTGAAAGTAACGAGTACTAAATTATGAACCCCTACCAGAAAGTTGCCCAAATTCTTCGGGCCGAAGAGGGCAATATTAAAAAATTATGTCAGTCCATGGACAGCTTTTGCAATACTAGTGGTGTTCTAGCCAGAATAATAGCGGAAAATGATTTCCGGGTAAAAGAAATTCTCAGCATCCTTGGGTTAAGTCGTAAGTCATCCAACCGCGAAGTGTATCAAGCCTTGATCAATAAGTTGAAAGAGGACGATAGGCTATTATTCGAAGCTTTGGAAAAACCGCGCTGTACTTCGCCAGCGGATTGTCGAGCTACTTTTACAGTGGCCAAAAAGCTGGTGGGTAATTATCAAGGCTTTTTTCTTAAACATGCCAAGATGGCTGAGATGTTGCAGGAGTGTCCGCCGCCACGCATGATGGAAGCACTGGGGTATGATCAAGTGGATGGTTTGTTGCGACAAGAGAGTCAGGAGCAAGTATTTTCTGCTCTCAGATTTACGGAAAGTTCTGATTGGATGAATAAGAAACTTGTTCCTCTATATAATGGTCTGACGGCTGGAGATTTTGAACAGAGAAATATCGAAATAGTATTACTTGATCAAAAGTGGTTACAGATTGCGGAAAAGTTTCTCAAGAAAAAATATCATAATGTTAGCCATCTCAAAGAACTCGGAATTATTTTTGTTATTCCGCTCCGAATTGATACTCCCGGTGAGACCTTGCGTGTATTTTCCTTGCTTTTGCATTATTTGTACGAGGTAGTTTTTTATAACAAGCTAATTGTAAAATATAGTCAGGAGAGTGATTTTGGCCAGCGTTTAGTATCCCTGCTGCGTGGTGATGTGACTGAGCAGAAACTGACAGGTCAGGTTGGTGAACAGTGGCGCATTGTCCAGCGTTACTTAGCTAAAGACGACTTGCATGACCCTCGGTTGTTTGAACCGCATGTTAATCCGGAAACCATTCATTGGGACAAAGCGGAAAATAGTCTCACGCAGTTGGATGTAATGTATCCTGGTTTGGAATTTACTTTTTGGAAGGACTTGAATTTTATTGGTGACTTTTTTTCTAATAACGGCGATCAGAAGTTAGTCAGTTTTAATCTAATCGACAGTGTGATGTCATTGGTCAAGGAAAAAGAGATGATAAAATATCTTTACCACCACCAAGAAGCTCTGTGGAATAAAATTCTAGCTGAATATATTGGCCAGGAAAAAATGGAGGAACTGATGATCAATAATTTCGCCCAGGGCTATATTGATCTACACCAAATCTGAGTTATAATAAATTAGGTGGCTCGTTGGTTGATATTATAGTAAAATGAGAAGCAAAGATTTTAGGTAAATGAGTATCAATATGGCTAAAATAAAGGTAGAAATAGACAAAGAAAAATGCATTGGTTGTGGGTCATGCGTAGCCTTATGTCCTGATTACTTTGCTATGGAGGGCGATAAAGCTAAAGTAATCAAAAATGACACTGCTGATACCAGCTGCGTTCAGGAAGCCGAATCTTCCTGTCCCGTAGCTGCTATTGAGACCAAGGCCGCTTAAAGGATAATTATGCTTACTAAAGCAGTTCTAGCAGTTTTGTGTTTAATCATTTTTCCTCAGGCTGGTTATGAGGGCCAGTTTTTATTGCCAACCAGCGAACAGGATCAAGTAATAGAGAGAAACCAGCGGCTGGCTTTACCTTTCAAAGAAACGGCCAGCCTAGGGGTAGAGCTGGAGGCGAAATCAGCCATCGTGCTAGATGGAGCCAGTGGCAAGGTTCTCTTCGCAAAAAATAGCCAACAAGCTTTGCCGATGGCGTCTTTAACAAAGATGATGACGGCCGTAGTTGTACTTGAGAGCGGAGTTGATCTAGAAGATACCTTAGAGATAGATGGAGAAATGGTTGGGGTGGAGGGAGCTGATATTAATTTGGTGCCAGGCGAGGAAATGCGGGTGGGTGATGTTTTACATGGCCTCTTGATATCTTCTGGTAATGATGCAGCCCGGGCTTTGGCCAAAAAGGTGGGGGGCGATATTGGTAGTTTTGTTGAGATGATGAATGCTAAAGGGCAAGCAATCGGTTTAAAAAATACTCATTTTGCTAATCCTTCTGGCTTGGATGAAGCTGGTCATTTTTCTACAGCTGAGGATTTGGCTGTTTTGGCAAATTATGTTTACCAGAATCCAGTTTTTAAAGAAATCGTAGCCTTGAAAGAAAGCGATATCCAAAGTGTGAACATCGGTGACAATCATCATTTGAGGAATACCAATAAATTACTTCAGGCAAATTATAGCTATTTATTGGGAGGTAAAACAGGTTATACCGAAGAGGCTGGTTTTTGTTTAACTACTTTTGCTGCTGAAGAAAAAGGACAGCATCAAATTGTCACAGTGGTGTTAGGGAGTGAATTAAACGGGCAACAATTTCAAGATAGCAAGGCTTTGATTGAGTGGACTTATAATAATTATCGCTGGCAATAATGATCAACGAGATCCAAGATCCTTTTTTGGTTCAAAATGTAATTAAAGTATTGTTTCTGGCCGCTTTGGCTTTTATTGTTGCTGTCGCCTGGACACCAGCTCTAACTCATTTTCTCTATAAATTTAAATTGGGTAAAAATATTCGTGAGGGAGGAGCGCCGATTTATCACCAGTTGCATCAAGCCAAAGCGGGGACACCAGTAATGGGGGGATTGTTAGTTTGGGTAACGGTTTTGTTATTAGCCATTGCTTTTTTTGTCTGGTCAGAATTTTCGGATAATTTTTTTATCGCTAAACTCAATTTTCTTACCCGGGCAGAAACTTTATTGCCTCTCGGTGCTTTGGTTGCAACAGCCCTAGTCGGTTTAGCGGATGATATCCTCAATGTTTTTAAAATTGGTCCTAAAGGGGGTGGGATGAGAATGATTTACCGACTAGTTTTGTATACTCTGGTGGCTATATTTGGTGCCTGGTGGTTTTATTACAAATTAGATTGGGATATTATCCATGTTCCCGGAGTAGGAGATTTTAATATTGGGTGGTGGTATGTTCCTTTGTTTATTGTAGTTTTGGTAGCCACCTCCTTTTCTGTAAACGAGGCGGATGGCCTTGATGGTTTAGCGGGCGGTATTTTACTAACGTGTTTTGGTGCTTACGCGGTGATTTCTTTTATGCAGGGTAAAATAGAATTGGCTGCTTTTTGTGGGGTGATTGTGGGGGCGCTATTAGCTTTCTTATGGTTTAATATTCACCCTGCTCGTTTTTTTATGGGCGATACTGGAGCAATGTCGTTAGGAACGACGTTAGGCATTGTGGCCATGCTGACCAATACGGCCTTAGTCTTGCCTCTAATCGCTTTACCGCTAGTTATCGAGTCGGTTTCGGTGCTTATCCAAATACCTTATAAAAAGTTGACTGGTAAAAAAATATTTTTAAGTACACCAATTCACCACCATTTTGAAGCCAAGGGCTGGCCTGAGACCAAAGTTACCATGCGTTTTTGGATTATCGCTCTGGTGTCAGCTGCTCTGGGCATGATGATCGGTTTAATTGGCGGCGGTTAATTTATATTTATGATTGGTATTTTTGATTCCGGGGTGGGCGGTTTAACGGTTGTCAAACAGGTGATCTCAGCCTTGCCGCAATACAAAATAGTCTACTTTGGTGATACGGCGCGGGTACCATACGGTAACAAAAGTCCTGAGATTATCAAAAAGTATTCTCAGCAAGATTTAGAGTTTTTGTTAAAAAAAGGTGCTCAACTTATTATTATTGCCTGTCACACTGCTTCGGCCATCGCCGCTGACTTTTTACGGGAGAAATATCCAGCTGTGCCAATTTTCGATGTCGTGAGACCTGGTCTAGATCAAGCAAATCAGGTCACTCGTAATTACCGGATTGGTATTATTGGTACCGAGAATACAGTTAAAAGTGGGGCACACAAGCGTTATCTCAAAGAGATTAATCCCCAAGTGCAAGTATTTTATCAAGCCTGTCCCTTACTTGTCCCCTTAG
The DNA here is from genome assembly GCA_018818965.1 of Patescibacteria group bacterium. Lineage (GTDB taxonomy): Bacteria > Patescibacteriota > JABMPQ01 > JABMPQ01 > JABMPQ01 > JABMPQ01. The sequence goes on along the minus strand of JAHJQX010000035.1, from coordinate 16,995 downwards.
CGGAAGAGGGTTGGATCAAAAGACAAGAAACGCGTCGTATTGTGCGTTATTATTTAAAGTCTTTGAAGAAAAATAAGATTGATACGTTAGTGCTAGCTTGTACTCATTATCCCTTGTTGGCTAAGGTAATAGCGGAAGTAGCGGGCAGGAGCATCAAGGTCGTTGATCCAGCGCAGGAAGTAGCTATTCAGATAAAGGAATATCTCCAGGAAAATCCAATCGTAGCGGGTAAGCTTACTAAAAGTGGACAGCGGCACGAATTTTTTGCCAGTGATGTTTCTGACAAATTCAAAGATATCAGCCATAAAGTGTTAGGTGATAAAGTAAACGTGCGGTCAGTCGACATTATCTAAAATAACAAATAACTTATGCTAGATTTACTTTTTTGGATCGCTATCTTTGTAATTAGTTTAGCAGTCTTGATAAAAGCCGCTGACTATTTTACCAAGTACAGTGAAAAGTTGGGATCAGCCCTTGGCATTCCCCAGTTCATTATCGGCGTGACGATTGTCAGTATTGGCACCTCTTTACCAGAGCTGGCTACTAGTTTGATCGCTGTTTTTAAAGGATCGACCGAAATCGTGGCTGGTAACGTCATTGGTTCCAATATCGCTAATATTTTACTAGTGGTTGGCTTAGCGGCCGTACTTAGTAGAAAGATGGTGGTGAAACGGAGCCTAATCAATCTGGATGCACCTCTCTTGCTGGCCGTGACGTTTTTGGCAGTGTTTGTGCTGTGGGATAAGCAAGTTACTTTTATCGAAAGCCTTTTCCTGATAGCGAGTTATTTGGTTTATATTTTGTATTCTATTTATTCGCGTAGTAAAGCCGAAGAAAGTAATAGTCAGAAAAAAGGCGAAGTATCGTTTAAAATGGTCGCTATGATAATTCTGGGCGGTCTTGGAGTTTATTTGGGAGCCAAATATTCGATCGATTCTGTTTTAAATATCTCGGAAATTTTGCAAATAAATTCGTCCGTGATTGCTTTATCCGCCATTGCGCTTGGTACTTCTTTGCCTGAAGTACTAGTCTCGGTAAGCGCTGCCCGCAAGGGTAATTATGAAATGGCTCTGGGTAATGTCTTTGGTTCCAACATCTTCAATATCGCCATGGTGATCGGAATTCCCGGACTGATTTCTACTCTGGGCGTCTCAAGCGAGACATTTTTAATTGCCATTCCTTTTATGGTGGCCGCAACAGTGCTGTACGTGATTTCCGGAATTTCCCAAAAAATCTATAGTTGGGAGGGCGCGTTGTATCTGATAATTTATTGCTTGTTTATTGGGAAGTTATTTGGACTGGTGTGAGATATTTCGCGGTCACCATGACCGCTGCGCTCACCTGTAAGACTGGGTTCGCTACCGCGGTCATGGCAAACTGCGAAATAATGAATTGAGATGAAGATATATTCTAGAAAACTTTTAGAACATTCGAAGCTTGTTCAAGGAATATCGTACAATGAGGGGAAGTGTTTGCAGTATGAATACCGGGATGATTCGCTGGAAGCGGTGGCGGAAATGAAAGAATATCTGGAAAGTTTTGACATCAATCCGCAGCACGTTGTATTGCAGAATCAGCAGCATACAGCCAATATTACGGTCGTTACTGAAAAAGATAGAGGAAAGGGCATATTTAGCAAGCAGACGGCCGTTGAGGACAATGATGGGTTGATTACGGCAGAATCTGGCGTTTATCTGGGCGTGTTTACAGCTGACTGCGTGCCGATTTCTTTTTATGACCCGCGGCAAAAAGTAGTTGGTATTGCCCATTCTGGTTGGCAGGGGACGGTTAAGGATATTGCGGGTAAGATGGTTGTTAGATTTAATAAGCAGTTTCACTCGGCCCGGAAGGACATTATTGTCTACCTGGGGCCTGCTATTGGTTCTTGTTGCTATGAAGTGAGTCAAGCTAAAGATAACCGAGTGGCAAAGTTCAGCACTGGGTTTAGTGACCAGGTAGTGAGAAAGAAGGACGAAAAAGTTTATCTCGATTTGTGGCGGGCAATCGAATTGCAGTTAGAGCAGGCAGGGGTGTCGACGGAAAATATTGAAACGTCAAGGATATGTACCTGTTGTAGCAAAGAATATAAGCTACCATCGTATTATCGAGATAGTGATAAAAAGGAAGTTGGAACGATGTTGTCGGTTATTGGGAGACAAGCGCAATAAATATGAATCTATCTAACTTCGAAAACAAGAATATCCACCTCGTCGGTGTATCTGGCGCTGAAGGCTCAGCGGTGGCTGAATTTTTGACTGACAATCTCAAAAAAGTGCAGGTAACTGCCCACGATTTTTGTCAGGAGAAAGATTTTCAAGAGAGTTTTTATTCCTTCCATGATGCTTACAGTGAAGAGGAAAAGGACGCGTCGTACAAAAAACTCTCAAATCTACCAATCAAATTTTATTTCAAAGCCGAATATCTAAGAAACATTGAGCAAGCTGACATTATTTTTGTCCCTCAATCCTGGTTTCGTTACCCAGAAAACAAGAAGTTACAACAATTAATTGGGGAGGTTCCTTTTTACAATATCACCAAATTATATTTTACTTTTTGCCCTTGTCCGATAGTGGCCGTAACTGGTACTTCCGGAAAATCTACAACCACTCGCTTGATATATGAAATTCTTAAAAAGGGTAAGCGCATGGTTTGGTTCACTGGCAATGATCGTCAGAACATTCAAATATTGTCAGAAATAAGGAATATAAAACCGGATGATATTATGGTCATGGAAGTCAGCAATCGTCAACTTAAAATAGATCTTGGCCGGTCTCCACATGTGGCCGTGGTAGTTAATGTCACTCCCAATCATCTTGATGACCACAAAGATTTTGCTGATTATGTTGCTACTAAAAAAAGCTTGTTGCAATATCAAGGACGCGATGATTTTACTGTTTTAAACAACGATAATGAAATTACTCGCAAGTTTTCTAAAACCGGTAAAGCAATCCCGTATCTATTTAGCTGCACCCAGCAATTAACCAAAGGATGTTATATTCGCGGTAACGATATCTATATCAAAAATAAAGCCAGTGAACACAAAATATGCGCAATAAATGGTATTTCTTTGCCTGGTCCGCATAATGTTGCTAATGTTCTAGCAGCTGTGATGGCTACCTATCTAGTAGGTGCTAATACCAAAGAGATCAGAGAAGGTGTGACTTCTTGCCGGGGTCTATCTTCTCGGTTGGAATTCGTTAAGGAAAATAAGGGTGTGAAATACTACGAGGACTCTTCGGCTTGTAATCCTGATGGTACCAGGATGGCGGTTAAGTCTTTTTCTAATCCGATGATCTTGATAGCGGGTGGTTCTCGAAGGACCAAAATGCCCGATGAATACCAACAGCTAGCTAAGGATATCGTTAATAGTAAAATTAAGGTATTATTATTGCTGGGCGAGCAAGGATTAAGCATTGAAGAAGCAATTAGAAAAATTCAAGCTAAGCAAAAGAATACGCGCTTACTGATAAAACAATGTTCTAGTTTGGCCGAAGCAGTGAATAACGCTAGGACTGCTTCGGAGTCAGGCGATGTGGTAGTATTATCACCAGGCTGTGAAAGTTTTGGCCTGTTCAAAGATTACCGAGATCGCGGCCGTCAGTTTAAGAAGTTAGTGCGGGAGTTAGTCTAATTTTATGCTAGAGAAACATAAACCAGATTATTTTCTTGTTATTACCATCATTGCATTAATGGTGATTGGCTTGGTTATGCTTTCTTCGGCCAGTGCGGTAGTATCCTACGAAAATTTTGGCAATAACCATTATTATCTTGTCCATCAGTTATTTTATGGCGTCTTGTTTGGTTTGATGGCGATGATAATTACTTCGCGTATACACTACCACTTCTGGAAAAAACTAGCAGCTATCTTATTGGGAGTAACCCTAGTGCTGCTCTTGGCTGTTTTTCTGCCAGGCATCGGCTTAGAGTACGGAGGGGCGCGGCGTTGGATATCACTAGGTACAGCTACAATGCAGCCGACCGAGATTGTAAAATTAACCTTTATCCTTTATTTAGCTACTTGGTTGGAAAAGCGACAAAAAGGTATCCGCGATTGGAAATATGGCTTCCTACCCTTTGTAACTGTTCTAGGGATCATCGGTTTTCTAATAATGCTACAGCCTGACTTAGGAACAATGTCGGTTATTATTGTAGCAGCTATTATGGTTTATTTTATTGCTGGAGCTCGATGGCGTCACTTAGCGGCTATTGGAGGGACAGGGATAATATTGTTTTGTATTTTAATTAAGGCCGCTCCTTACCGGATGGCTCGCTTTACTGTGTTTTTAAACCCAGAAATTGACCCTCAGGGTATCGGTTATCAAATAAACCAAGCTCTCCTGGCTGTTGGCTCGGGAGGATTATTTGGTCGTGGATTAGGCAAGAGTATTCAAAAATATAACTATTTACCAGAGGCGACCGGTGATTCAATTTTTGCAGTGATGGCCGAAGAGTTAGGTTTTATCAGAATATTGATTATTATTGGCTTGTTTGTCTTTTTAGCTATCCGTGGTTTTGTTATTTCCAAAAAAGCACCCGACTTGTTTGGTAAACTAGTCGCTACTGGTATTATTACCTGGATCGCTTTTCAAGCTTTTGTGAATATCGCAGCTATGGTTGCTTTGGTTCCCTTGACAGGCATACCTTTACCGTTTATTAGTTATGGAGGTACAGCTGTACTTTTTACTTTGGCCGCTGTTGGTATTTTGATTAATGTATCTCAGTACACTAGGGTTGCTCCTGGCGTTTCTACCGATCGGCGGGTGCGGCATAGTATCAGTGACAATCGGGATAAATAAAAATCATTATGCGCATTTTACTTACCGGAGGGGGTACGGGGGGTCATGTTATGCCGGTGGTGGCAGTTGTTAAAACTTTAAATAGCCAATTGCCGACTCCACCTGATTATTTGTGGGTTGGCTCTTACCGTGGTTTGGAAGAGAAAGTAGCTGCTGAAAATAATATTCCCTTTACCTCTGTTCTCACTGGTAAGCTGAGAAGATATTTCTCTCTCTATAACATTATCGATATTTATAAAATCCCTTTAGGCGTAATCCAGTCTTTTTTTGTGGTGAGAAAATTTAAACCCGATGTTGTTTTTAGCAAAGGGGGCTATGTCAGTGTGCCGGTGGTTATTGCCAGTTGGCTTCTGCGTCGGCCAATCATTACCCATGAATCTGATATTATTCCGGGTTTGGCCAATAAGATTATTGCCCGCTTGGCGCAGAAAATAGCCGTTAGTTTTCCCTCCACCGGACAGTATTTCGATGATAGAAAAGTATTAGTGACTGGTAATCCACTGCGAGCGGAGATTCTAGCTGGCGACCAAGCGAGAGCGCGAGAGAAATTCAATTTGTTGAGCGACAAACCGGTTATTCTCGTAGTGGGAGGGAGCCAGGGAGCGCGGAAGCTTAATGAGATACTAGTAGAAGTTTTGCCCCAGCTACTTGAGAACTATCAGGTGTTGCATGTTTGTGGGCAGGATAATTACCAGTTAGTACAGACGCAAGTCAAAGAGGTCGGGTTGAAACAAGTCGGATATTGTTTGCAATCTTTTTTGTCTGCGCCAGCGATGGGAGACGCCCTAGCTTTGGCTGATCTGGTTATCACCCGCGCTGGTATTAATACGCTTAACGAAATTGCTGCTTGGGGTAAGCCGGCTCTGATTGTACCGATTGGCTCAGCCGTTCTGGGTGAACATCAGGAGGTGAACGCTAAATATTTTAGGGAAGCGGGAGCAGCGGTTGTTTTGCCGAATAGTGAAATTAAAGCGGAACATTTACGGAAAGAGGTCAATGATATTTTTTCTAATGATAGCCGGCGTCAAGATTTGAAGCGAAAAATGGCCAAGCTAGCTCACCGAGAAGCCGCCGAGAAGCTGGCCGATCAGATTATTGCTTTAGCTCGAGGAAATAAACATGGTTAGTACTAATAATTTTAAAAAAGCCCACTTTATTGGCATCGGCGGCAGCGGCCTGTCAGCTTTGGCGCGTCTGCTAAAACTGCAGGGCGTTGCCGTGTCTGGCTCAGACCTGGAGCAATCAAAAGTTACTGATAATTTAGAGAATCTAGGAATTATAGTAAACATTGGTGAACATGAAGCTGACAATATCGAGTCTGGAGTTGATTTGGTGGTCTATACCGTGGCTACCCCTCCAGATAATATTGAGCTTGAACAGGCGGAGAAGTTGGGTATTTTGTCTATGGCCTATCCTAAGTTTGTTGGGTATTTGACTAAGATGAAATATACAATTGCGGTGGCCGGTACGCACGGCAAGACAACTACCACCGCTATGATTGGGGTGATGATGGAGAAGGCCGGCTTGGATCCTACCGTGATCGTTGGTTCCGATGTGCCAGAATTTAATGGCAACGCTCGTTTTGGCCAGAGTAAGTATCTAGTAGTGGAGGCGGATGAATACCGGCGTGCTTTTTTGAATTATTATCCTAAGATTGCCGTGATTTTAAATACCGAATTTGATCACCCTGATTGTTATCGAGATTTAGCGGATGTTCAGGAGGCATTTATCAAATTTGCTGGTAGAGCCGAGCAGGTGATTGCGGACGTGGAGAATTTACCCAATGATTTAAATCTCAAGCTGAAGTTACCGGGGCAGCATTTTCTTCACGATGCCTTGGCGGCTCAGCAAGTGGGGCGAGCGTTAGGAATTGATGATAAAATCATTAAAGAGAGTCTGGAAAGTTATCAAGGCTCGGTTCGCCGTTTTGAACAAAAGGGCGAAGTTAATGGTGCTTCTGTGATCGATGATTATGCTCATCATCCGACGGAGATTAAAGCAACCCTGAGAGCTGCTCGCGAAAAATATCCGGACAGTGAGTTAATAGCTGTCTTCCAGCCGCACCACCAACAGCGAACACAAGAATTGTTCAGTGATTTTGCTGGGGCATTCACTAGCGCTGACCAAGTAGTGTTAACTGATATTTACAAGGTGGCCGGTAGAGAAGAGGAAATAAAGGTGACGGCCCAAGATCTGGCTAAAGAAATCAGCAAAAAGGGTAAAAACGTTAAATATATTGATTACGCAAAATTAGTTGATTATTTACGAGAAAATGCTAAAAAGGGAGATATTGTCTTGATTATGGGAGCCGGCGATATTACAAAAATAGCGGATAAATTAGTTGAATGACCAGCGACAGAAATTACGAGAAATTTCAAGCGGAGCTAGATAACAAAGTACTCCGTAATGAATCCATAGCCGAACATACTACCTTCAAAATTGGTGGTCCAGCTCAGTTTTATTATGAGGCAGAAGACACAGACAGTATTGTCCGGGCGGTAAAATTAGCCCATAAGCTCCGTGTCGATATATTTATGTTGGGTGGTGGCAGTAATCTTTTAATGAGCGATGATGGTTTTGCTGGCTTAGTGATTAAGACTAAGAATTCGCATTTAGAGATTAAGGGTAGTTTAGTGACGGTTGATGCTGGGATGTGGCTTAATATGCTGGTGATTGAGACTCTCAAGAAAGGTTTAAGTGGTCTCGAGCCTCTGTCAGGGATCCCGGGGACAGTCGGCGGAGCCGTTTTTGGTAATGCTGGGGCTTGGGGAAAGGCGATCGGTGAAGTGGTCAAACAAGCCGAGGTTTTGGTTGTTGCTAATAAATCTGTGCGTTGGAAAACCATGAGCCAAGCAGAGCTAAGGTTTGGTTATCGCGATAGTTCTTTAAAACACGGCGATTATATTTTACTGCGCGCGCAATTAAAGTTAAGGAAGCTTAAAACTGGTAATCTGTTAAAAAGATTTGGCGAGGTGATAAAACAGCGGAGTGGAAAACATCCCCTGGACTACCCCAATGCCGGCTCAATTTTCAAAAACATTAGATATAGTGAAGATTTGCAGCATCTTAAAAAATTTGAGGCTTACGGCAAGGTATCAGTGGGTAAAATAATTGATAGTTTAGGATTCAAAGGTCGGAAAATTGGTGAGGCTCAGGTGGCCAATGAACACGCCAATTTTATCGTCAATTTGGGAGAAGCTAAAGCAGCTGATGTATTGGAATTAATGAACGAAATAGAAAGAGAAGTAGAAAGTAAATATGGAGTAAAGTTAGAACGAGAGATTAGACTGGTGGGATTTTAAAAAAAATCTGTCGAACTTGGTGTTAGCCGACAGATAGGAGCAGTCTGATGACTGTTTCGAGAAGAACCGCATTGTTACACGGCTTGCATAGGCAACTTACTTTCAGCTCTAACATGCGACGACGCAGTTCTGTATTGGCGGCAAAATCGCCAGAGAGCATAATGATTGGCAATTTTTGCCACTTTACCTGTTGCCGCAGTCTGATTACCAGCTCTTCTCCATCAAGAACTGGCATCGTTCTGTCGGTAATCAGGAGGTCGGGAGCGCTTGATTCTATCATCCTCAGCGCTTCCTGGCCGTCACCCGCCTCTAAAATTGCTCCCTGTGATCCTAGAATCATTGCGAGCATGAAGCGAATATCTGCGTCATCCTCGACGATTAGAATCCTTTTCTTATCCATGACTACCCCCTTTGATGTAGAGTGCAAATTACCTCTATGATTAACATTACTTATGGCAGTATATTTGTCAACGTGGTTGTCTGCAAAAAAAATCCGCGGGCGGTGAGCCAACGGAGAGGTGCTTTCAGATCCTGACAGAGCTAGGACTTTGATCCCAGAACTTGATGGATGGCTGCCGTCATGGCTGCCATCCCATCTGGATCGGTCCGGAAGAGAGAAGACGGTGAGCTGTCACCTTCAAGGGCGATAGACACATCCCTCCACTCCAGGAAATGGGTGATGGGGTCGAAAGCCGCCGCGCCTGGGAGAGCAAGAACCATGTAGCTGGTGCCCTGAGCTCTGAAAGTGAGAGCTCTGGCCCTGGCTCTTGTCTCCGACTTCATTTTCAGGCCAGTAAGCAGGCCGACGACGAAGACCAGCACACCGACTGACAGGGGCTTATCGAGGCAGATCGCGCCCAGACTGATAGCCTTATCTCTGTCCTCGATGTCCCAGCCCCCAGAGAGCATGAGGCAGGGGACGTAGATCCCGTGCTGGCGCAGGCGCTCGAGCATCACTGGCCCGTTGACCCCGCCCATCTTGTTGTCACTGATGATCAGGTCAATGACCGGAGGATCCTCTCCGGTCAGTAGTTCGATGACCTCCTCGCCGTTAGTAGCAGTTACCGTCTCGATCCAGAAGTGATCCTTCATCGTTCTTTCTAGAGCTTTTCTTACAAGCTTGTTTTCCTCGACAATGATAATCCTTTTCTTTCCCATATCCGTCTCCTCACGGGTTTTTTGTCCCCTCCTCAAGGTGCAATGATCGATCAATGATAGCTGATTTTCCGCAGTTGTCAATCATTCTTATTTCTGCTAAAATAAAACAAAATAACTACAAATATGAAAGTAATCTTCTACACTAAGAACATTAAACTTACTCCCGAGCTAGAAGCCTATGCACGAGAGAAAATTGTCAAACTAGAGAGATATCTCAAGAACGTAGATATTATGGAAACTAAGATAGAACTGACTGAATATACTGCCCAGCGCAAAGGTAATAAATTTGTGGCTGAGGTAGACGTGATTTTACCCAAAGGTTCTCTGCGCGCCAGTGAAGCTACCACTGACATTCACGCTTCGATTGACATGGTTATTCCAAAGCTAAAAAAAGAAATAACTAAGTATAAAAGCAGGTGGGAAAAACAGCGGCGAGAAGGGCGAAAGAGATAAATTAGATAGTAGTGAGTAGGTTAGGCTCGTGCCGGTAGGTAAGCAGGGAAAAACTGACACGTTTTCGGGGTGTAGCAAAACAACCACCTAATCTCTAAATCGCTGGTTGACTCGACCAGTTTTTTTAAATAGTATGGATGATATATTGCCTTGAATCGATAAATTTATCCGAATGTCCATATTTTCTAAATTCCTCGGCGATCCGAATAAGAAGACGTTGGGAAAATTGCAGCCAATTGTAGATGAGATTGACCGATTGGAGCCTGAGATCAAGAAATTATCCGACGAGGAGCTGAAAGACAAAACTAAATATTTTAGGGAGGAGCTGGCTGGTGGTAAATCGCTTGACGACATTCTGCCAGCTACTTTTGCGGCTGTTCGAGAAGCGTCCGTCCGTACTACGGGGATGCGGCCTTTTGCTGTCCAGCTACTGGGTGGCATCATTCTTCACCAAGGCAAGATCGCCGAAATGCGAACGGGTGAGGGTAAAACGTTGGTCGCTGTTTTGCCGCTGTATTTGAATGCGTTGGCTGGTAAAGGTGCTCATCTAGTTACCGTCAACGATTACTTGGTCCGGGCGCATACCACTTGGATGGGTCAGATCTATCACGCACTGGGATTGACGGTGGGTAGTATTCAACACGACGCCGCTTATTTATATGACCCAAACTACCAGGGTGATAAAGAAGAGGGTAGTCCGGAAGACCAAGAACGAGATAGCCGAGGAGCCTATGAAGTACAGTATGATTATCTCCGTCCGGTTACCCGTCCCGAGGCTTATAAAGCCGATGTTACCTATGGGACCAACAACGAATTTGGCTTTGACTATCTACGGGATAATATGGTGGGTGAGTTGGGTCAGATGGCTCAACGACGACTGCATTACGCCATCATAGACGAAATCGACAGTATTTTGATTGACGAGGCTCGTACTCCGCTAATAATTTCTGCTCCGGCTGAGGAATCAACGGAAAAATATCACGAATTTTCCCGTCTGGTGCCAAAGCTGAAGGAAAATACAGATTATAATGTTGACGAAAAGATGCGGGCGACCACCCTGACGGAAGAAGGTATCGCCAACCTGGAAAAGATGCTGGGGTTGAAAAATATTTATGAAGAAAGAGGAATTGAAACGGTTCATCATATTGAGCAAGCTCTCAAGGCTCATACTCTTTTTCAGCGCGATCGCGATTATGTGGTCAAAGGCAATGAGGTGGTCATTGTCGATGAATTCACCGGTCGTCTAATGCCCGGCCGGCGCTATTCCGAAGGATTGCACCAAGCAATCGAAGCCAGGGAAAACGTTCAGGTGCAACGTGAGAGTCGAACGATGGCCACTGTCACTTTCCAGAACTATTTTCGCATGTATAAGAAACTAGCTGGCATGACTGGTACGGCCGCCACGTCCGCCGAGGAGTTTGCCAATGTCTATGAATTGGAGACGTTGATAATGCCCACCCACAAGCCAATGATTCGTCAGGATCTCAATGATAAAATCTATAAATCTGAACTGGGTAAATTTAAAGCAGTGGCTAAGGAAGCCAAAGCGCGGCAGGAAAAAGGTCAGCCAGTGCTAATTGGTACGGTCTCAATCGAGAAAAATGAGCAGTTGAGCGATTTATTAAAAAAAGAAGGGGTTAAGCACGAGCTTCTTAACGCTAAACAGCACGAGCAAGAAGGTTCGATTATTGCCCAGGCCGGTAAAAAGGGTGCCGTAACAGTTGCCACCAACATGGCTGGTCGCGGCGTTGATATTATTCTCGGGGGCAATCCACCCGATCCACGGGAAGCCGAAGCAATCAAGGAGGTAGGCGGGCTGTGTGTAATTGGTACCGAGCGACACGAAGCGCGGCGGATCGATAACCAGTTGCGGGGACGGGCTGGTCGTCAGGGCGATCCGGGTTCTACCCAATTTTATGTTTCGATGGAGGATGACCTAATGCGCTTGTTTGGCTCCGATCGCATGAAGGCGATTATGACGACTTTTAAAGTACCCGAAGATCAACCAATTGAGCATAAAATTATTTCCCGCTCGCTTGAATCAGCTCAGGCCAAGGTAGAGGGTAATAATTTTGACGCTCGTAAGCATGTCCTCGAATATGATGACGTTATGAATCGGCACCGGGAGGTGATTTATAAGCGTCGGCGCCAGGTGCTGGAAGCCTGGGAGCAGGTCAAGCGGCAGGCGGAGGGTAAGAAAGTGAAGACGGGCGTTAAGATGCTCAAAGAAATAGTGCTAGAAATGATCGAGCAAGAAATAGAAGATATTATTTCTCACCACACGGCCGAAGAAGGCAAGGTCAACGGTGACTGGAACATAGAGGAAATTATTGAATCTTTTAATTCTATTTTAGCTACCTCATTTGATTTGCGAGCTAAATTAACAGAGTTGGCTGATAAGCGGAGTGAGGCTGGCAATGGCGCGGAGGCACGCACTAAAATTATTCGTTATTTGTCTGATTTGGTTAAGAAGGCTTATGATAATAAAGAAAAAGAAGTGGGAGAGCCAGCTATGCGTCAGATCGAGCGGCTGGTGTTACTGCGCACAATCGATACTCTCTGGGTAGATCACTTGGATGCGATGACTCATCTGCGTGAAGGGATCGGTCTGCGCGGTTATGGCCAGAAGGATCCGTTAGTAGAATACAAGCGCGAAGGTTTTCAATTATTTCAGGATTTACTGAATACTATCCAAAAGCAAGTTGCTTCGACCGTATTTAAGGTCAGTGTCGCGCCCGCTGTTCAGCAACAGAGGACGGTGATCGAGCGAGCCAGTGAGAATGGCCAGAAGATAGGTACTCAGAGTGCAAAGGGTGATGGCGGTAGTCGACCAGAGAAGAGCAATAAAGTACGCCGTAATGATCCTTGTCCCTGTGGGAGTGGGAAGAAGTACAAGAAGTGTTGCGGGCAGGATAAATAATCGCGAAAACAAATTTTGATATTTTGTACTTTTTGACAACCAAACGGGCAGACATAGGCCGAAAGCGAGGGATGAAATGCAAATATCGCGCGTGATCTTGATTGAGCCGAAGTCGGATCTCAATATCAAGATCTTCGGCAAGCGCTATATGGCCGCTTGCACGTTGCCGGTAGTGGCCGCGACTATCCCACAGCGAGGGATAGAGGTAGTTATTGTTGACGAGAATATACAGCCAGTGCCTGATGAGCTGATGGGACCAAGTACGCTGGTGGGCATCACTTGTATGACTCATACAACCGAGCAAGCCTATAAATTAGCAGAGAGGGCACGCTCGCATGGCAGCCCAGTAATCCTGGGCGGTATTCATCCGACGGTGATGCCAGCGGAGGCTTTGCGGTACGCCAACGCGGTTGTTTGGGGCGAGGTCGAGGGACTGTGGCCACGGATCCTCAGCGATACTACTCGGGGTCGGCTAGGCGGTGTCTATCGGCTACCGAAACCGCCTGAGATTACCTACCTACCGATGCCTCGCTGGGATCTAATCGATCAGTCACTATACTGGCAGTGGTCAGCCACCTACACATCGCGTGGTTGTCCGCATAACTGTACGTTCTGTACGGCGATGTCTGTTTTTGGCAAAAAGGTTCGCTACCGATCGTTGGTGGATGTGATGCGTGATGTTCATTGGATGAAGAATCATGGTGCGCGCACTCTATTCTTCGCCGATGATAATATTGCGGCTTCACCCCAACTTCTGCGGCAGCTGTGTGGTGCTTTAATTCAGGAACAAATCAAGTGGATCAGTCAATGCCACGCGGTAGTAACTCGGGATGAAGAACTGCTGTCTTTGTTGTCGCAGTCGGGTTGCTCCTGCATGCTGGTGGGGTTCGAGTCACTAGCCTTGGATCGGAGCGTGTCAAAGAAGATGAAGGGTGTGGATGTTAAGGCAGCGATCGAAGTCTTTCACCGCCACGGCATCCTCCTGATTGGTTGCTTCATCTGTGGTTTACCAGGGGAGACTGACTACGAGAGGCTCCGACGGCTAATCAACGAGCTAATTGATGTCCCGCAGATTACGGTAGCTACTCCCTTGCCAGGTACAGTGGACTACCAGCAAGCGGTGGCAGCTGGACAGTTGATCGGGCGTCCTTGGAACGACTTCACCGTCACCCGGGCAGTTAGTGGGTCACCACAAGTGGTGCAACAGCTTCGGCGGGACTATGATCAGTTGGCGCGGCAAGTTTACTCATATCGTCAGATCGTGCGGCGAACGCTGCGCAACTGGCGACAACACAGCTTATACCATGCCTACGTCACCTTGATCGTCAACCTGGTTTACCGAGGATTGGTCAGCTACCGCGATCGGCCGGTCTAGGTAGAGGAAAAGTAAATCTCTTTCTTGAGAACATCGAGAAGGAGTTTTTTATTTGCGAAGTGAGTGAGCAAAAAATAAAAACTTGTTTTTGTTCTTTCAAACGAACGAGCAAACAAGAGGCAGAACCTCTTATTTATGTCAAATACTTCGTCTTGCCCGTATTGACAACCAACATTTTCTTATCTTTGGGTAATTTGTCTGCCATCTGCAACATCAAAGCCAAACCAGCGATCCCAGAAGGTTCGCAGGTTATTTTATTGTCAGTGGCCGTTTTAAGCGCTCTATTTAAATAATCCTCTTGGATAATATAAACGCTTGATTCTGAACCAATATAGTCGCGAGAAATGGCTGATTTAATCCAGGCGGTGTCGAAATGCACGAAAGGGAGATGAGGAGAGTATAACTTATCAGCTTTGGTATTAGGATTATTAGTAGTTGCTCCCAAAAAGTTGCAGTGGCGAATACTTTTGGAGTTAATTTTTAATCTTTTATCGTGAAAGAGAAAGTTCTTCGATTCACGGACAGCCACGTTAACGATATTCTCGTAGAGATGACCGGTGCCGTAAGGGACAAAGACATAGTCAGCTTCTTGATTGATAATATCGTAACTCATCCAGTCGTAGAAAACATCAAAGGGGCCGAGCGAATCATCGGAGGTGATGTCAATTCCACCGATGTTATTAGTTAGCTTCAAGATGTCTTCTCGGCTCAAAGCTCTCTGCGACAGATCAGTCTCATACAACTCACAACCAACTTTTTTCAAACCGTCTTTTATTTCTGTTTTCATCCGGTAATCAACCAGCACTTTCAAATTAGGTAAATGGTATTTTCTGAGTATATTCTGAATGGCATTAGCTGAGGAGCCGGAACTAATAATTGACATTTGGGGCAGTTCAGCAATTCTGCCCTCTTGCTTGGCCAAAAGCAACTGTCGGTAAGTCACCACCATCTCCCAGGCCATACGGTCTTTGTGAGTGCCAGTCGGGTTAACGCTTTCGTCTTTGAGGTGGACATTAGCAAAATCAGGTACTTTGATCTCAATGGTAGGAGTAGAGGGCCAGCGGGGATTGTCAGATGGAAACTCTGGCTTATCCGGATCATCTTCCGAGGCTACCACGATTGACTTTAAAATATTTTCTTCTACTTTAGTTAGAGTCATAAATTGAATTGATATTTAATCCATTGTATTTTAAAAAATGAGGTCCGTAAAGGTAAAGGCCTCATTTTTGAGTGCTGAGAGAAATGCCTACATCTTTCCCACGTTTTTCATCACCTCGGCAAACAGATTACTCGGAATTGATTTTCCACATTTTGGCGGACAACCACAATTGAATTGACCGGCGCGTTTAAAATTCTCTGATTTGTGCCAGATATCGGCTAGCGATTCTTCCCAAATATTGCCAAAGACAGTGACGTCATCGCCTGGGCAACGCAGAACTTTTCCCGTGAGGGTGATGTACATCCCACAGGCGATTTGATTGCAAGGATGACCACCAGCGTAGGAGGCGATTCCTTCCCGAATAATTTGCTCTTTGCTTTGCAGCCTCTTCTTGATGTTAAAACGATAAATCTTGGTGTATAAATCTATTAATTTGGCCGGGGAAGGGGTGATGTTGCGCCAATCTCTTTCTTTTGCACAGCGGCCACTAACCATGGTTGGGCAGACGATAACATACATACCGCGCAAACGACCCCACTTATATATTTCTAAGAGTTCGTTATAGTTTCCGTGTGTGATAGGATTAGCTGCCAGACAGAGGTGAGTGGGGTTGTGTTGGTTAAATCTAGCTTTAACCAATAGTTCTAGCGCTCGGTTTCTTTTAGCGGTATAGCCTTTTACGCCACCGACCATTTTGTCTTGAATGGCTGAATCAAATGAATTAAAACCGAGGAGGATACTAGTATTAACTGCGCTTAGCTTAGTCACGAGCTCCTCACTGTTTTTCACCCCGTAGTGATGATTATAGCGAGCGGCCAGGTTGTCATCGCCAATGACGTGACCTTTGCTAAAAATCACGGGGATAATATCAAGCTTTTTTAATTCCTGTAAAAACTCTAAAAATCTCAGATCTTCAAAAGGTTCACCAGCGCCGAGAAACTTAACTGATTGTAGGCCGAGCTTTTTGCCTTCTTTTACTATCTTGAGGATATCAGTAAAATTCATTTGTTTACTGCTGCCAAAATCAACCTTGTTATCACGACGGAAGCAGTGGGGGCAATTGAGTGTACAAAAATTACCAAAATCAATATCGAGGGTCAAGAGCTTGCCCTTACTCTCTTTCATTTCTGTGGGCGAAAAAGCCCACTTGTTGACATCGTTGACAAGATCGGCGGGGAATTTGTCCGGGTATATAATGGGAATATCTGGTACTATTTTCATTCTGGTGAGTTATTTAAGCTATTAATTATTTTCAGGACACTATATATTATATTTGTCAAACTGTGGTAACTGTTGTCGATTTAGATGTAGATTAATGACATTATTTGGCTATTATATAGTATTGTTAGTGTGGATATGATTTCCACAACAGCTGCTCATTGTAAAAAAAGACCCACGTCGGTTATACTAACTGACGTGGGTTTAGCCTCAGAGCGTAGATAAAGGAGCTAAGGGACAATTTGCAGCAGCCTGTAATTAGTCCCCTTATAGAAGTCTTTATAAGCAGGTCGCACCGCAATTATCCAGCCGAGGTGATCGTAATATTCCAGCGTAGGCATTAGATCCATCTGGTCATCATAACGCCTGGCGGGATTGCCTACATAGCACCAGATAGTTCCGGGAAGAAGAAGAGTGTACTTCCTCCACTCAACCGGTATTCTATCTTTGATCACCAAGATCCCCTCAGCATGTCTTTGGCCGAGATAGGCATTCATCTCCTTTGCTATTTTTCCAATGGCTGTACCCCAGAGCTCTTCCTGCTCTCCCATAAACTCTACTGGCTGGACTGTGATTTTACCGATTGGCTTGGTAACATCTCTTACCAAGCGATG